>NZ_JBEXPB010000001.1:0-389809 GCF_040611795.1 Streptomyces sp. NPDC006529 | reverse complement strand
GTCCTGAGCCAGGATCAAACTCTCCGTGAATGTTTACCCGTAATCGGGTGCCCACTCGCGTTGAGCGGGACAGTCATGCCGGAATATGGCCGACCGTCCACTGCGTCCTCGCTGTTGTGGTTGCCTGCAAGCACCCGAAGGCCTCACAGGTCTTTTTCAAAGGAACCTCATCCACCGAAATGGACGGGGTATCAACTTCTGGCGTTGATTTTTGGCACGCTGTTGAGTTCTCAAGGAACGGACGCTTCCTTCGTACTCACCCTCTCGGGCTTTCCTCCGGGCTTCGTTCTTCGTTTCCGACTCTATCAGATCCTTTCGGGCCTGACCCCCGGTCAGCGGGGTTTGTCTTTCCGGCTGTTGGGCCGTTCCGACTCCCGAACTCTAGCGGATTTCCCGGGCGGCTCATAATCGGGCCTTGGAAATGAATTCGGGCATGCCGAATTCGTTCCCGGTGGGAGATCGTGCTGAGTTGGGTGCCGCTACGAGGCGGCGTGATCTGCTGTCACAGAACCGTTCCGGCTCCGGGACAACTCGAAGAACCTTACGGATCCACGGGCTTGGTGTCAAACCGGCTTCCCGTGCCGGTCCGGCGGGCTACTGGAGGCCTTCGACCCGGTCCAGCAGGCGCGTGAGGATGTCGCCGAGGAGGGCGCGCTCCAGGGTGGAGAGGTCCTGGAGGAGATCCTCCTCGAAGACCGTGGCCGCGCGCATCGCGTCGAGCCACTTGCTGCGGCCCTCGTTCGTCAGCTCCACGATCACCCTGACCCGGTTGGACTCGTCGCGCTCGCGGGTCACCAGGCCGTCCGCGGTCATGCGGTCGATCCGGTGGGTCATCGCGGCCGGCGTGAGGCCCAGCTGCTTCGCCAGCTCGCTCGGGCCCATCCGGTACGGGTCGCCCGCCAGCACGAGGGCCTTGAGGACCTCCCACTCGGCGTTGCTGATGCCCAGGGCCGCCGTCTGGCGTCCGTACGCGACGTTCATCCGGCGGTTGAGGCGGCTCAGCGCCGACACGACCTTCTCGACCTGGGGGTCGAGGTCCTGGAATTCGCGCTGGTAGCGGGCGATCTGCTCGTCGAGGCTCGGCTCGTGGACGGGCGTGGCTCCGTCGGGGGTGTCACCCATGGACCGAAGTATGGCACGAGCCCATTGGCATCTAACTCCTTCGATGTGTAGAGTTAAGCGTCGAACTTTAGGTATGAAGTCTTCAGGCTTCAGTAGTGAAGGCAGGTGAGAAGTGACCAGGGTGATGGGCGCTGCGATGCGGCGGATCCAGGCCGGCAACGCGCTGACGGCGTTCGGGATCGGCTTCACGGTTCCGTTCCTCTACATCTACGTGGCGCAGGTGCGGGATCTCGGGGCGGCTACCGCGACGTGCGCCTTCGTGGCGTTCGCGCTGGGCGCTCTGCTCGCACTGCCCCTCACCGGCCGGGTCATCGACCGGCGCGGGCCCGTCCCCGTGGTCATGGGCGCCGCGGTCGCCGCGTCGCTGGGCGCGATGTCGCTGGGGCTGTCGAGCGGCGTCGTACCGATCCTGGTCTCGGCCCTGGCGCTGGGTGCCGGTCAGGCGGTCATGCAGCCCGCGCTGGCCACGATGATCGTGTGGTGCTCCACCCCGAGCACGCGTACGCGTGCCTTCGCCCTGCAGTTCTTCATGCAGAACCTGGGCCTGGGCATAGGCGGCCTCATCGGCGGCCAGATCGTGGACGTGGACCGTCCCGGCAGCTTCACCCTGCTGTTCGGCATCGAGGCCGTGATGTTCCTGGTGCTGGCGGGCGTGATCGCCACCGTGCGGATGCCGCACGCGCCGAGCATCAAGGACGCGGTGCCGAAGGACCCCGCCCAGTCCGGCGGGAGCGGCTGGAAGCGGCTGCTGGAGCACAAGGCGATGGTCCAGCTCTGCGTGCTGGGCTTCGTGATCTTCTTCGCTTGCTACGGACAGTTCGAGTCGGGTCTGGCCGCCTTCGGTACCGAGGCCGCCGGGATATCCCCCTCGACCCTCGGCTTCGCGCTGGCCGCCAACACCGGTGCGATCGTCGTGGCGCAGTTCGTGGTGCTGCGGCTGGTCGAGAAGCGGCGCCGGTCGCGGGTCATCGCGCTGGTCGGTGTGATCTGGACGGGTGCCTGGCTCATAGCCGGGTTCTCGGGCCTGGGGCACGGCAGCGCGATGATGGCCGCCGCCGCGTTCATCGCGACCTACGCCCTCTTCGGCATCGGCGAGGCCATGCTGTCGCCGACGCTGGCTCCGCTGGTGGCCGACCTGGCGCCGGAGGGTTCCGTCGGTCAGTACAACTCGGCGTTCGCCCTGGTCAAGCAGATGGCCTTGGCCCTCGGTCCGCTGGGCGTGCCGGTCGGCGCGGGCGTGCCGATGCTCTACATCGGGATCTTCGTCGTGGTCTCGCTCGGGATCGCCTGGCTGGCGCTGCGGCTGGGCGGGAAGCTGACGCCGGTGCAGGACAACCCGTCGCTGCTCAAGGGTGTGCCGGCCGCGGTGCCGGTCCCGCGGGCCGTCCCCGTCGCCGAGCCCGTGTCGGCGTAGCGGGAGAGCGAGCGCGTACGACGGAAGGCCCGGTCCGGTGGACCGGGCCTTCCGTTCGTCCGGCTACAGCACTACGTGCCCGGCAGGGCGAACTCGCACCAGACGGCCTTGCCGCCCGGGGTGCGGCGGGTGCCCCACGAGGAGGCGATGGTCGCGACGATGGAGATGCCGCGTCCGCTCTCGTCGGCCGGTTCGGCGCGGCGGCGGCGCGGGAGGTGGTCGTCCCCGTCGGTGACCTCGATGATCAGGCGGCGGTCCGTGCGGCGCAGCCGCAGGCGCATCGGCGGGGTGCCGTGCTGGAGGGAGTTGGCCACGAGTTCGCTGGCGGCCAGCACCCCGAGGTCGCACAGTTCGACCGGGAAGCGCCAGGAGGCGAGGACGCCCTGGGCGAAGGCGCGGGCCCGGGGAGCCGCCTCGATGCCGCCCAGCAGTTCCAGGGCAGCGTTGTGGAACAGCTCCGCGTCCGTGCCGATGCGGGCGGGCTGCTGGACGACCATCACGGCGACGTCGTCGTCGTGGTCGGCGTCCACGCCCAGCGCGCGCATCAGGCGGTCGCAGATGACGGCGGGGGTGCCCAGGGCGCCGGAGAGGGCGCGTTCCAGGGCGGCCACGCCCTCGTCGATGTCCTCGCCCCGGCGTTCGACCAAGCCGTCGGTGTAGAGGACGGCGGTGGAGCCGGGCCCGAGGGCGATGGTGCCGCTGGTGTGCAGCCAGCCGCCGGTGCCCAGCGGGGGCCCGGTGGGGTCGGCGGCGCGCCGGACGGTGCCGTCCTCGTCGCGGACCAGGATGGGCAGGTGGCCGGCGGAGGCGTAGGCGAGCAGGCCTTCGCTGGGGTCGTGGACGGCGTACACGCAGGTGGCGATCTGGCTGGCGTCGATCTCGGCGGCGAGCCCGTCGAGGAGCTGGAGCACCTCGTGCGGGGGCAGGTCGAGCCGGGCGTAGGCGCGGACGGCGGTGCGCAGCTGGCCCATGACGGCGGCGGCGCGGACGCCGCGGCCCATCACGTCGCCGATGACGAGGGCGGTGCGGCCGGCGCCGAGGGTGATGACGTCGTACCAGTCGCCGCCGACGGCGGCTTCGGTGCCGCCGGGCTGGTAGGTGGCGGCGATGCGCAGGTCGTCGGGCTGTTCGAGCTCCTGGGGGAGCAGGGAGCGCTGGAGGGTGACGACGGCTTCGCGCTGGCGGCGCTCGGCGGTGCGCAGCCGGTCGACGGCTTCGGCGTGGTCGGTGACGTCGGCGAGGTGGATCAGGACGCCGGCGCTTCGGTCGGCGCCGTCGGTCTCGGGGAATTCCACGGGGGTGCAGGTGGCGGTGTAGGAGCTGCCGCCGGGTGCCCTGCGGTTCTTGGCGGTACGGGGCTTGCCGCTGCGCAGGACCTGGTCGAGGAGCGGGAGCAGCCCCAGCTCTTCGATCTCGGGCAGGGCTTCGCGGGCCGCGGCGCCGGTGGGCCGGGGCCCGAAGCCAGTGGTGTAGGCGTCGTTGACGTAGGCGATGCGGTGCTCGGGGCCGTGGACGAGGGCGACGCGGGCCGGGAGGCAGCCGAGGACCTCGCGTACGGAGAGCAGGTCGAGGGAGGGCACCGCGGCGAGCGCGGCGGCGGAGCCGGTGCCCGTTCCGCAGACGGTGGGGTCCGCGGGGGCGGCGGGGGCGGCGGGGGCGGCGGGTCCGCCGCCCGGGGTGGACGGGGTCCGTTCGGGGCCGGGGCCGGTGCCCGGAGGCTCGGCGCGGCCACCGCGGGCCGCCGGGACGGAGCCTTCGCCCCGCTTGGCCTGGGCTGCGGCGTGTTCGGTCCGGGCGGCGGCGCGGCGCTGCGTTCCGGGAAACCGGGCGCTCCAGCGCGTGAAGTTCACTGCGTTCAAGCCTCGTGGTGTCGCTATTGGTCGCTACATCGCTCGTGCTCGGTCGCCGGGCGGCGTCACTCTGTGCAGGTGTGAGCCCACCTATGGTCACACGTCCCGTGTGGCCGACCGCACTGGCGACGTCAGCGCTGGTCGTCCTTCGGGGGGTTGGGGGCGGACGGGGGCGGCGGGGCCTTGGGTCCGCCGCCCGCGGCGAGTTCGAATTCGGCCCTGGGGTGTTCGAGGGAGCCGAGGGAGACGATCTCACGCTTGAAGAGCCCGGAGAGGGTCCATTCGGCGAGGACGCGCATCTTGCGGTTGAAGGTGGGGACGCGGCTGAGGTGGTAGACGCGGTGCATCAGCCAAGCGGGGTAGCCCTTGAGCTTGCGGCCGTAGACGTGGGCGACGCCCTTGTGGAGGCCGAGGGAGGCGACGGAGCCGGCGTACTTGTGCGCGTATTCGGTGAGCACTTCGTCGCGCAGGGCGTGCACCAGGTTGTCGGCGAGGACCTTGGCCTGGCGGACGGCGTGCTGCGCGTTGGGGGCGCATTCGGTGCCCGCGGCGGCGGTGATGTCGGGGACGGCGGCCGCGTCGCCGGCGGCCCAGGCGTGTTCGACGCCCGCGACGGTGAGGAAGGCGGTGCAGTCGAGCCGGCCGCGCTCGGTGCGGGGCAGGTCCGATGCGGCGAGGACGGGGTGGGGTTTGACGCCGGCGGTCCACACGACGGTGCGGGTGGGGAAGCGGGCGCCGTCGCTGAGGACGGCGACGCGGTTCTCGCAGGCTTCGAGCCGGGTCTCCAGGCGCAGGTCGATGTTGCGGGCGCGCAGTTCCCTGATCGTGTATTTGCCCATTTCGGGGCCGACTTCGGGGAGGATCCGGTCGCTGGCTTCCACCAGCACCCATTTCATGTCTTCGGGTGTGACGTTGTGGTAGTACCGGGCGGCGTAGCGGGCCATGTCCTCGAGCTCGGCGAGTGCCTCGACGCCCGCGTAGCCGCCGCCGACGAAGACGAAGGTGAGGGCGGCGTCGCGGATGGCGGGATCGCGGGTCGAGGAGGCGATGTCCATCTGCTCGATGACGTGGTTGCGCAGGCCGATGGCCTCTTCGACGGTCTTGAAGCCGATGGCGTACTCGGCGAGTCCCGGGATGGGGAGGGTGCGGGACACGGAGCCGGGGGCGATGACGATCTCGTCGTACTCGATCTCGATGGCGCCGGTGCCCTCCTCGTCGGTGGCGAGGGTGGTGACGGTCGCGGTCCGTTTCGCGTGGTCGATGCTCCGGGCCTCGCCGATGACGATGCGGCAGCGGTTCAGCACGCGGCGCAGCGGTACGACGACGTGGCGGGGCGAGATGGAGCCGGCGGCCGCTTCGGGCAGGAACGGCTGGTAGGTCATGTACGGCTCGGGGGTGACCACCGTGACCTCGGCCTCGTCGGCTCTCAGCCTTCGCTGGAGCCGGAGCGCCGTGTACATGCCGACGTACCCGCCGCCGACGACGAGGATGCGTGTCCGGGGCGGGGTGCCGGGGGCCGTGCCCCGGGAGTTAGCAGCCTTCACCATCCCATGACGCAACGTGGCCGGGAGTTTGTCCACAGGCCCGACACATTGTGTGACCGGAGGTGGGGCCGGGGGCGGCCGGTCGGGAGGTGCCGTTGGGGGGTGAGGTGCGCAGGTCAGGCACTGCGGAACGGGTAATTCCGGGGGCTTGGAACGGAAAAGTGGGGGTCGATGCTCCGATCGGGCGATGGTCCGTACGGGGCTGCCTCTTCTGAATTGAGTCTGGCTCAACTATGTTCGTAGCCCGTCGAGGAGTTACGACCGGGCCCACATGACCGTGGCCCCCCTCGACACGAAGGCGGGGACTGTCTCCGGGGGGAGACAAATGATTACCGGGGGAAACATATGAACATTTCCGATTTCCATGGCTCTGCGACCGCGCTCTCGGCCGAGAGCGCCAGTCGCGTGATGGCCGGCGGCACCTCGCACGGCGTGGGCCGTTCCACGCCCCTGCGGGTCGACGCACAGCGCAACCTCGAACACGTCCTGCGCGCCGCGCGCGAGGTGTTCGGCGAGCTGGGCTACGGGGCTCCGATGGAAGACGTCGCGCGGCGCGCCCGCGTCGGTGTCGGCACCGTCTACCGGCGCTTCCCGAGCAAGGACGTACTGGTCCGGCGCATAGCCGAGGAGGAGACCTCCCGGCTGACCGAGCAGGCACGGGCCGCGCTCGGCCAGGAGGAGGAGCCCTGGCAGGCGCTGTCGCGCTTCCTGCGCACCTCCGTCGCCTCGGGCGCCGGGCGGCTGCTGCCGCCGCAGGTGCTGCGGGTCGGCGCGGCCGACGAGGACGGTCAGGACGTCCTGGAGGCCGTGGACACGGCGCGGGTGCCGCAGCAGCGGCAGGCCGCCGTGGTCGGCGGCCAGCCGGACCTGCGGGTCGTGGGCGGGCGTACGCAGCTCGACGACGAGCCGTCGGAGGACTCGGGCTCCGGTGCGCTCCTGGAGGTCGTCGGCCGGCTGGTCGACCGCGCCCGGGAGGCCGGTGAGTTGCGCCGTGACGTGACGGTGGCCGATGTCCTGCTGGTCATAGCGACGGCGGCGCCCGCGCTGCCGGACCCGGCCCAGCAGGCGGCCGCTTCGGCCCGGCTGCTGGACATCCTGCTGGAGGGGCTGCGGTCGCGGACCGTCTGAGTCGGCGCGTGCCGTCCGTACGGATGCGGCCGCGGTGCTGCGGCCGGGTGGGTGCGGCCGAGTCGGCCGAGTTCGTCGGGTGACAGGAGTGCGGCGGGGTCGTCGGGTGACCGGAGGGCCCGCCGCACATCCTCCGTCCGCGCGCTCGGCTTCCCGGGTGATTCCGGGGCGGGGCTCCTCGGACGGTCCTCACTCGAACGAACGGGCCAGGACACGGGGACGGGCCGGATCGTGCCCGGATGAGTGGATGAACTCCGGAGCGGCCCCGGAGCGTGGTCGCCGTGTGACACGCTGGAACGGTGTACCGGTTGAGTGTGTCCTGCGGGGGCTTGCGCGATGAGCGTTGACGGGCGCGAAGATCCGGTCTCCGGAGCCGCGGGTCCCGGCGGCGAAGCCGACGCGGCAGCGCCGGCGGCCCGTCAGTCCCCGGCCGAACAGGTCCCGGCCCAGCGCGAGCCGGGCGGCGGGCGCAGCTCCGGCTCCCTGAGCGCTTCCGGGACGGAACCACCGCCCTCGGACGCCGAGTTGATCGCCCGGATGCGGGCCGGCGACGACGGGTCCTACGAGGAGCTGTTCCGTCGGCACGCCGATTCCGTACGCCGCTACGCCCGCTCCTGCTGCCGGGACGGCCACACGGCTGACGACCTGACCGCCGAGGTGTTCGCCCGGACCCTCCAGGCGGTGCGCGGCGGGGCCGGGCCCGACCAGGCCGTGCGCGCCTACCTCCTCACCACCGTCCGCAGGGTCGCCGCGACCTGGGCGAAGACCGCCAGGCGCGAGCAACTCGTCGAGGACTTCGCGCTGTTCGCGGAGCAGGCCGGAACGGGAGCCGAGGCCGGGACGGGGCTGGCGCCCGGCGCCGACGCCCTCGAACTGGGCGCGGACGTCCGCGCCATGCACGCGGCCGAGCAGTCACTGGCCATGCAGGCCTTCCGCAGCCTGCCCGAGCGGTGGCAGGCCGTGCTGTGGCACACCACCGTCGAGGAGGCGTCGCCGAGCGCGATCGCCCCGCTGTTCGGGCTGACCGCCAATGCCACCGCGGTGCTGGCCAGCCGGGCCCGGGAGGGGCTCAAGCAGGCCTACCTCCAGGCCCACGTGAGCACCGCGCTGAGCGAGGGCGGGGACTGCGCCCGCTACGCCGACCGGCTCGGCGCCTACGCCCGGGGCGGGCTGCGGATGCGGGCCGAGCGGGGGTTGCGGGGGCACCTGGAGGAGTGCGTGAAGTGCCGGCTGGTGGCCGGTGAGCTGAAGGACGTCAATGCCGGGATCCCGGCGCTGCTTCCGGTCGCGGTCATCGGGTGGTTCGCCGCCGGGTACGCGGTCAAGGCGGCCGGGGTGGTGGCCGGCGGGGTCGTGGCGGCCGGGGGCGCGGGCGCGGCCGCCGCTGCCGCGGGTGGTTCGACGGCCGGTGCCGGTGCGGCGGGTGCGGGGGCCGGGGCGGGGTCGGGTGCGGGGGCGCTGGCCTCCGAGGGGCTCGGCCTGCCCGCCAAGGCCGCGATCGCCGCCGGGGTCGTGGTCGCCGCCGCGGCCGGGGTGGTGTTCGCGCTGGCCGGGGACGATGCGAAGCCGCAGGCCCGGGTGGCGCCGAAGCCACCCGCGGTGGCGCCCGTGGTCCCGCAGGCTCCGGCTCCGCTCCCGCCGAAGCCCGCGGCGCCCGCGCCGGAGCCGCCGGTCGCGCGGAAGCCCGTACCGTCGCCGCGGAGCGCGGCCCCGCGCCCGCCGCGGGCCTCGCCCACGCTGTCCAAGGCGGCTCCCGCGAAGCCGGGACCGGCGCGGCCGGCGCCGAGTCCCTCCCGGCCCCTGCCGACGCCGCCGCCCGCACCGGCCGCCGGGTACCAGCTGGTGCGGCTGGGTCAGTCCGTACTCGGCGACCACACGGGCCCCGAGGTGCAGACCTGGCGCAGCAGCTGGGTGTGGCAGCGGTGGGGGCTGGTGGTCGGCGAGCGGCGGTTCGCGCAGGGGATCACCGTCAACGCCCCTTCCTCGGTGGAGATCACCCTGAACCGCAGGTGTAGCGCGTTCTCGGCGCGGGCCGGGGTGGACGGGCTGTCGCTGCCGGGTGACGGCGCCGTGCGGTTCTCCGTCTACGGCGACGGGGTGCGGCTATGGCGGTCCGCCGCCCTCTCCTACGGCGACCCCGCGGTGCCGGTCGAGGTCGGGCTGCGGGGCCGCAAGACGCTGCGGCTGGTCGTGGAGCACGCCGACCGGTACACGGACCTGACCCTCGCCTCCTGGGCGGACGCGGTGATCAGCTGTTCGTGAGGCCCGCACCTTCCTGGGGCGCGGGGTCGGGTGCTGCCGCTTCGAGCAGCGTGCTGAGGACGGCCCGGGGGGACAGGGCCGCCCCGGCCGCCGCCTCGCGGTCGTGGGCCTGCGCGCCCAGGACCGCCCGGGTGCGGTCCGGCAGCCCGCGCACGAACGCCTCCTCGGGTACGGACCGGGGCCACCCGCCGCGCCACGCGGTGGCCGCCGCCAGCGCCCGTACGGACTCGGCGGCCCGGCCCGCGTCGGCCAGCAGCCACGCGGCCGTCTCCGCGAGCGCCGCCAGCACCCGCTCCGCGCAGTGCCCGGTGACCGCCGCTTCCAGGGTCGGCGCGAGCACGGCCAGTCCGGCGGCCGGGCCCTCCTCCAGCCCCTTGAGGCGGGCCTCCAGGTTGCCCAGGCCCGCGGAGAACTGCGCCGGTACGGGCGAGCGGAGCGACACGCTCAGGGCCTGGTCGTACGCGGCGCGCGCCCGGGCCGGATCGCCCTGGTCCAGCGCGATCATCCCGGCCAGCAGCCGGGAGAAGGCGTGCACGTCGGTGACGCCGGACTCCCGCGCCCCGGCCTCCGCCTCCGCCAGCAGCCGCTCGGCGCCGGCCGCGTCGCCCGTGCAGTAGGCGGTCTCCGCGATCCGGGCGAGCGCGAACGGCGCCTCGAAGTCGGTGCCGACCTCCCGGGCGAGCCGCAGGCACTCCTCGTACTCGGCGCGCGCCCAGTCGTACTGGCCGCGGGAGAGCGCGACCTCGCCCGCGGCGCTGGAGACCTGCGCGCGGGTCCAGCGGTCACCGACGCGGCGGGCTATCTCGTGCAGTTCGGCGAGGTCGGCGTCGATGGTCGGCAGCCCGCCGGTGATGTCGACGGCGACGTGCGTACGGAGCATGAGGGTCACCCCCAGTTCCCATTCGCCCCCGTACCGGCGGCAGTTGGCGACGGTCTCGTCGAGTCCGGCGTGGAAGTCGAGGGCGTCACCGGTGAGGTAGCAGGTGAGCGGCCACATCATGCCGGGGAAGCGGGCGGTCTCCGGGCCGCTGCGGCGGAAGGCCCGCTGGAGGCGCTCGGCGAGGGCGATGCGTTCGGGCGTACGGAACTCCGCGAGCGGACGGGTCTCCGCGACGAGGAACACGTGGAGCAGCTGGAGGCGCATCCAGCGCCAGTACGCGGGGGTGTCGGGCGCCGGCTCCACGGGGTCGAGGGCGATCACCCGGGCGGTCCAGTCGCCGCCCTCGGAACGGTAGTTGCGCAGCCACCAGAACCAGCCGAGGGCGAAGGCGAGCCGCTGGGCGGTTTCGGTGTCGGGGCGGGGGCCGGTGCCGGTGGCCCGGGCGGGGCCCGAGACAGCGGTGGTGAAGGCGGCGCGGAGGTTGTCGAGTTCCGTCTCCATCCGGGCGATCCAGGGCAGCTGCTCGGCGGAGCGCAGGCGGGGTTCCGCTTCTTCCGCGAGGGCCGTGAAGTGGGCGGCGTGGCGGCGCGCGGTGGCGGCCCGATCGGCGGGGTCCTCGGCGGCGCGTTCGGCGGCGTACTCGTGGATGGTCTCCAGCATGCGGTAGCGCATGGTGGCGGGTGCCGGGCCGGGTTCGGCCAGGACGAGGGACTTGTCGACCAGGGCGCCGAGGACGTGGGCGACGTCGGGGATATCTGCGGCATCGGTTGCGCCGTCGTGGGCGCAGACGGCTTCGGCGGCGGTGAGGTCGCAGCCGCCGGCGAAGACGGACAGGCGGGCCAGGACCGTACGTTCCGACGCGTCCAGCAGGTCCCAGGACCAGTCGACCACCGCCCGCAGGGTCTGCTGGCGGGGCAGCACCGTACGGCTCCCACTGGTCAGCAGGCGGAAACGGTTGTCCAGCCGGTCCGCGATCTGCCGCGGGGTCAGCAGCCGCAACCGCGCCGCCGCCAGCTCGATGGCCAGCGGCAGACCGTCCAGACGACGGCAGATCTCGGCGACGGCGGCCGGATCGTCGGCGACGGCGAAGCCCGGCCGGGCGGCGGCCCCGCGGTCGGCGAAGAGCCGGTGCGCGGGGTCGGGCGGCAGAGGTTCGACGGGGCGGACGGTCTCCCCGGGCACACCGAGGGGTTCGCGGCTGGTGGCCAGGATGCGGACGCCCGGGCAGTGGGTGAGGAGCCGCTCGGCCAGTTCGGCGGCGGCGCCGATGACGTGTTCGCAGTTGTCGAGGACGAGGAGGAGGCGGCGCTGGGCGCAGTGGTCCAGGAGCTGGGTGGTGGGGTCCTGGACCGTGGGCTTGTCGCGGCCGACGAGGGCGGTGTCCCGCAGGCCGAGGGCGCTGAGGACGGCGGCGGGGACGGCTGCCGGGTGGTCCAGGCGGGCCAGTTCGACCAGCCAGGCCGGTTCGGCGGGGGCGGCCTCGCCGGTGCGGGCGACGTGCTGGGCGGTGCGCGCTGCGTGCTGGGCGGCGGCGTGTTCGGCGAGGCGGGTCTTTCCGGAGCCGCCGGGGCCGGTGAGGGTGACCAGGCGCGAACGGTCCAAGTCGACCTGGATGGCGGCGAGTTCGGGCTCGCGGCCGACGAAGGAGGTGAGGCGGGGGCGGAGGTTGCCGCGGCGGTCGGTGGGGGACGGGGGCGCGGAGGTGTGCCGGGAGGCGGGGGCCGGATCGGGGCGCAGGAGGTCGGCGTGGAGGGCGGTGAGTTCCGGGCCGGGGTCGGTGCCGAGGCCTTCGGCGAGGGCGCGGCGGGTGCGGTCGTAGGCGGCGAGGGCGTCGGCGGTGCGGCCCGCGCCGCGCAGGGCGCGGAGTTGCTGGGCGCGCAGCTTCTCGTCGTAGGGGTGGGCCGCGATCAGGGCCTCGATCTCCGGGAGGAGGGTGGCCGGATCGGTGGCGGGGGTGCGGAGTTCGGCCTCGATGAGGTCGCGGAGGGCGGCGGTGCGCTGGGCCTCCGGCCGGGTGGCGTGGGTGGCGCGGGTGGCGGGGTCGGGGAGGTCCGCGAGGGCGGGGCCGCGCCAGAGGGAGAGGGCGGTGCGGAGGGTTTGGGCGGGGGTGGTGGCGGTGGTGACGGTGGTGGTCCGCGGTTCCGGGTGTGCGGCCGGGGGGCCGGTGGGGGATGCGGGGTCGGGCGACGCGTCGGGAGCGGGGGCGGGGGTGGCGAGGGCCTGGGCGGCTTGGCGGGCGAGGCGTTGGAACACGTACAGGTCGACGTCCTCCGGGGTGGCGTCGAGGCGGTAGCCGCCGGTGGGGTCGGCCTGGACGGTGTCCTTGCCGCCGAGTGCGCGGCGCAGCCGGGAGGCCAGGGCCTGCAGGGCGGCGGGGGCGTCCTGGGGCGGGTCCTCGCCCCAGACCTCGTCCACGAGGACCGATACGGGGACGGCGGGGCCACCGGCCCGGAGCGCGAGGGCGGCGAGAAGGGCGCGGAGGCGGGCGCCGTTGACGGGGAGGGGGGCGCCGGATGCGTCACGGGCTTGGGTGGTGCCGAGGATCAGGTACCGCACGGGGTCATTTTGCCTTGGCCGGTGGGGCGGGTGGGTGAGTGGGCCCGGGGCGGGGGCCGCGGGGTGGGCCGCTGCGCGGGGGCGGGGCGTTGGCCTTGGGCGCGGGCGCCTTGGTCGGCCCTGTCCGGGGCCGGGGCCGGGATGTTGGCCCCGGGGTGCGGGCTCCCTGGCCACCCGGGGCCGCGGGGTGGGCCGGGGTGCGGGGCCGGGGTGTCCCGGGGGGTGCGGGGCCGGGGTGTCCCGGGGGGTGCGGGCTCCCTGGTCGGCCCCTGCACCGGGCCCGGTGCAGCGGGATGGGCCGGGGCGATGAGCGGGTCGGGGGTGGGCCGTCGCTGCGCGGGGCTGGTCCCCTACCCGCCCCTTCCCGAAACCGGGCTCCGCCCGGACCCGGTCCTCAAACGCCGGACGGGCTGGATTTCGCTGGGCGAGGGGCTGAGGTGTTCGCGGTCGCGGGCAAGCCGTGGCCAACCACACCCAGCCCGCCCGGCGCTTGAGGGCCCGCCGGAGGCACGGGCGAGGCGCGCGCCGGCAGGCCAGGGTCAGGACAAGGCCGGGCGGCGGAGGGGGACGCCTGTGGGGACGGCTCGGCGGCGGGGGGAGGAGGTGCCCGTCCAGCAGGTGCCGCGGCGGGACAGGAGGCGGCGGAGCCAGAGTTCGACCGAGACGAGTTCCGCGAGGCCGTCCAGCGGGACCGGGTGGCCGTCGGCGGCGTCGATGAGGGCCTGCTGGATGACCCGGGCCTCGATCAGGCCCGCGTCGGCCAGCAGCGGGGCGGTGAAGAGGGCCAGCAGCGGGTCCAGGGCGGCGCGCAGGCCGAGGCGGACCGCGCTCTCGTTCGCGGCGTGGGCGGGGGCGCCCCAGCCGGGCGGGAGGGCGCGTACGCCCGTACCCGCGAGGACGGTGCGCAGGATCGCGGCACGGGCGCCCGGCTGGACGCGCAGGGATTCGGGGAGGGCGCGGGCGGCGCGGACGACCTGGTTGTCGAGGAAGGGGGCGTGCAGGCGCTGGCTGCGGACCTCCACGGCCTGTTCGAAGACCCGGTGGTCGGCGGCTTGGCGGGCCAGGACCGAGCGGGCGCGGGCCTCGCCGGGCCGCAGCGAGAGCGGGGGGCGGCCCGCGGCGGTGGCGAGCCGGACGGCGACCTCGGCGAGGGCTTCGCCGGTCAGCCAGCTCGCGGCGGGGCCGGGCCGGCACCAGGTGAGGGCGGCGAGGGAGGCGTCGAGCGGGGTGGCCGCGCCGCCGGGCAGGCGGCCTTCGCGGAGCCGGGCCGCGGCTTCTTCCATCCCCGCGCGGTAGGGCGTGCGGGCGAGGCGGCGGGCGGCGGCGTACACGGTCAGGGGTACCAGCAGGGACGGGCCGACGGACCGGCCTTCCGCGCCGGCCGAGCGGGCCAGGGCTGCGACCGGGCGCAGCAGGTGGCGTCTGCGGCGGTCCATGAGGAGGTCGGCCAGCCGGGCGGGGTGCGCGTCCAGGACCTGGCGGGCGCCGTGGCCGACGAAGTGGTCGGCGCTGCCCGCCGCCAGCCGGCGCCGGTCTCGGGCGGCGAGGACGAGGGAGGGGCCGGGTTCGTCGGTGAGCGGGCCGTCGAGGTCGGCGTACGGGAGGGCCTCTTCGGCGGCAGCCACGACGACGTGGTGGAGGCGGGGGTCGGCGGCGATGGCGTGGGCGCGTTCGAGGTCGCCCTCGCGGCCCCGGGGGGTGGCGAGGTCGTTGAAGGTGACGGCGAGCAGGCGTTCACCGGCGCCCGAGCCGTGGCCGAGGACCGTGCCGGGGGCGCCGGGCAGTCCTGCGGCGAGGAGGGCGAGGGTCGCGGAGGCGCTGCCGCCGGAGAGGTCGGCGCCCACGCCGGGCGCGGGGGCGCCGCGGGCGGCCCGACGGTCGGCGGGGCCCATTCCGGGCACCGGTCCGGGGTCGTGGGGCACGGTGTCGGGGGCATGGCGGGGCGCCGTGAGCCGGGCGCGCACCGCGTCGACCAGTGCTTCCCGTACGCCCTCGGTCGCGGCCCCCGGTTCCATCTCGGGGGCGGCGACGGCGAGGGAAGCGACGGGCTCGTACCCGGTGATCTCGCGGGAGCCCTCGCGCAGGATGAGGGCGTGCCCGGGCGGGATCCGGCGGACCCCCGCGTACGGTGTGCCGTCGCCCAGTGCCTCGGGGCTGTCGGGGCAGGCCAGCAGCGCGGCGAGGTGGCCGATGTCGAGCTGGGCCTCGATCAGGTCGGCGAGCGGGAGGGCCGCGGTGGCGTACGCCGTTCCGGCCGCCCAGGGGGTGTAGAAGACGGGCCGGGCGCCCGCGAGGTCGCCGACGACGGTGATCCGGCGGCCGGCCTGGACGACGGCGGTGTAGCTGCCGGGCCACTGGGTGAGGTGGCGCAGGGCGCCGCCGCGGGCGGCGTACAGGGCGCGGCGCAGTTCGGCGTCACCGGCGCCGCAGCAGCCGAGGACGGCGAGCCGGGTGAAGGGGTCGGCGGGGTCGGCGGTGATGGTGCGGATCTCGTCGGGGCGCCAGTCGCCGACCGCCCACAGGGGGTCGGGGTCGCCCCACAGGAGTTGGGCTCCGACGGGGTGGAGGGTGCGTTCGCTGTATTCGTCGGGCTCGCCGTAGGCGCCGTACGCGCCCTGGTCGAGGTAGGCGCCGCGGTCGAAACCCGTCGAGCCGTAAGGGGGCGGCGCGGCGTACGAGGCGCGCGGGGCGTCCGCGAGGCCGCCGCGCGGCCCGTCGGACCCCCGGGCGGGCTCGCCGACCCGTCCGGCCGTGCCGAAGCTTGCGGCGATACTGCTCCAGCCCACCAACCACCGCATAGCCGTCTCCCCAGCCTGTGGGCACGTGACCGGGGCCGGACGGCCGGACGGCAGGACCCCGGGTGGCTCGGGTCCATGCTGCCACGAGACAGGCGTGCGAGAGGGGTTAAGGGGGGCGCACATGCAAACGAACACGCCCCGCGCACGCGGTATTTGGCGTTCCGTGCCCCCCGCCCCATAGGTCGGTTTCAGCCATTCTTCAGCCGCCCCGGGCGCCTTGGCGCGAGCGCGGCCCGGGAAGCGGCGTCCACCTCCCGGACCGTACCGACGCCCGCGGGGACTGGGGCGGCGGCGTCTTACGGCCCGCCGGATCCACGCGCCGGGCCGACCCACGCACCGCACATCGAATCGCCGGACCCCGGGGCGGGCCAGAGCGCACGGGCGGGCGCACGGCCACACGGGCGGAGCACGCGCTGACACGTGCGCCCCGGGTACGACCCCGGCCACGACTGTGCGCACGGACAACAATCTCGCCATCCGGAAGGCGGGGCCTTAACGCTTGGGATGCGGCGAACTACGCTGGGTTTACGTTGCCGGGCGCCTATGCCCCGATGACGGTCTGCGTTCCACGTGTGTGACGAGGGGTGGCGCATGTCCAGGGAGCTCCGTGAGCCGAACGAGAAGCTCGGCGCCGTCCTCGCCCTCGCGGGCATCAGCAACGCGGGGCTGGCCCGGCGGGTCAACGACCTGGGAGCGCAGCGCGGACTGACGCTCCGGTACGACAAGACCTCGGTCGCCCGGTGGGTGTCCAAGGGGATGGTGCCGCAGGGCGCGGCGCCCCATCTGATCGCCGCCGCGATCGGCGCCAAGCTGGGGCGGCCGGTACCGCTGCACGAGATCGGGCTGGCGGACGCGGACCCCGCGCCCGAGGTGGGCCTGGCCTTCCCGCGCGACGTGGGGGCGGCGGTGCGCTCGGCCACCGACCTCTACCGGCTGGACCTCGCGGGGCGGCGCGGGGGCGGCGGTATCTGGCAGTCCCTGGCCGGATCCTTCTCCGTGGCGGCGTACGCGACGCCCGCCTCGCGCTGGCTGATATCTCCGGCGGACGGCTCGGTCGCGCGTGAGTCCACGACGGCGGCCCCCCTTCTCTCGGGCGGTACGGCGGGCGGTACGGGTGGTACTGGCGGTACGGGCACGGCGGGTGCCGCGGGTCCTACGGGCGGCGCCGGGGGCGCTGCGGTCGTCGGGAGCACTGCGGGCGCTGCGGGTTCCACGGACGCCGCGGATGGCGCTCCGGGCGGACCGGCGGCCCCGGGCGCGGCGTTACCGTCCTCCTTTGTGCCCGCGCGCTCCGGCCCCGAAACGCCCCGCGCCCCCGGTCAGTCGACGGCCGTGCACGCCCCCGACCCCACCCCGCAGCGGGTCGGCCACAGCGATGTGACCAAGCTGCGCGAGGCGGCCGAGGACGCGCGCCGCTGGGACTCCAAGTACGGCGGCGGCGACTGGCGTTCCTCGATGGTGCCGGAGTGCCTGCGGGTGGACGCGGCCCCGCTGCTGCTGGGCTCCTACACGGACGAGGTGGGCCGGGCCCTGTTCGGCGCGACCGCCGAACTGACCCGGCTGGCCGGGTGGATGGCCTTCGACACCGGCCAGCAGGAAGCCGCCCAGCGCTACTACATCCAGGCGCTGCGCCTGGCCCGGGCGGCCGCCGACGTGCCGCTCGGCGGGTACGTCCTGGCCTCGATGTCCCTCCAGGCCACCTACCGGGACTTCCCGGACGAGGGCGTGGACCTCGCGCAGGCCGCCGTGGAACGCAACCGGGGTCTGGCCACCGCCCGCACCATGAGCTTCTTCCGGCTGGTGGAGGCCCGGGCGCACGCCAAGTCGGGCGATCCGGTGGCGGCCGGCGCCGCGCTGCGGGCGGCGGAGGGCTGGCTGGAGCGGGCGCGGGAGGGGGACCCGGATCCGACGTGGCTGGGCTTCTACTCGTACGACCGGTTCGCGGCGGACGCGGCGGAGTGCTACCGGGACCTCAAACTGCCCCGGCAGGTGCGCCGGTTCACCGAGCAGGCGCTGTCCCGCCCCACCGAGGAGTACGTGCGCTCGCACGGGCTGCGGCTGGTGGTGAGCGCGGTGGCCGAGCTGGAGTCGGGCAACCTCGACGCGGCGTGCGCGGCCGGGACCCGGGCCGTGGAAGTCGCGGGCCGGATCTCCTCGGCGCGGACCACCGAGTACGTACGGGACCTGCTGCACCGGCTGGAACCGTACGGGGACGAGCCGCGCGTCGCCGAGCTGCGCGAACGGGCCCGGCCGCTGCTGGTCACGCCCGCGTAGCGCCCCCGGGCGGCGGCGCCCCCGGCGCCCCGGTCCGTCACCGCCCCGCACCTCCCCCCAGCGCCCCCGCGCGGCGTCGTGCCGAGGCGGGCGGGGGGCGGCGGGCCGTAGAATCGGGGCATTGTGTCTGAGTCTCTGAATCCGCAGCCCGGTACCCCCGACGCCCCCGAGGGGGCGGCTTCCCACGTTCCGCCGCGCTGGCGCACGGAGCCCCGTTTTCCCGACGGGCCGGCGCCCGACCCGGCGGGCTCGCACCACGAGCGGCGGATCCGCAGCTTCCAGCCGCGCCGCAGCCGGGTGACCACCGGCCAGGGCGAGGCGCTGCGCCGGAAGTGGTCGACCTGGGGGCTGGACATCGACGGGCACGAGGTCATCGACCTCGGTCGGCTCTTCGACGGCCGCCCCGTCGTCCTGGAGATCGGCTTCGGCATGGGCGAGGCCACCGCGCAGATGGCCGCCGCCGACCCGGACACCGGGATCCTCGCCGTTGACGTGCACACGCCCGGACAGGGCAACCTCCTCGCGCTCGCCGAGCGGGGCGGGCTGGAGAACGTCCGGGTCGCCAACGGCGACGCGATCATCCTGCTGCGCGAGATGCTGCCGCCGGACTCCCTCGCCGGGATGCGCGTGTACTTCCCGGACCCGTGGCCCAAGGCCCGCCACCACAAGCGGCGGCTGATCCAGCCCGAGTTCCTCGACCTGGCGGCGACCCGGCTCGCTCCCGGGGCCGTACTGCACTGCGCGACCGACTGGGAGCCGTACGCCGAGCAGATGCTCGAAGTCCTCGGCGCGCACCCGCGGTTCGAGAACACCCGCGCGGACGGCGGCTTCGCGCCGCGCCCCGACTTCCGGCCGCTGACCCGCTTCGAGGGCCAGGGCCTGGACAAGGGGCACGTCGTCCGCGACCTCCTCTTCCGCCGCGTTCCGTAACACCCCTCTCCCACACCCCGGTTGCCCCGCGCGGCCGTACCCCGTAACGGGGAGAACAGCGAACGTCACTGCGCGTGTCGGACCCGCTCGCTAGGGTGATGACGTGTTCCGAGCGCTCCCCGGTGTGCTCGCACGTCCGTCGGGCGCGGTCCGCACGTGCGTGCTCGTCGTCCTGCTCTCCT
The DNA here is from genome assembly GCF_040611795.1 of Streptomyces sp. NPDC006529. Taxonomy (NCBI): domain Bacteria; kingdom Bacillati; phylum Actinomycetota; class Actinomycetes; order Kitasatosporales; family Streptomycetaceae; genus Streptomyces; species Streptomyces sp. NPDC006529. The sequence continues at coordinate 370,869 of NZ_JBEXPB010000001.1, read as the reverse complement.
GCGTGGCGCTGTCCGGCGTGGCCATCCTGGAGCTCGTCCGGGAACAGACGGGCACCGCCGGGTTCTTCGTCGGCCTCGGCCTGGCCCTGCTGCCGGTGGCCCCGCTCATGGCGGCGTTCCGGTGGCTGGGCCGGGCCGCGCCGCTGCCCTGGTCGCGGCTGCTGTTCTGCGCAGGGTGGGGAGCCTGCACGGCCGCCCTCATCGCCATAGTGGCCAACGACTTCGCTACCGAGTGGATGGCCGCGGCGGCCACCGACCCCTCCGCCGCCGACCAGCTCGGCTCGGTGGCGATCGCCCCCGTCGTGGAGGAGTGCGCGAAGGGCGCCGCCCCGCTGCTGGTGTTCGTCTTCCGAAGACGGCACTTCACCGGTCCCGCGGACGGCCTGGTCCTCGCCGGGTTCACCGCCACCGGTTTCGCCTTCACCGAGAACATCCTCTACCTCGGCAACGCCTTCGGCGAGGACCTCGGCAGCGGCACCAGCGTGCTCGACTCCATGACCGCGGCCACCTTCTTCGTCCGGATCATGCTGTCGCCGTTCGCCCACCCGCTGTTCACCGCGCTGACCGGGCTCGGCCTGGGCGCGGCCGCGCGCAGCACCCGCCGTGGGGTGCGGGCCGGGCTGCCGCCGCTCGGGCTGGCCCTCGCCATGGCCGCGCACGCCCTGTGGAACAGCTCGTCCGAGCTGGGTGCGTACGGCTTCTACGTCGTCTACGGCTCCGTGATGGTGCCCGCCTTCGCCGCGCTGGTGTGGCTGGCCGTGCGGCTGCGGCGCGGGCAGCTGCGTACGGTCGACCGCGAGCTGAGGGTGTACGCGGGGGCGGGCTGGCTGGGCCCGGCCGAGGTGCCCGCGCTCGCGTCGGTCCCGGCGAGGTCACTGGCCCGCGCGCTGGCCCGCAGTACGGGAGGGCGGCCGGCGGCCCGGGTGGTCGCGGCCTACACGGCGGACGCGGCGGCCCTCGCCCTGCTGCGCGACGAGGCCCGTACCGGCGGTCCGCGCCGGGCGGCGGACTTCGCTGCCCGGGAGCGGGAGTTGCTGGAGCGGCTGCTGCGGGGCCGGGCGGCCGCGGCGCCCGCCCTCGCCCGGGCGGCCGTCATGGAGCAGCTGTACGCGGCGCCGCCGCTGCGGACGACGAGCGCGGGGCGCACGTTCGTCCGGGTGCCGGCTCAGGTGCGGGTACCGCTGCCGGTGCCCGTTCCGGCTGCCCGGCGGCCTAGACAGCCAGACCCTTGCCCCGCAGCCAGGTGAGCGGGTCCCGCGTCTGACCGTCCGTACGCACTTCCAGGTGGAGGTGGGGGCCGGTGACGTTGCCCGTGGCGCCGACCCGGCCGATCGTGTCGCCGGTCGCCACCTGGCCGGCGGTCACCGACATCGAGGAAAGGTGGCAGTACCAGACCTCGGTGCCGTCGGCGAGGCGGAGCACGATCCGGTAGCCGTACGCGCCGGACCAGCCCGCGGAGGTGATCGTGCCGCCGTGCACCGCCTTGACGGGGGTGCCGGTCGGGGCGGCGAAGTCGAGGCCGGTGTGCATCCCGGAGGACCACATGGAACCGGCATCGCCGTAGTGGGAGGTGAGGGTGTAGGCCGAGGTCGGGAGGGCGTAGCCGCCCGTGGCCGGGGCCGCGGAGCCGGACGGGGCGGGCGCACCGGCGGAGGCGGGCGCACCGGCCGGCGCGGCGTCCGCCGCCCGCCGTGCCGCCGCGCCGGCGGCCGCTTCCGCCTCTTCGCGGGCCTTGGCCTCCGCTTCCGCGGCGGTGCGGGCGGCTTCCTCGGCGGCGGCCCGCTTCTGCCCGGCCTCCTCGGCGGCGGCCTGCCGCGCGGCCCGCTCGCTCTCCGCCCCCGCGGCGGCCGCGGCGGCGTCCTGCTGGGATTCGGCCTGCTGGAGGATCCGGTGGCGCAGCACCTCGCCCGGGTCGAAACCGGCGGCCTGCCGGACGTGCCCCGGACCTGCGGCCGGTTGCCCCTGGCCCGCGGCCTGGTCGCGGCTCTGGACGATGCCGTTCGCGGAGCCCTCCGCGGCCTGCTCCGACGCCTCGCCGGGGCCGCCGAGGTCGCCGAGGTCGCTCAGTGACGGGATGCTGATCCCGACCTGTGGGCGGTCCTGCGCGGTGGCGATCCCGCCCGCGCCGACGGCCGCGATGACGCCGACCCCGAGCACGGTGGAGCTGCGGGCCAGACTGCCGCGCTGGCGCGCCACGCGGTGCTTTCCGCGCACCGGGCGGGCCGAGTCCTCGGTCGGGTTCCACTCGCCCCAGGCACCGGCGGTGGGCGCCTCCTGGATGTCGACGCCGTCGGGGGCGGGCAGTTGGGACGGCACCGGGGCACACTCCTCGAAATCCGCGCACGCGCACTGTGCCGTCTCTTGCGACGGCGGTGGCGACCGCGCTGCGTTATCGAACGGTAATAGACGCGGGGGAGTGATTCCAAGCAGTTGCGATTGATCGTTCACGCCAATCAGCCACCCACCGCGCAGCCTTGGCCTTGACTTTCCCCCTCAATACATGACGAGACCGGGCGAATGGGTGCACCCACCCGCGCATCTCCAGCCACCCACTTCTCATGACGGGCCGTCAATTGCCGGTGCAGAGCGCCCTTTCCCCTCACGCACCGTCAGGCCCGCTCGTGCGGAACGGCCGGTACGGTCCGCCGTCGGCCCGGACGGCCCCCGCCCGGCCGGGCCACCGCCAGCAGCGCCATGTCGTCCGTCGCCCCGCCCCCGGTATGGCGGCGCACATCGGTGGTGAGCGCGTCCAGCACCTCCTCGGGCCCCGGGAAGACCCGCCCCCGCAAGCGGGCCGGCGGATCGTAGAACTCCCCCGCCCGGTCACGCGCCTCGCTCAGCCCGTCGGTGTACAGCAGCAGGGTCGCGCCCACCGGGAAGGCCCACTCGTCCGCCCGGTCCGGCCAGCTGCCCAGCTGCCCCATGCCCAGCGGCATCGCCGCCTCCGCCGGGTACAGCGGCGCCGCGGAACCGTCGGGGCCCAGCAGCAGCGGCTCCGGGTGACCCCGGTTCACGATCCGCAGCAGCCCCGTACCTCGCGGGATCTCGGCCAGCACACAGGTGGTGAACCCCTCGAAGGCGTCCAGGCTGTCGCGCCGCACGCCCTCCCGGGCCAGCGCCCGCTCCAGCCGCCGGGCCACCCCCTCCAGCGCGGGCTCCTGCTCGGCCGCCTCCCGGAAGGCGCCGAGGACCACCGCCACCGCCTCCACCGCGCCCAGCCCCTTGCCCCGTACGTCACCGACGGCCAGCCGCACGCCGTACGGGGTGTCCTGGACGGCGTACAGGTCCCCGCCGATGAACGCGTCGGCCTCCGCGGCCTCGTACCGGGCGGCGATGCGCAGCCCCCCGATCCACTCGGCGGGGGTGGGCAGGACCGCGCGCTGCGCCGCCTCGGCGATTCCGCGCGCGGAGGCGAGCCGGGCCCCGCTGCGCCGGACCACCCGGTTGATGAGCAGGGCGAATCCGGAGACGGTCAGGACGGTCACCAGCTCGGTGAGGGCCTCGCCCTGCCAGGTGGTGCCGTTGTAGACGTGCAGCGCGACCACCGACAGCGAGGCGAGGGCGCCGGTCAGCAGGGTCGTCCCGAGGGAGAAGAGCGGCGCCGCGACCAGCGGGGCGGCGGAGAAGAAGGGCGAGCCGGTGTAGCTGGGCGGGGTGAGCACGTCGAAGGCCAGACCCAGGACGACCAGGACCGCCGGGAGCACGCGGAGGAAGCGCCCGGCCAGCCGGGTCGCGCCGTTGGTTCCCGCGCCGTGGGTGTCGTCCCGCTGCCCCAGCCCCACCAAGGTCTTCTCCTGCCGGCTCCCTCACACGGGCGCGGGCCGCTACCGCCCCGCCCCTCAAGGGTGCGGGCCGCGGGAGCAGGCGGCGAACCGGCCGGAGCCGTCCGGGTGAAGCGGGCGCGGCCACGCGGTCCGGGAACGACGAAGGCCCGGATCCGTGAGGATCCGGGCCTTCGTCATCGCCCCTGAGGGCTTTCGTAGCGGGGGCAGGATTTGAACCTACGACCTCTGGGTTATGAGCCCAGCGAGCTACCGAGCTGCTCCACCCCGCGTCGGTAAACCCAACTCTACGCCATCCGGGGCGGCCCTCCGACCACTTGACGGCCGGGCCGCCGGACGCCCCCCGGAGCCGCCGTCACCACCCCTGTCACAGCCGGTCCAGGAACCCGGTCAGATTGCCCGTCATCCGCTCGATCTGCTCCTCGACGGTGAGGGTCTCCTCGAACCGCCCGCCCGCCTCCGGCAGCTTCTTGCCGCGCACGTAGAGCGAACAGGCCAGGTCGGTGCACATGTAGAGGCCGAGCGAGTTCCCCTCGCGGCCGTCCTTGCCGCGCTTGCGTGCCGTCATCAGGGAGACCCCGCCGCCCGGGTGGAGGGTCAGGCACAGGCCGCACATGCTGCGGTGCAGCGCCCCGCGCTTGACGGTCGCGAAGCGCAGCGTCACCCCGACGGGCCGGCCGCCGTCGGTGCCGCCGGTGACCAGGTAGCTGCGGTCGGGGGCGGACAGGTCGCGCCAGCCGAGGAAGTCGAGGTCCTCCCACGGCCGGGCGGCGAGGTCCCGGGGCAGCGGTATGCGAGCCGCCTCGCCCTTGGAGCAGTTCACGAACGAGCCCCGGATGTCCTTCTCGGTCAGTGCCTTCATGGGACCCACGCTAGGGTTGCCTAGAGCATCTAGGCAAATCATTAACGGCTTTCGCCAGAGCCCGAGGAACACAAGGAGCCACCCCGTTGTCCCGAGCAGGCCTCACCCCCGACCGCGTCGTCGAAGCGGCCGCCGCCCTCGCGGACTCCGCGGGCCTCGACCAGGTCACCGTCTCCGCCCTCGCCCGCGGCTTCGGCGTCAAGGACGCCAGCCTGTACTCCCACATCCGCGGCCTCGACGACCTGCGCGCCCGTCTCGCCGTGCGCTCCGCCGCCGAGTTCGCCGACCGGCTCGGCGAGGCACTGGCCGGCCGGGCCGGGGAGCAGGCGTTGACCGCCTTCGCCGACGCCTACCGGGCCTACGCCCTCGAACACCCCGGCGGGTACGCCGCCACCCAGCTGCGGCTGCCGCCCGAGGTGGTCGCCGCCTCGCCCGGGCACCTGCGGATGATCGAACTCACCACGTCGATGCTGCACGCGTACGCGCTGCCCGAACCCGACCTCACCGACGCGGTCCGGCTGCTGCGCAGCACCTTCCACGGCTTCGCCGCCCTGGAGGCCACCGGCTCCTTCGGCCACCCGCGCCCCGTCCCGCGGTCCTGGGCCCGGATCACCGCAGCCCTGCACACCCTGCTGGTCAACTGGCCCCGTACGGACCCGGCCGCGCGGCAGCCCTAACTCGCCTCCGGCACCCCGCGTTTGGCACCCGGCCCCGGCTCCGCGCTGCACGACGCCGCCGAACCGGCCGCGCCCGCCCGCCCCTTCACCGGCACGGGCCGTGGCAGGAAACCGCCGGAGCCACTCCGGGCGATACCCGATCGGTCCCGCGCCCCTCTGCGGCTATGCTCTGGGGTGAGCACTCTGCGGGCCATTAGCTCAATTGGCAGAGCAGCGGACTTTTAATCCGTTGGTTGTCGGTTCGAGTCCGACATGGCCTACTGCTCGCGGGCCGGGGACACCCTCTCCGGCCTGGCACTGAGCGCCCCATCCGGTTTCGGCCAGATGGGGCGCTCCGTCGTTTCCGGGCCCCTGCGTGAGCGGTGCGTGAGCGGACGGCCCGGCACGGGGCGCCATCCGGCGCTACGAGACGGGCTCGCACGGTACCGGCCGTGTCTCCGGCGCCGCCTCGATGGCCTCTACGGCATCCGAGGGGCGGCGGTCGATCCGTGTGGGGAGTCCCGTCCCCTTCAGGGTGGGTCACGGTGAGCTGGAGGCCCGGAGCCGACGGCGAGCACGTAAGAACGCTGCGCTCGGTGCGAATCAATATCTGTCGCCGCGACCTAGGAATTTAATGGATCCGGTGGGGAGTGTTTCTACCTCAACGCAGTCGACGGAAATGTTCGGCGCACACAAGCCGCCGCATCGTGCTACTGTCGATCTCGGTTGCAGTTTTGGTACCCAAGAACTTCAAGCGCCTCCAGCCGGAATTCATTCGGTCGGAAGCACTTTGTATTTCCCGGTCATTTACCGGGCGGGGCATCATCGCGGCGACACGGCGTCCGCACAGTGCAGACGCCGATGCATTGCCCCAAAGGAGATATGACATGGCTGCTGGTACCGTGAAGTGGTTCAACGCGGAAAAGGGTTTCGGCTTCATCGAGCAGGACGGTGGCGGCGCTGACGTGTTCGCCCACTACTCGAACATCGCCGCCCAGGGCTTCCGCGAGCTGAACGAGGGCCAGAAGGTCACCTTCGACATCGCGCAGGGCCAGAAGGGCCCGACGGCCGAGAACATCGTTCCCGCCTAAGCGCTGACACGCGTTCTGTAGCTGGGGCCCGCATCCCTCGGGGTGCGGGCCCCAGCTGCATGCATTTCCCGCGGTGGGTTCACCCGCGGTATTGAGCATTGAGACACTCGGCCGACCGGCCCTCTCGGGGCCGCACTCGAATCAATTGCTTTGGTTGCTGCGTCCATATGACGCCACCTTGTTCCAGCGTCTGAGCCCGTAGGGATTCCCGGGCCGCCAGATCCGCTTTCGCATCAAATTCGGCCCGTTCTCGCAATTCCCTGCGCCGCTCCTACGCTGCGGGAATTCCTTGATACGTGCCGCGTCAAGGAAGGTTCCGCATGAACCCCACACGTACGAACGAGCGCTCTTCCCGCACCCGCGGCCGCACCGGCGGCCCCGCCTTCGGCGCCGGTTCGGGCCGGGGCAGCCGATTCGGCTCGCCGGCCCCGAGCCGCTCCGGAAACCCGAGCCGCTCGGGCGGATACGGCCGTCGGCCCGCCGCCGTCCAGGGCGAGTTCGCACCGCCGAAGACGATCACCCCCGCGCTGCCCGCCGTCGAGGCTTTCGCCGACCTCGCCATGCCGGCCCCGCTGCTCGCCACGCTCGGCCGCGAGGGCATGACCACCCCGTTCCCGATCCAGGCCGCCACGCTGCCCAACACCCTCGCCGGCCGTGACGTCCTGGGCCGCGGCCGCACCGGCTCGGGCAAGACCCTGGCCTTCGGGCTCGCCCTGCTGGCCCGTACGGCCGGCCAGAGCGCCGAGCCGGGTCAGCCCCTCGCCCTGGTCCTCGTACCGACGCGCGAGCTGGCCCAGCAGGTCACCGCCGCCCTCACTCCTTACGCCCGGGCGGTCAAGCTGCGCCTGGCCACCGTCGTCGGCGGCATGCCGATCCACCGCCAGGCCGGTGCGCTGCGCGCCGGAGCCGAAGTGGTCGTCGCCACCCCCGGCCGGCTCAAGGACCTCATCGACCGTGGTGACTGCCGGTTGAACCAGGTCGCCGTCACCGTCCTCGACGAGGCCGACCAGATGGCTGACATGGGCTTCATGCCCCAGGTCACCGCGCTGCTCGACCAGGTGCGCCCCGAAGGCCAGCGGATGCTGTTCTCCGCCACCCTCGACCGCAACGTCGACCTGTTGGTCCGCCGCTACCTGACCGACCCGGTCGTGCACTCCGTCGACCCCTCGGCCGGCGCCGTCACCACGATGGAACACCACGTCCTGCACGTCCACGGCGCCGACAAGCAGCGGACAACGACGGAGATCGCGGCCCGCGACGGCCGGGTGATCATGTTCCTGGACACGAAGCACGCCGTGGACCGCCTCACCCAGGACCTCCTCGACAACGGGGTCCGCGCCGCGGCCCTGCACGGCGGGAAGTCCCAGCCGCAGCGAACCCGGACCCTGGCCCAGTTCAAGTCCGGCCACGTCACCGTCCTGGTCGCGACCAACGTGGCTGCGCGCGGCATCCACGTCGACAACCTGGACCTCGTCGTGAACGTCGACCCGCCGACCGACCCCAAGGACTACCTGCACCGCGGCGGCCGTACCGCCCGCGCCGGTGAGTCCGGCAGCGTCGTCACCCTCGTCACGCCCAACCAGCGCCGCGAGATGGCCCGCCTGATGACGGCCGCGGGCATCACCCCGCAGACCACACAGGTCCGATCGGGCGACGAGGCCCTGAACCGCATCACCGGCGCCCAGGCGCCCTCCGGCATCCCGGTCACCATCACCGCCCCGGTGTCCGAGCGGCCCAGGCGCAGCACCTCCTCCCGTGGCCGCCGCGGGCCCGCCTCGGCCGCCCGGCGCACGAGCGCACGGCAGTCCGCCTTCGACGCGGCGGCCTGAGAGCCACTTGATCCGGAAACTGACCCACCACTGCAGGAGGCACCTTGTGACGCTGGTCCGGATGCAGACCCGCCCGGCGCCCGCCGAGGCCCGTGCCGACCTCACCCGGCAGACGGTGGACGACGCCATGAAAGCGGCGGGTCCGCAGGTCTGCGACGACATGACCGCCGAGGTGGCCCTGGCCGTCATGGCCGGTTCCCGCACGGAGCATCTGCTCGTCTGCGACGAGGACGGCCTGTGCACCGGGCTGGTCACCCGCGTGCAGCTCGCCGCCATCCGCGACAGCACGGCGTACACGGACCGGCTCCGCCTGCGCGACGTCCTCGGCGACCGTGGCCCGTTCACCTCGCCCACGACCACGATGGCCGAGGCCGAGCACGCGATGCGCTACCGCGAGCTCGCCGCCCTGCCCGTCGTCGATGAACACGGCAGCGCTCTGGGCGTCCTCGCCCTCGCCCTCGCCCGCTGAACCACCTCACCGTGGTCGGACCGTTCCCCTCTTCTCTCTGTGAGGCAACATGCGCTGTGTCATCGCCCGCTTCCCGTTCGACCTGACCAAAAGCGGTGTCCTGGAGTCGATGAAGGGCATCAAGCCCGAGCAGGTCCTCGGCGAGTCCGTGATCATCGGCCGCCGCACCTACCCCGTCAAGCAGGTCGGCCAGGTCATCACCCGCCAGGACCGCCGCGACTTCAGCATTGGCGAAGTCGTCCGCGCGATGACCCAGCTCGGCTTCACGGTCCGCGGAAGCCTGCCCCGGGCCGTCGTGCCCACACGCGTACTCAGCCCCCTCCAACGGGCCTCCGTGATGCTCGGCACGCCCGTGACCGCCTGACCCGTCGGCCCGGCACATGCCGCCGCCCGCACAGCAGAGAGGGCCCGACCGGCACACGCCGCTCGGGCCCTTCCGCTTACACCGTGATCGGCGATCCGCAGGGCCGGACGGTGGTGCCGGCGCACGGGTCCGACTGTGATCAGGACCGCCACGACGCGGCGCGGAAAGGCCCCGGATCGGCTACCCGCCCGCGGGCCGCGGCTGTCCGCAGGCTTGACGGGGCAGGAGGGCGCGTACGGTCTTGCCGCCTTCGGGCGTGGGCGTGACCACGATGGAGCGGGCGAGGTCGTTGACCATGCGCCAGCCGAACCCGCCGGTGCCGTCGACCAGGTCGGGGGTACGCATGCGCGGCCAGTGGGGACTGGAGTCCTCGACGGAAACCTCGATGGTGTCGGGGTGCGCGGCCAGTCGGAGCGTGTGGGCGCCGCCGCCGTGGCGCAGGGCGTTGGTGACGAGCTCGGAGACGACCAGGATCACGGTGTCGGCGCATTCCGGTTCGATGGCCGTCTGCCCGAGGGCTCCGAGGAAGGACCGGGCAGCCCGGCGCGCCCCGGCGACGGCGGCCAGAGGACGAAGTGCTGTGCGCTCGGCGCTCATCGTGGTCATCGCGCGCTCCTGCTCTGTTGTCGGCATCCCGCCCGGCCTGCCCGGTCGTTGTGCCCCGACCCCCGACCGTTCAACCTGACGGAACCCGATTACCTCAGCAACACGCGCTCAAAAATCTATCTTGGCTGGAGTAGACATTAAGTGGTGGCACGGTTATGGTTTCTCTCGTAGCCAGAGAGCAGCAGGGCCGGGCAGAGACGAACTGCCTGGCAGTAGTACCCAGTGTGTGCAGTTGCAGTGCGCAGGACGGTGCGGTGGTGGAGTTTCGAAGCCAGGGCTGGTGCAGGACGGCGACGGGACTGACGACCGGACCGGGCGGCCCGCAGTGATCAGGGGCCACCACAGGCAGTACCCAGCGGTGAAGTCAGTGAGCAGCACCTTGGTGAAGGCGTCGAGTGCGGGCGCGTCCATCAGGAAGTCCGGCAGTGGGGTTCCAAGCCAGAGCGGACGCAGGACAGGCGACGGGGCTGGCTGCCGGAGCGGCGCTGGGCCAGGCCGCCAGCAAGGCCGACGCAGTATCAAGGTCGGCAGATGGTGTAGCAGTTCCTTCGGGGCCCTGGTGCCATAGGCACCAGGGCCCCTCCGTCTCTGAACGGGCGGGCTTGTACCGGACCCGTCGCCGTGCTCAGTGGGCGACGAGGAAGACGGCGATGTAGTGCGCGGTGAAGGCTGCCACGGTCAGGGCGTGGAACACCTCGTGGTAGCCGAACCAGCGGGGTGAGGGATCGGGGCGCTGGAGGGCGTACACGACCGCGCCCGCGCTGTAGAGCAGCCCGCCCGTCACGATCAGCGTGAGTACGGCCGCGCCGCCGCTGTGCAGGAAATCGGGCAGGTAGCGCACCGGTGCCCAGCCCAGGGCCAGGTAGCAGGGCGTGTACAGCCAGCGGGGCGCGCCGATCCACAGGACGCGGAAGGCGATGCCGGCCAGAGCGCCCGTCCACACGATCCACAGGAGGACGGACCTCTGGCCAGGAGCGAGAAGGAGCACGGCCAACGGGGTGCAGGTGCCGGCGATGATCAGGAAGATGTTGGCGTGGTCGAGGCGGCGCAGGACGGCCTCGCCGAGCGGTCCCCACGTGCCGAGGTGGTAGACGGCGCTCGTCCCGAACAGCAGCCAGGCGGTGACGGCGTACACGGTGCACGCCGCGATGGCCTGCGGTGTGCCTGCCAGACACATGAGGACGATGCCCGCGGCCAGGGACGCGGGGACCATGCCGGCGTGGAGCCAGCCCCGTAGCTTCGGCTTGATCGGCTCCACCAGATCGGCCGCTCGCTCGACGAGGTCGGCGGCGTCCCGGGGCACCGCTTCCCGTCCTGACACGTGGTGCTGGGCATCGCTGGCAACCATGAGTCCATGCTAGGAGCCCGTGCGGAGCGGCAGTGCCCGAGGTCTGCCGCAGCCACAGACGAGTGGGACGCTTCGACTTGTCACGGGGCCGTCCGGTGCGGTGGCGAGAGTTCGCCGACACGAAGCCCTCTCTGCGCATCGTCTTCGCGGTCCGCCGCCCACCGCTCGACCCGGGGACAGGGGGCGAACCGCACCAGGGCCGGGCGCCGGCCCGGGCAGACCCGCCCGGAGCAGTGGGCCGGGCGCATTGCGGTGATGCTGCGGGTCCTCGCGGGGACACCGGAAAAATGTCGTAGGCGATGACCGTTCGCGCATGATGCCCTGCCCGCCATGACCACTCGCACCACGCTCGTGCTCGCCGCCGTCGCCGCGGCGCTCGCACTCGCCGCCCCGGCGGCGACCGCCTCGCCGTCCGCGGCCGCGCCCGAACCGACCCCGGCCCCCCTGTCCAGCGCGCCGCATCCCGTGCCCGGCAGCTACATCGTGATCCTGCACAAGGGCGCGGACCCGGCCGCGGTCGCGGAGCAGCTGGGGGTGAAGCCGGCGTTCGTCTACCGCAAGGCCCTCAACGGCTTCGCCGTCACGCTGACCCCGGACCAGCTGGAGAGCGTCCGGGTGAGCCCGGGCGTGAAGGCCGTCGAGCAGGACGCCGAGGTCACGCGCCCGCCGCGGCCGGTCACCGAACCGGGCACCCGGGCACCGGCCGCCTCCTGGGGCCTGGACCGGATCGACCAGCGGAACTGGAACGCGGACCAGGGCACGGGCGACGGCCGCTACGACGCCCGGCACGACGGCGCCGGGGTGAGCGCCTACATCCTGGACACCGGAATCGACTACGCGCACGAGGAGTTCGACGGCGGGCGCGCCACCTTCGGCTTCGACGCGGTGGGCGACGGGGCGCCGGCATGGACTGCAACGGCCACGGCACGCACGTCGCGGGCACGGTCGGCGGCAGGACCTACGGGGTGGCGCCCAAGGCGGACCTGATCAGCGTCCGGGTCCTGGGCTGCGACGGCAGGGGCTCCTACGCCGGGATGATCGCCGGCATCGACTGGGTGGCGGCGAACGCCCGGCACCCCGCCGTCCTGAACGGCTCGCTCGGCGGGGACTACTCCGACGCCCTCAACCAGGCGGTCAACGCCCTCGCGGACGCGGGCGTGCTGCCGGTCATCGCCGCGGGCAACGACGCGGACGACGCCTGCCTGACCTCCCCCGCCTCGGCGGAGCGCGCCTTCACGGTCGGGGCCTCGAACCGGCGGGACCAGGAGAGCGCCTTCTCCAACCACGGCCGCTGCGTGGAGCTGTACGCGCCCGGCGAGGCCATCGTCTCCGCGAGGCTCGGCGGCGGCAGCGAGGCACTGGACGGTACGTCGATGGCCTCCCCGCACGCCGCCGGTGTCGCCGCCCTCTACGAGCAGGCCCGGCCGAACGCGCTGCCCGAGGAGGTGGCCGGATTCCTCCTGCGCGAGTCCACCGAGGGGGTGTTGACCCGGGTCTCCCCGGGCAGCCCCAACCGGCTGCTCCACACCGGCGGCCTGTAGCACCCGCCCGGCACACCGCGGCGGGCGCGTGAGCCACCCCGCAGCACGCAGACGGCCCCCACCGCACCGGAGTGCCGTGGGGGCCGAGCGGACGCCTGGATCAGGCGCCCGGTGGTACTAGGGCCGAAGATCAGCCGTTGCGCTTCCAGCGCGGCTTGTCGTCGCGACGGGCGGTGCCGCCGCCGAAGGACGAGCCGGAGCCGGAGCCCGACGGACGGTGGTCGTCACGGCGGCCGTACGGGCGGTCGCCGCCACCGGAGCGGAAGCCGCCGGAGGGACGGTCGCCACCGCGGTCGTCACGGTTGAAGCCACCCGAGGGGCGGTCGTCGCGACGGAAACCACCGGAGGCGGGACGGTCGCCACCGGAGCGGAAGCCGCCACCGGCCGGACGGTCGCCACCCGAGCGGAAGCCGCCCGAGGGACGGTCGTCGCGGCGGAAGCCGCCACCGGCCGGGCGGTCGCCGCCACGGTCGTCACGGTTGAAGCCGCCCGAGGGGCGGTCGTCGCGGCGGAAGGAACCGGACGGACGGTCGTCACGACGGAAGCCACCACCGGCGGGACGGTCGCCACCGGAGCGGAAACCGCCCGAGGGACGGTCGTCGCGGCGGAAGCCACCACCCGAGGGACGCTCGTCACGACGGTCGCCACCGGAGCGGAAGCCACCGGACGGACGGTCGTCGCGGCGGAAGCCACCACCCGAGGGACGCTCGTCACGACGGTCGCCACCGGAGCGGAACCCGCCGCGGTCACCACCGCGGTCACCGCGGTCGTCACGGTTGAAGCCGCCACGGCCGCTGCGCTCGCCGCGGTCGTCGCGACGCTCGAAGTTGCCGCGGTCGTCACGGCGCTGGACGGCCTGCGCCTCGGCGGCGGCAGCCGCGGCCGCGGCCTCGGCCGCCACCTCGGCCTCCGCAGCCTCGGCGACCTCGGCCACAGCGGCCTCCGGGTCCTCGCCGCGCTCACGGGCGGAACGGGCGACGAGGCGGTCGGCCTCCTCGCGCAGCTCCACGGCGCGGCGCTGGACGCGCTCCAGCTGCTTGGTGAGGTCGGCGACCTCGCGCTCGGCCTGCTTCGCGGCGTTGTTCGCGGAGTCGGCCTGGACCTCGGAGAGCGAGCGGGCGCCGGTGATCTCGGCGACCTCGGGCTCGAACGCGCCGGCTCCGCCGACGATGTGGCGCGAGGCGTCGACGCCCGCGTCCTCCATCAGCCGGAAGATCTGGCGGCGCTGGTGCGGCAGCGACAGCGAGACCACGACGCCCGACTTGCCGGCGCGGGCGGTACGGCCCGAGCGGTGCAGGTAGTCCTTGTGGTCGCCGGCCGGGTCCACGTTCAGGACCAGGTCGATGCCGTCGACGTGGATGCCGCGGGCGGCGACGTCGGTCGCGACGAGCGCGTTGACGTAGCCCTTCTTGAAGTCTTCCAGGACGCGGGTGCGGGCACCCTGCGTCATGCCGCCGTGCAGCGCGTCGGCCTTCACGCCGGACTCGATGAGCTGCTCGGCGATGCGGTCGGCGCCCAGCTGGGTGCGGACGAAGATGATCGTGCGGCCCTTGCGGGCGGCGATCGCGGCCGTGACCGGCGCCTTGTCCTTCGGCTTCACGACGAGGACGTGGTGGGTCATGGTCGAGACGTTGCCCTGCGCGCTGTCGACCTCGTGGGTGACCGGATTCGACAGGTAGCGCTTGACGAGCGTGCCGATCTCGTTCTCCATGGTGGCGGAGAAGAGCATGCGCTGGCCGCCGCCGGGGATCTGGTCGAGCAGCTCGGTGACCTCGGGCAGGAAGCCCAGGTCGGACATCTGGTCGGCCTCGTCGAGGACCGCGACCTGGACGTTCTCCAGCGAGCAGGCGCCGCGGTTGATGATGTCGCGCAGACGGCCCGGGGTGGCGACGAGGACGTCGACGCCGCGCTCCAGGGCGTAGATCTGGTTGCCCATCGAGGTACCGCCGCAGACGACCTTGAGCTTCAGGCCGAGGACGTCGCCGTACGGCTGGAGCGCGTCGGCGACCTGCATGGCCAGCTCACGGGTCGGCGTGAGGATGATCGCGCGGGGCTTCTTCTTCTCGGTGGTGCCGCCGGCCAGCGAGGCCAGGGTCGGCAGACCGAAGGAGAGGGTCTTGCCGGAGCCGGTGCGGCCACGGCCGAGGATGTCCTTGCCGGCCAGGGCGTCCGGGATGGTCGCGGCCTGGATCGGGAAGGGGGCGGTGACGCCGTTCTGCGCGAGCTTGCGGACGATGCCGTCCGGCAGACCGAGGTCGCCGAAGGTGAGCGTGGGCTCGGCGTCGGCAACCTCGTCGGCTGCGATGGCGTCGATGGACTGGTCGGTCGTCAATTCGGCCTCAAAAGCTTCGTCGATGTCGGCGGCGAGGGAGTCGGTCACGATCTCGTCGAGCACGAGGATCTCGGTGCTCTCGACGATTTCGGGGCTCCCGACGGCCTCTACGGCCTCGATGGAGTCGTTCTCGGGCATGACGGCACGGTCAGAACTGGAAATGGACATGCGAAATGCGAAACCTTCCGGAGTCTCGGCACGCGCCCAAACTCCGTGAATCGCAAATCGACCGCCTCAATGCGGTCAGCCACGGTAGGGGAGAGTACGCGCCACGCGGCGCTCTTCGGAGTCGGCGCCGGGCAATGGGATCAAACGATCTATAACCATACGCACCCTCCCCCCACTCTGGCAAGTCACCTCGACCACAAGGCCTCTGACCTGCCCGAATGCCATTCGGCCGAACGGGCGTACGAGCCTCCGCACTCCCGTTCAGCCATCCGGAGGAGGGCTTCGGACTAGCTCCCCGGCGACGGCGAGGGGTCCGCCGCGGAGGGGGAGGGAGTGGGCGGAGTCACAGGACCCGGATCGGACGGACTGGCCGCCGGAGAGGGCGCGGTGCCCCCTCCCGTCCCACCCGAGCCGGCGGTGGTCCCGCCCGCGGAGGGCGGCAGCTGCGTCCCGGGGCCGGGCCCCGGTCCCACCGGCCCGCCGGCGCCCCCGCCCGCGGACGCCCCGGGCCCGGCGGACGGCGAGGGACCGCCGGGAACGCCCGCCGCCACGGCCCCCGGGCTGGCCGGGGCGCCCGGTGGCAAAACCTTTCCGTCGGGGCCCACGACGGCGCCCTTGGCGCCCGCGGCGTCCTTCTTGTCGTGCCCCCCGCCGTGCCCCCCGCCGTTCTTGCCCCCAGAGGAGGCGCCCGCGGATCCGGCGACGGCTCCCTGGTGGTCCGCGGGGGAGGTGGCGCCGGGCTTGGCGGCGTCGTCGCCGACGCTCATGCAGCCCGCCGAGGCCGCGAGCGCGAGCGTGGCGACGGCCAGTCGGACGGAAGCGGGCAAGTGGCGCACGGGTGGCACCTCCGGGGCTGGGCGGGGTTCCGTGGTGAACGGGTCAATGTGCCCAACTCTCTTTGCCCCGTAAGAGACACGCCCCCGGCGCCACCGGCTCGCGCGCCCCCTCGGTCAGCCCCCGGTGTACGCCCGCGCCACCTGCAGGCCCAGCTGTACGGCGCCCAGTCCGGCCAGCACGGACGCGGCCACGTTCGCCGCTGCCAGGAATCCCTGGCCCCGCTCCGCCAGCCGGAGCGTCTCGTAGGAGAAGGTCGAGTAGGTGCTCAGCGCTCCGCACAACCCCGTGCCGAGGAACAGGCTCAGCCGCGAGGACGCCGCCCCGTCGAGCACCGCCCCCGTCAGCGCCCCCAGCAGGAGGCAGGCGCCCGCGTTCACCGCGAAGGTCCCCCAGGGGAAGACGGAATCGTGGCGCGCCTGCACCGCGCGGTCGGCCAGGTAGCGCAGCGGGGCGCCGACCATCGCGCCCAGCACCACCGCGAGCCAGTTCACCGGACCGCCCCGGCCGCGCCGCGGCCGGCCACCGCGAGGCGCGTCACCCGGGCCGCCACCGCCACCGCGCCCAGCGCGGCCACCACCGTGAGGCCGGCGTACGCCAGCGCGGTCCCCGCCTCCCCGGCGTCCAGCAGCCGGGCGAAGTCCACGGCGTAGGTGGAGAAAGTGGTGAACCCGCCGAGCACCCCGGTCCCGAGGAAGGGCCGCACGAGGGGGTGCGCCGACCGGCCGCCCTCGCTGATCAGCACCATCAGGACGCCGATGAGCGCGCAGCCCGTCACGTTGACCCAGAGCGTCCCCCACGGGAAGGCCCCGGGCGCCGCCGGCCACAGCAGCCCGACCCCGTAGCGCGCCGAGGCGCCCGCCGCGCCGCCGGCCGCCACCGCCGCGAGCACGCGCAGCCGCGGCTCGCCGCGCTGCTCCGGCACGTGCAGGTCAACGTCCGGGTCGATCGCCTCGAAACCCCCGGCCGGCCGGGTCATCCGCCGCCCGCCGCGCACTTCGCCACTGTCACCACGGGCCCATTCTCACGCGCCGGGGCGCATCCCTCCCGGAGGGCGCGTCCCTCCCGGACAATGGGCGGGTGCTGCAGATGACGCGCGACGACTTCGAAGAGCTGGTGGCCCAGGCCCTGGACCGGATCCCGCCCGAGCTGACCCGGGTGATGGACAACGTGGCCGTGTTCGTGGAGGACGAACCCCCCGCGGACGACCCGGAACTGCTCGGGCTCTACGAGGGGACGCCCCTCACCGAGCGCGGCGAGTGGTACGCCGGGGTGCTGCCGGACCGGATCTCGATCTACATGGGTCCGACCCTGCGGTACTGCGAGGCGCCCGACGACGTGGTGCACGAGGTCGCCGTGACCGTCGTGCACGAGATCGCCCACCACTTCGGCATCGACGACGACCGCCTCCACGAACTGGGCTGGGGCTGAGGCCGCGCCCGCCGCGGGGCCCGGCCGCCGACCGGGGGAAACCGTTTTGGCGATCGCCGCTCCGATCCCATATGCTTCTCACGTCCCCGACGCGCTGGAAAGTGCCTAGGCGGGCCTTTAGCCCTCATCGTCTAGTGGCCCAGGACGCCGCCCTTTCAAGGCGGTAGCACGGGTTCGAATCCCGTTGGGGGTACGCAACACCATGTGCGAGACTTGCGCTCGCACATAGCAAGGACCTGTGGAGCAGTTGGTTAGCTCGCCACCCTGTCAAGGTGGAGGTCGCGGGTTCAAGTCCCGTCAGGTTCGCTGAAGCTCGCGAGAGCTTCGTGGCTGGGTAGCTCAGTTGGTACGAGCGATCGCCTGAAAAGCGATAGGTCGCCGGTTCGACCCCGGCCCCAGCCACCACGAGAAGGCCCCGTCCATCGGACGGGGCCTTCTGCTTTACCCCTCGCCCCCGGCCGCCTCACCGGTACGGGCCGCGCGGCGCCACCGCGCCAGGCCGAAGGCCGATGCCCCGGCCGCGATCAGTCCGAGCAGCGCCCAGTCCGGCACTGCGCCGGCGACGGACCGCACCCACTCCTCCACGGCGAACGAGTCGTCCACGTCCAGCAGCCCCGGCAGCGCGCTCGCCCCGTCGTACGCCAGGAACATCGCGCCCAGCGCGATGAAGAACAGGCCGGACGCCAGCGTGGTCGTGTGCAGCTCGAAGCGGCCGGCCCGGACCACCCGGCCGCGCAGCCAGCGGCGCCGCCCGAGGTCGAACCGCTCCCAGAGCAGGGCCAGCAGGAACAGCGGCAGGGCCATCCCCAGCGCGTACACGGCCAGCAGCAGGCCGCCGTAGACGGGGCTGCCGCTCACCGCCGCGACGGTCAGGACGCTGCCGAGGATCGGCCCCGCGCAGAAGCCCGCCAGCCCGTAGACCGCGCCCAGCACGTACACCGACAGGGCGGTCGTCGGACGGATCCGGCCGGACAGGCCGGTGAGGCGCCGCGAGGCGAAGCCGAGGCCCAGGATCTGCGCCAGGCCCAGCGCGATGATCAGCCAGCCGCCGAAGAGGACCAGGGCGTCCCGGTTGCCGTGGAAGAAGCGGCCCGCGTACGAGCCGGCCGCGCCCAGCGGCACCAAAGTGGTCGCGAGCCCCGCGTAGAAGATCCCGGTCCGGGCCAGCAGCCGGGACGCGGAGTCGATGGAGTAGGCGAAGAAGGCGGGCAGCAGCAGCGCGCTGCACGGGCTGAGCAGCGCGAGGAGGCCGCCCAGCAGGGCGGCCAGGTATCCGATGCCGGTCACTTCGCGGCCGCCGCCCGCTGGGCCCTGGCGATGGCCTCGGTGAAGGCCTCCACCGGCTGGGCGCCCGCGATCGGCTGCCCGTTGACGAGGAAGGACGGGGTGGAGGTGACGCCGATGCGGTAGCCCTCCTCCTGGTCGGTGCGCACCGCTGCGGCGGCCCGCTCGCCGGCGCTGTCCCGCGCGAAGCGCTCCAGGTCCGGGACCCCGGCCTGCCGGGCGATCTCCCGCAGGCGGGCCGAGCCGAAGCCCTTCTCCTTGGAGCCCTCGGCGTAGGCGGCGGCGTGGAACGCGGCGAACCGGTCCTGCTGTCCGGCGGCCCACGCGGCCTTCGCGGCGGCCTCGGACTCGGCGCCGAAGATCGGGAAGTTGCGCCATTCGATGCGCAGGGTGCCGTCCTCGACGTACTTCTTCACCAGTTCGGGTTTGGTGTCGCGGGCGAACTTGCCGCAGTAACCGCATGCGAAGTCGGAGTACTCGATGAGGACGACGGGCGCGTCGGCGCGGCCGGTGGTCAGCTTGTCGGCCGCGTCGCGGCGGGCCAGCTTCATCAGCTCGGCCCGGGCGTCGGGGGCCCGGGGCGCGGACGCCGGGGCGGACCCGGAGTCGGTGGCGCCCTTCGGGGCGGTGGCCTGCCAGGAGACGAGGCCGAGGGTGACGGCGGCGAGCGCGACCCCGGCGGAGATGAGCAGGGGCTTGCGGGCGGAACGCGCGGTAGTAGGCATGGAGGTGCTCCGGAGTGGTGGGTGAAGGGGAGGAAGGGCGGACCGGCGGGACCGGTCCTCCTAGACCCGCATCACGGACAGCTCCAGCGGCCCCGGCGCCACCCGGTCCGGTCCGCGCGCGAGCACGCGCAGCGGCGCGCCCCTGCCGTGCCAGGGCTGATCCGGCAGGCACCGCGCGAGCGGCGGGTGGCCGTGGTCCCCGGTCGGGCGCTGCGGCACCGCCGGAACCCGCCCCTGGTCCGCGTCCGCCGGGGAGCAGGAGGGCCCGCGCTCGGCGGGCACCGCCTCCGGGACGGCCGCGGCCCGGGCGGGAGGCGACGCGACGGGCCCGGCGGCGTACCCGTACACGGGTCCGGATCCGGCCCGCGCCGCCGACGCCACCGGCGCCAGGCACCCCAGCAGCACCGCGAGCACGGCGCCCAGCAGGCACCACGGGCGCGGGGCGGGGCGGGACATGGCGGGCCTCTCACTCACTCGGCCGGGGTTCTTGGGGTGACTCGTCCGGAAATGGTACGGGGCCGCCCCACAAATGCGTTCGCCACCCGACGCCCACGGGTGAGATCCTCGACCAGGTATGTCTACTTCCTTCGCCGCCCTGCAGACGCTTCTCGGTGAGATCTCCCTCCGCGACGCGCACCGCCTCGGCCGCCGCCTCGAGGGCGCCCGCCGTATCCGCAAGCCCGAGGCCAAGCAGGCCGTACTCGACGAGATCGCCGCGGAGGCCGAGAAGGCCGCCGCGCGACTGGCCGGGCGCGCCTCGCGGATGCCCGAGGTCACCTATCCCGAGAACCTTCCGGTCAGCCAGAAGAAGGACGAGATCGCCGAGGCGATACGCGACCACCAGGTCGTGATCGTCGCGGGCGAGACCGGCTCCGGCAAGACCACCCAGATCCCCAAGATCTGCATGGAGCTGGGGCGCGGTGTCCGGGGCATGATCGGCCACACCCAGCCCCGCCGGATCGCGGCGCGCACCGTCGCGGAGCGGATCGCCGAGGAGCTGAAGTCCGAGATCGGCCAGACGGTCGGCTGGAAGGTCCGGTTCACCGACCAGGTGGACCAGGACGCGACCTTCGTGAAGCTGATGACGGACGGCATCCTGCTCGCCGAGATCCAGACGGACCGCGAGCTGCGCGCGTACGACACGATCATCATCGACGAGGCCCACGAGCGGTCGCTGAACATCGACTTCCTGCTCGGCTACCTGGCGACGCTGCTGCCGAAGCGCCCCGACCTCAAGGTGATCATCACCTCGGCGACGATCGACCCCCAGCGGTTCTCCCGGCACTTCGGCGACGCCCCGATCGTCGAGGTCAGCGGCCGTACGTACCCGGTCGAGGTGCGCTACCGCCCGCTCCTCGAAGAGGAGGGCGACGACAGCGACCGCGACCAGATCACCGCGATCTGCGAAGCCGTGGACGAGCTGCAGTCCGAGGGCCCGGGCGACATCCTGGTCTTCCTCTCCGGCGAGCGCGAGATCCGCGACACGGCGGACGCGCTCAACAAGCGCAATCTGCGGTTCACCGAGGTGCTCCCCCTCTACGCGCGGCTCTCGCACGCCGAGCAGCACCGCGTCTTCCAGCAGCACACCGGGCGCCGGATCGTCCTCGCGACCAACGTCGCCGAGACCTCGCTGACCGTCCCGGGCATCAAGTACGTGATCGACCCGGGCACCGCCCGGATCTCCCGCTACAGCCACCGCACCAAGGTCCAGCGGCTGCCCATCGAGCGGATCTCGCAGGCCAGCGCCAACCAGCGCAAGGGCCGATGCGGCCGCACCTCGGACGGCATTTGCATCCGGCTGTACTCCGAGGACGACTTCCTCACGCGGCCCGAGTTCACCGACGCCGAGATCCTGCGCACCAACCTCGCCTCCGTCATCCTCCAGATGACCGCGGCGGGCCTCGGCGAGATCGAGAAGTTCCCCTTCATCGACCCGCCGGACCACCGCAACATCCGCGACGGCGTGCAGCTGCTCCAGGAACTGGGCGCGCTGGACCCGGCGGAGAAGACTGCGTCCAAGGAGGGTGGCAAGAAGCGGCTCACGCCGATGGGCCGCCAGCTGTCCCAGCTGCCCGTGGACCCGCGCCTGGCCCGCATGGTGGTCGAGGCGGACAAGAACAACTGCGTCCGCGAGGTCATGGTCATCGCGGCCGCCCTCTCGATCCAGGACCCGCGCGAGCGGCCCTCGGACAAGCAGACCCAGGCCGACCAGCACCACGCCCGCTTCAAGGACGAGACCAGCGACTTCCTCTCGTTCCTGAACATGTGGCGCTACGTCCGCGAGCAGCAGAAGGAGCGCGGCTCCAGCTCCTTCCGCCGGATGTGCAAGCAGGAGTACCTGAACTTCCTGCGGATCCGCGAGTGGCAGGACATCTACTCGCAGCTGCGCACGGTCGCCAAGACCATGGGCATCCACGTCAACGAAGCGGACGCCCCCGAGCAGCACATCCACGTGTCGCTGCTGGCGGGCCTGCTGTCGCACATCGGGCTCAAGGACACCGACAAGAACGAGTACCTCGGCGCGCGGTCGGCGAAGTTCGCGATCTTCCCCGGTTCGGCGCTCTTCAAGAAGCAGCCGAAGTTCGTCATGTCGGCGGAGCTGGTGGAGACCTCGCGGCTGTGGGCTCGGGTCAACGCCAAGGTCGAGCCCGAGTGGGTCGAGCCGCTGGCCCAGCACCTGATCAAGCGCACGTACAGCGAGCCGCACTGGGAGAAGGACCAGGCGGCGGTGATGGCGTACGAGAAGGTCACGCTGTACGGCGTCCCGATCGTCGCCCAGCGGAAGATCAACTACGGCCGGATCGACGCGGAGGTCTCGCGCGAGCTGTTCATCCGCAACGCCCTGGTCGAGGGCGACTGGCGCACGCACCACAAGTTCTACGCCGACAACCGCAAGCTGCTGACCGAGGTCGAGGAGCTGGAACACCGGGCCCGGCGCCGGGACATCCTGGTCGACGACGAGACCCTCTTCGACTTCTACGACCAGCGGATCCCCGAGCACGTGGTCTCGGGCGCCCACTTCGACTCCTGGTGGAAGCACAAGAAGCGGGACGAGCCGGAGCTGCTCGACTTCGAGCGCGAGATGCTGCTCACCGAGAAGGCCGCCGGGGTCACCAAGGACGACTACCCGGACTCCTGGCGCCAGGGGCCGTTGAAGTTCCGGGTGACCTACCAGTTCGAGCCGGGCGCGGACGCGGACGGCGTGACCGTCCACATCCCGCTGACGGTGCTGAACCAGGTCACCGACGAGGGCTTCGACTGGCAGATCCCGGGGCTGCGCGAGGAGGTCGTCACCGAGCTGATCCGCTCGCTGCCCAAGCCGATCCGCCGGCACTACGTGCCCGCGCCGAACTTCGCGACCCGCTTCCTGGCCACGGCCGTGCCCCTCCAGGAGCCTCTGACGGTGACGCTCGCGCGCGAGCTGAAGCGGATGGTCGGTGTGCCGGTCACCGCCGAGGACTTCGACCTGAGCCGGATCGCCGACCACCTGAAGATCACCTTCCGGATCGTCGACGAGCGCCGCAGGAACATCGCCGAGGACAAGGACTTGGAGGCGCTGCGGCTGCGGCTGCGGCCCAAGGCCCGCCAGGCCCTCTCCCAGGCCGCCGCGGCGACCGCCGAGCGCGCGGGCGGCGAGACCATCGAGCGGACCGGGCTGACGGACTGGACGATCGGCACCCTGACCAAGGTCTTCGAAACCCGCCGGGCGGGCCAGCCGGTGAAGGCCTACCCGGCCCTGGTGGACGCCGGCGCGAGCGTCGACGTACGCCTCTTCGACACCGAGGCCGAGCAGCAGCTCGCGATGTGGCGCGGGACCCGGAAGCTGATCCTGCTCAACATCGCGGTGAACCCCGCGAAGTTCGCGTCCGACAAGCTCGGCAACCAGGCGAAGCTGGCCCTGTCCCGCAATCCGCACGGTTCCGTCCAGGCGCTCTTCGAGGACTGCGCCACGGCGGCGGCCGACAAGCTGATCGCCGACCACGGCGGGCCCGCCTGGGACGAGGCGGGCTTCCGCAAGCTCTACGACGCCGTGCGTACGGATCTGGTGGACACGACCGTACGCACGGTCACCCAGGTGCAGCAGGTGCTGGCCGCCTGGCAGGCCTGCGAGCGGCGGCTGAAGGCGACGAACAGCCCCACCCTGCTCCGCAACGTCCAGGACGTGCAGAAGCAGCTGGCGGCCCTGGTGCCGGCCGGCTTCGTGACCCTCACCGGGCTGCGGCGGCTGCCCGACCTGATGCGCTATCTGGTGGCGGCCGACCGGCGGCTCCAGCAGATGCCGACCTCCGTCCAGCGCGACACCACGCGCATGGAGAAGGTGCACGAGATGCAGGACGAGTACGCCTGGCTGCTGGAGCAGTTGCCCCAGGGGCGGCCGGTGCCGACGGCGGTCACGGACATCCGCTGGATGATCGAGGAACTGCGGGTGAGCTACTTCGCGCACGCCCTCGGGACGGCCCATCCGGTCTCCGACAAGCGCATCGTGAAGGCGATCGACGCCCTGGTTCCGTGACCTCGCGGTGATCGGGTTAGACCACACCCCCCGAGCTGTTGTACAGTCGGTTTCGCAGCCACCAAGTGGCCGCGAACGAGGACCTGTGGAGCAGTTGGTTAGCTCGCCACCCTGTCAAGGTGGAGGTCGCGGGTTCAAGTCCCGTCAGGTTCGCAGTGACGTCAGGGCCCGTATCCCCCAGGGATACGGGCCCTGACGCGTTCCACGGCACACACGCCCGGCGCGGTGGCGGCTCCCAGCGGCCCCTGCGGCCGCCACAGGCACAGGAGGCGGGTTTCCCCTCATGAATGCCCGGGACGAGCTCAGAGCGCTCCTGAAGGCCCATCTGTCGGCCTCGCGCGGACGCCGCCACCTCAGGCGTCACTGCCTGGTCTGCAACCGGCTCCTGCGCCTCGCACGGGAGGCGGGCCGACGGGACCAAGGTCCCCCGGCCGGCTGACGCCCGCCTCCGGAGGACCCCATTACGGGGTGCAATGCCGGATGTACAAGAGTTGTTAGCTGTGACGGGAGTCACCACACGAGTTTTTGGGACTCCCACATTTATCACGCACATACGCACCTTCGATTTAATATGTGCAATGGCACCCCCTCCGCAGGGGAGCGTCGACCGCGGCCCGCGCGCCCCTTCCGGGCATAAAAAAAGATCGCGCTGGACCCGGCGGAGTCCAGCGCGACCGACGGCTGGGGAACCTGTTGGGGCAGGTCCGGCCGTATGAAGCGCGGTGGGTTTCGTCGGATTGGGGGATCCGATTTCTACCCGGTAAAACGTTGTGCTGCGGTACCTCAGGCTTCGCTGCGCTGCTGCGGAATTCCCGCGAGCAGTGCGCGAACCTCGGCCTCGCGGTAGCGGCGGTGCCCACCCAGGGTGCGGATGGACGTGAGCTTGCCAGCCTTGGCCCAGCGAGTGACCGTCTTCGGGTCCACGCGGAACATCGTGGCAACCTCAGCCGGGGTCAGCAGCGGCTCGGCATCAGGGGTGCGAGCGGTCATGAGCGGCCTCCTCGGGAGAACCGAACCATCTCGGTTCTTTCCTCTAAATTCTGCACCTTGGCCCTCGTTGCCCGAAATGGACAGACGAAGGCCGAGTCGGTTATAGGACGAACGGCTTGTCCTCGGCACTACAACTACACCATCTGTCCAGCCTCGTCGGCCAAACCGATGGAATTGCCCTCCGAGGTGTTCATCAGCGACGGAAGCCGATGGACTGGCCCATAACGGACAGTCACCCCACTGTGACGATCAGTCACAGAGCGATCAGGAGTCGCCAGACCCCCCATAGCGTGCAATGTCGAGCAATCCGCCCAAAGTTGGACGGACGGAACCCTCCCCGGACTCCTTGTCCTATTTTGGCACGAGGGTAGGGGAAGGGCGCAAGGGTGTGGAAAGTGCGGTCCGTCACGCTTGAGCCAATGGCCCGGATCGGGACGTAGGTCCTGGAACTAAGACCCCAATGAGTGAATCGTCCTGAAGTGCCACGGCTTGTGACCGTTGGGACCAAAGGGCTAGTTGGCGAACAGTCTCTCCCGAACGGCCCGCCAGCGGTCGGCCAATATGACGTACGTCTCCACGGCTCCGTCAGAATCGCCCGCGCGCAGCGCCGCGATGCCCGCCGCCAGTTCGGCCGCCGACCGGTCCTGCTCCAGCCCCGCCGCCGGCAGCCCGTGCACCAGCCCGCCGTAGTCCAGCTCGACCATCGAGCGCGGATGGAACTCCTCCAGCCAGCTGCCGACCTCCACCAGGCCGTCCGCCAGCGCCCCGTACCCCTCCGCCTCGCGCAGGGTCCGCAGCCCGCGCGCGAGCCGCCGCCGGGCCTGGACCATCGGCGTCCGGTAGCGCAGCACCTCCCCCGGCACGTACTCCCGCTCCTCGTCGGCCACCAGCACGAACCAGCGCAGCGGCACCTGCCACACCGCGGTACGGATCCACGGGCGCGCGTCCGGGTTCCGCGCCCGCCAGGCCTCGTACTCATCGGCCGCCCGGCGGCGCACCCCCGGCGGCAGCGCCGCGTCCAGCACCGGGGCCGGGAAGTCCGCCACCAGCTCCTGCAGCGCCAGCCAGCCGCGCAGCCGGGTCCGCCACGGGCACACCAGCAGCACCCCGTCCACCTCCGCGGTGAAGGCGTCCGCGCTCTCGTGCGCCGGCACCCCCACCGGCGGCACGCGGACCAGGTCGGCCAGCGACCGGCGCAGTTCGTCCTGGGCCGTCGGCGTGTGCCCGCGCCGGGCGTAGTCCGCCCAGTGCGCGCGCTCCGGCTCGGCGAAGGCCGCGAGGGGTTCGTAGACGCGCAGGTAGGACGCGTAGGGGACGGTCGGCACCTGGCGCGCGGCGGGCAGCCGGGGTTCGGGGGATTCGCTCACGCTCTCGTACTCCCCCGCGCCGGGCGCCCGTACGCGGCCGCGCGCCCCCGAGGGGGAGAAATCCGGTCAGAAGTCCGAGCGGGGGTCCGATCCCCGGACAGGCCGGTCCGGCGCGGCCCCCAGGTCTTACGCTGCTCCCAACACCGCCCTCCCCACCCGCAGGAGGGCGCTTCCCGCCGCATCTCATCCATGGGAGTCACCACCGTGACCGAAATGACCGACGGCGTCCTGCACACCCTGTTCCGCACGGAACAGGGCGGCCACGAGCAGGTCGTGCTATGCCAGGACCGCGCCAGTGGCCTCAAGGCCGTCATCGCCCTCCACTCCACCGCACTGGGCCCCGCGCTCGGCGGTACGCGCTTCCACGCGTACGCCTCGGACGAGGAGGCCGTCCTCGACGCCCTCAACCTCGCCCGCGGCATGTCGTACAAGAACGCCCTCGCCGGGCTCGACCACGGCGGCGGCAAGGCCGTGATCATCGGTGACCCGGACACGCTGAAGAGTGAGGAACTGCTGCTGGCCTACGGCCGGTTCGTGGACTCCCTCGGCGGCCGCTACGTGACCGCCTGCGACGTCGGCACCTACGTCGCGGACATGGACGTCGTCGCCCGCGAGACCCGCTGGGCCACCGGCCGCTCCCCCGAGAACGGCGGCGCCGGCGACTCCTCGGTCCTCACCGCCTTCGGCGTCTTCCAGGGCATGCGGGCCAGCGCCCAGCACCTCTGGGGCGACCCGACCCTGCGCGGCCGCAAGGTCGCCGTCGCGGGCGTCGGCAAGGTCGGGCACCACCTGGTGGAGCACCTGCTGGAGGACGGGGCGGAGGTCGTCATCACCGATGTCCGCGCCGAATCCGTGCGGCGGATCCTGGACCGGCACCCCGGGAAGGTGACGGCGGTCGCCGACACCGACGCGCTGATCCGGCTGCCCGGTCTGGACATCTACGCGCCCTGCGCGCTCGGCGGCGCCCTCGACGACGCCACCGTGCCGGCCCTGACCGCGAAGGTGGTGTGCGGCGCGGCGAACAACCAGCTCGCCCACCCCGGCGTCGAGAAGGACCTCGCGGACCGCGGCATCCTCTACGCGCCGGACTACGTGGTGAACGCGGGCGGGGTCATCCAGGTCGCCGACGAGCTGCACGGCTTCGACTTCGACCGCTGCAAGACCAAGGCGACGAAGATCTTCGACACCACGCTGGCCATATTCGCACGTGCGAAGTCGGACGGGATTCCGCCCGCCGCGGCGGCCGACCGGATCGCCGAGCAGCGGATGGCCGAGGGACGCGCCGCGCGGGGCGCGTAACCGGGTTCCGCCACAGGGGTCCGGCGCGGGTGGGAAACCGGCGCCGGCCCCGTACGGCGGGGGTTTGCACCCGCCGGGGTTGCGGAGAGACGGAACTCACTGCGCTTCGGCGGGTCGCTCGCCAATATAGGGTTAAAATCGCAGCTGACCAGCGAGTACGGGGCGTCTCGCAGGCACTGTGCCGGGGCACGTCATGCGGGCGGCGTACCGTATGGCCGCGGAAGCAGGTACCGTTAAAGCTCTACGGACGGTCTCTCCACGGAGAGCCCGCTCCGAACCATGAACGCGTGTCAGACTCTGGGGCCGTCGAGCCCCGTCACCGAGGGGGTCGAGCCATGGGGCGCGGCCGGGCCAAGGCCAAGCAGACAAAGGTCGCCCGCCAGCTGAAGTACAACAGCGGCGGGACTGACCTCTCGCGTCTGGCCAATGAGCTGGGCGCATCGCCGGCGGAGCCGCTGCCTGTCAGCGTGCCGGTCGAGGTCGATGACGAGCTGGAAGACGACGACGACCCGTACGCCAAGTACGCGAAGTTGTACAACGGCGATGACGAGGACGAGGACGAAGAGTCCGGCCCCTCCGCGCAGCGTCGCGGCGCTTGACGCATCCAGCGTCCACACCGCACCAGCAGCTATGCAATACGGAAACCCGGTCCGGGGCTGAGCCCCGGACCGGGTTTCCGTGCGTTCCGGCCCGGGTTTCCGTGGGGTCCACGGCCCGGGCCCGGCGGTGTGCGCCGGGCCCTTCGCGGCCGGTCGGCTCGCTCAGTTGGCGTAGTCGCCGGTGAGGGTCGAGCCCTCGGTGTGCGCGCCGCGGTCCTCGATCTCGCCCGCGACCCAGGCGTCGACGCCCCGGTCGGCCAGCGTGGTCAGGGCCACGTCCACGGATTCCTGCGGCACCACGGCGATCATGCCGACGCCCATGTTCAGCGTCTTCTCCAGCTCCAGGCGCTCGACCTTGCCGGCGCGGCCGACCAGGTCGAAGACGGCGCCGGGGGCCCAGGTGGAGCGGTCCACCGCGGCGTGCAGGTGGTCGGGGATGACCCGGGCGAGGTTGGCCGCGAGGCCGCCGCCCGTGATGTGCGAGAAGGCGTGGACCTCGGCGGTGCGGGTGAGGGCCAGGCAGTCCAGCGAGTAGATCCTGGTCGGCTCCAGGAGCTCCTCGCCGAGGGTCCGGCCGAGCTCCTCCACGTGGCTCTCCAGTGCCATCTTGGCCTGGTCGAAGAGGACGTGGCGGACCAGCGAGTACCCGTTCGAGTGAAGTCCGGACGACGCCATCGCGATGACGGCGTCCCCCGTACGGATGCGGTCCGCGCCCAGGAGGGCGTCGTGCTCGACGACACCCGTACCGGCGCCGGCGACGTCGAAGTCGTCCGGACCCAGCAGACCCGGGTGTTCGGCGGTCTCGCCGCCCACCAGGGCGCAGCCGGCCAGGACGCAGCCCTCCGCGATGCCCTTGACGATGGCCGCGACGCGCTCGGGGTGGACCTTGCCGACGCAGATGTAGTCCGTCATGAAGAGCGGCTCGGCGCCGCAGACGACGATGTCGTCCATGACCATCGCGACCAGGTCGTGGCCGATCGTGTCGTACACGCCGAGCCGGCGGGCGATGTCCACCTTGGTGCCGACGCCGTCGGTGGCCGAGGCCAGCAGCGGGCGCTCGTAGCGCTTGAGGGCGGAGGCGTCGAAGAGGCCGGCGAAACCGCCGAGGCCGCCGAGGACCTCGGGGCGCTGCGTCTTCTTCACCCACTCCTTCATCAGCTCGACGGCGCGGTCGCCCGCTTCGATGTCGACGCCCGCGGCTGCGTAGCTGGCACCGGTGGTCTTCTCTGTCATGACAGGGATGAGCTTTCGTGTCGTTACTGCGGTTACTGCGGGTGCGTGATCAGGGACGACGGAGCGCGTCGGCGGCGTCCTTGCCGCCGGCCAGCTCGGTCTCCAGGAGCTGCTTGCCCAGGAGCTGCGGGTCGGGCAGCTCCATGGGGTACTCGCCGTCGAAGCAGGCCCGGCAGAGGTTGGGCTTCTGGATGGTCGTCGCCTCGATCATCGAGTCGAGCGAGATGTACGAGAGGGAGTCCGCGCCCATGGAGGTGGCGATCTCGTCGACGGTCATGCCGTTGGCGATCAGCTCCGCGCGGGTGGCGAAGTCGATGCCGAAGAAGCAGGGCCACTTCACGGGCGGGGAGGAGATCCTGATGTGGACCTCGGCCGCACCGGCCTCGCGGAGCATCTTGACCAGGGCGCGCTGGGTGTTGCCGCGGACGATCGAGTCGTCGACGACCACCAGGCGCTTGCCCCGGATGACTTCCTTGAGGGGGTTGAGCTTCAACCGGATGCCGAGCTGGCGGATCGTCTGCGAGGGCTGGATGAAGGTCCGGCCCACGTAGGCGTTCTTGACCAGGCCCACGCCGTACGGGATCCCACTGGCCTCGGCGTAGCCGACGGCGGCGGGCGTGCCCGATTCCGGCGTCGATATCACCAGGTCGGCCTCGGCCGGGGCTTCCTTGGCCAGGCGCCGTCCCATCTCGACACGCGAGAGGTAGACGTTGCGGCCGGCGATGTCCGTGTCCGGGCGCGCCAGGTAGACGTACTCGAAGACACAGCCCTTGGGCTTCGCTTCCGCGAATCGGCTGGAGCGCAGACCGTTCTCGTCGATCGCGATCAGCTCGCCCGGTTCGACCTCGCGGACGAAGCTGGCGCCGCAGATGTCGAGGGCGGCGGTCTCGCTGGCGACGACCCAGCCGCGCTCCAGCCGGCCGAGGACCAGCGGGCGGATGCCCTGCGGGTCACGGGCGGTGTAGAGGGTTCCCTCGTCCATGAAGACGAGCGAGAAGGCTCCCTTGACCTGCGGGAGGACCTTGGTGGCCGACTCCTCGATGGTCAGGGGCCTGCCGTCGTCGTCCGTCTGGCCGGCGAGCAGCGCCGTCACGAGATCGGTGTCGTTGGTCGCCGCCACCTGGGTGGCACGGCCGTCCTGCCGGGGAAGGTCGGCGACCATCTCGGCGAGCTCGGCGGTGTTCACCAGGTTCCCGTTGTGACCCAGGGCAATGGAGCCGTGGGCCGTCGCGCGGAAGGTGGGCTGAGCGTTCTCCCAGACGGAGGCTCCGGTGGTCGAGTAGCGGGCGTGACCGACCGCGATATGACCTTGGAGGGATCCGAGAGAGGTTTCGTCGAAGACCTGGGACACGAGGCCCATGTCCTTGAAGACGAGGATCTGGGAACCGTTGCTCACAGCGATTCCCGCGGACTCTTGTCCACGGTGCTGCAGCGCATACAGTCCGAAGTAGGTGAGCTTGGCGACCTCTTCACCCGGAGCCCAGACACCGAAGACGCCGCAAGCGTCCTGGGGGCCCTTCTCACCGGGGAGCAGGTCGTGGTTGAGTCGTCCATCACCACGAGGCACGTTCCCGAGTGTAGGCGAGATCGACCACTGGTCCGAATTGGGGACGGCCGGAAAAGGTCACAGTGCGGACAGTCGGGTAAACCGGACGCAGGGTGACCGTCTCGATATCCGGGATGGCGTGGTTGACAGGGGCCTGTGGGTTCGCACAAGCTCCACGCCATGCAGCCCCTCGGTGACGCTTCCGTCACCCTTGTCGAGCGCCGCCACGTAGACCTGGTCCGTGTCGCGAGCGCTATCTGTCGCTGTTCCGCGTAACCACTCACATTTCGCGGTTCTTTTCCCTTTTCCGACCCTTTCCGGGTCTTTTCTGTCTGGGCCGGCCGGATGACGTCCGTCGGCGGCTCCGCCCTGGACTGGAGTACCTCTGTGAGCACCAACCGATCCGAGCTGTCCCGGCGCGCCTTCGGCGGTGCGGTCGGCGCCACGGCCGCCACCGCGGCCGGACTCGCTGCCGCCGCTCCCGCCGGGGCGGCCCCGGCCGCCGCCGCCCCGCCCGCGTCCTCGACCGGAGCGCAGTACGCGCGGCCCGAGGAGCGGGAGTTCACCGCCGCGCGGGGCCGCTCCGCCCGCCGCCCGAACATCCTGTTCATCCTGGGGGACGACCTGGGCTGGGCCGACCTGTCCTCGTACGGCGCCCCGCACATCAGGACCCCGTACCTGGACCGGCTGGCGCGCCAGGGCGTCCGGTTCACCGACGCCTACGCGGGGTCGGCGACCTGCTCGCCGACCCGCTTCAGCCTCTACACCGGCCGCTACCCGGGCCGCACCGAGGGCGGACTGGCCGAGCCGATCGCCGACACGTCCGTGGGCCTGGACCCCCGCCACCCCACGCTGGCCTCGCTGCTGCGGGCCGGCGGGTACGCCACGGCGCTGATCGGGAAGTGGCACTGCGGCTACCTCCCCGACTACAGCCCCACCAAGTCGGGATGGGACGAGTTCTTCGGCAACTTCGGCGGGGCGCTGGAGTACTACTCCAAGCTGGGCCTCGGCGGCGAGTACGACCTCTACGAGGGCGACGCCGCGTACAAGGACCTGCGCTACTACACCCGGATCCTGACCGAGCGGGCGAGCGAGTACGTCGGCCGCCGGCACGACCGGCCGTGGCTGCTGAACCTCAACTTCACCACCCCGCACTGGCCTTGGATCGCCGAAGGCGACACCGCCGAGAGCGGGGAGATCGTCCGCCGGATCAAGGCGGGGGACGCCCGGGCGCTCTGGCACCAGGACGGCGGCTCGGTCGAGAAGTACCGGCAGATGGTCGAGGACCTCGACCGCTCCGTCGGCGAGGTGCTCGCCGCGCTCGACCGGTCCGGGCAGGCCCACGACACCCTGGTCTTCTTCGCCAGCGACAACGGCGGCGAGCGGTTCTCCCACAACTGGCCGCTCAGCGGCAACAAGGCCTCCCTCCTCGAAGGCGGCATCCGCGTCCCCACCGTCCTGCGCTGGCCCGCCCGGATCGACGGCGGCCAGGTCAGCCACGTGCCGGTGGTCACCCCGGACTGGACGGCGACCCTGCTGGAACTGGCCGGGGTGCGCCCCGACCGCGCCTTCCCGCTCGACGGCCGGAGCCTGGCCGGGTACCTGCTGCGTGGCGAGAAGGCCCCGCAGCACGACCTGTTCTGGCGGGTCCGCGGGGAGCGGGCGCTGCGCCGCGGCGACTGGAAGTACTACCGCGGCACGACGGGCCGCGACCAGCTGTTCCGGCTGGCCGGGGACATCCGCGAACAGGCCGACAAGGCGGCCCGGGAGCCGGCCCTCCTCGCGGAGCTGCGGGCGGCCTGGGAGTCGACGGCCGCGGGACTGCTCCCGTACCCCCGCTGATCGCGCCGCCGGACGCGCGTCAGCGCGTCACCGCATCAGCGGGAGCAGGGCGGCCAGGTCGGCCCGTTCGCCGCTCGCGCTGACCCGGGCGTCGGCGAGGGCCTCGGCCCACGCGGTACGGCCGGTCGCCAGCCGGATCCAGGTCAGCGGGTCCGTCTCCACCACGTTGGGCGGGGTGCCCCGGGTGTGCCGGGGCCCCTCGACGCACTGGACCACGGCGAACGGGGGGATCCGTACCTCGACCGAGCCGCCCGGGGCCTTCTCCGCGAGGGCGTCGGCGAGCAGCCGGACGCACGCCGCCAGCGCCTGCCGGTCCACCGGGATGTCCAGCCCCGCCGCCCGGTTCAGGTCGTCGGTGTGGACCACCAGCTCCACTGTGCGGGTGACCAGGAAGTCCCCCAGGGTCATGGCCCCGATCCACAGGTCCAGCACCCGGTCGTCGCGGTGGGCGGCCAGCGCTGCGGCCATGCGGTCCGCCGCCCGTTCGTACAGCTCGGGCAGCGGCGCCCCGCCCAGGGTCTCGGCCGCCGCCTGCGCGATCCGGCCGGCCAGCGGGGCGGTCGCGAAGGGCCACTCGGCGGCGCGGAGCACGGCCTTCGGCGCGGGCGGCCGGGCCAGGCCGCCGGCGAGCGAATCCGCGATCCAGGCGATGTGGGCGGCGAGTTCGCCGACGGTCCAGGTGCCGAGGTGCGCGGGGCGGGCCGACTGCTCCGCGCTCAGGGTCCGCACGGCGTCCGCGACGTGCGCGAACTGCGCCGTGACGGCGGCCCTGGTCCGGGCGGAGTCGTAGGTGCGCGGCTTCTTCTTGGCGGGCGGCATGCGGCCGACCCTACTCGGGCAGGCTGGTCGCGCAGCCCGCCTTCGCCGCCGTGCGCAGAGCCGCCCCGCGCGCCAGCGCCGCGAGCGCCCCGTGATCACCGGCAAGGGACCGCGACCCCCACATGCGGCGGGCCCCCGTCCGGAAGTCCCGGACGGGGGCCCGCACCGCCGCGAACGGCGACGACCGGCTGCGGATCAGGCCAGCAGGGCCGGGATCGTCGCCTCGTGGGCCGCGCGCAGTTCGGTCAGCGGGATGCTGAACTCGCCCTGGATCTCGATCTCCTCGCCGTCCACGACACCGATCCGCGTGGCGGGCAGACCGCGCGCGCCGCACATGTCGGTGAAGCGGAGCTCCTCGCTGCGCGGCACGGCCACGACGGCCCGGCCCGCCGACTCGGAGAAGAGGAAGGTGAAGGCGTCCAGGGTCTCCGGGACCACGATCCGCGCGCCGTTGCCGCCGCGCAGGCAGGACTCGGTGAGCGCCTGGATGACGCCGCCGTCGGACAGGTCGTGCGCGGCGTCGATCATGCCGTCGCGCGAGCCCGAGATGAGGATCTCGCCGAGCAGCTGCTCACGGGCGAGGTCCACCTTGGGCGGCATGCCGCCGAGGTGCCGGTGGACGACCTCGGACCAGGCGGAGCCGCCCAGTTCCTCGGCGGTGTCGCCCAGCAGGTACAGCAGCTGGCCGGGCTCCGTGAACGCCATCGGCGTGCGGCGGTTGACGTCGTCGATCACACCGAGGACCGCCACGACGGGCGTCGGGTGGATCGCGGTCTCGCCCGTCTGGTTGTACAGCGAGACGTTGCCGCCGGTCACCGGGATGCCCAGCTCCAGGCAGCCGTCCGCGAGACCGCGGCAGGCCTCGGCGAACTGCCACATGACGCCCGGGTCCTCGGGGGAGCCGAAGTTCAGGCAGTCGGAGATGGCCAGCGGCTTGGCGCCGATCGCGGAGACGTTGCGGTAGGCCTCGGCCAGCGCCAGCTGCGCGCCCGTGTACGGGTCGAGCTTGGCGAAGCGGCCGTTGCCGTCGGTGGCCATGGCCACGCCGAGGTTGGTCTCCTCGTCGATGCGGACCATGCCCGCGTCCTCGGGCTGCGAGAGCACGGTGTTGCCCTGCACGAACCGGTCGTACTGGTCGGTGATCCAGGACTTCGAGGCCTGGTTCGGGGAGGAGACCAGGGCGAGGACCTGCTCGCGCAGCTCGGCCGCTGTCGCCGGGCGCGCCAGCTTGTTCGCGTCGTCCGCCTGGAGCGCGTCCTGCCACTCGGGGCGGGCGTACGGGCGGTGGTAGACGGGGCCCTCGTGGGCGACGGTGCCCGGGGGCACGTCCACGATCTGCTCGCCGTGCCAGAAGATCTCCAGGCGCTCGCCCTCGGTGACCTCACCGATGACGGTGGCGATGACGTCCCACTTCTCGCAGATCTCCATGAACCGCGCGACGTGCTGCGGCTCGACGATCGCGCACATGCGCTCCTGCGACTCGCTCATGAGGATTTCCTCGGGCGAGAGGGTCGCGTCGCGCAGCGGGACGGTGTCCAGCTCGACGCGCATGCCGCCGGAACCGGCGCTGGCCAGCTCGGAGGTGGCGCAGGAGAGCCCGGCGCCGCCGAGGTCCTGGATGCCCGCGACCAGCTTCTCCTTGAAGATCTCCAGGGTGCACTCGATGAGGAGCTTCTCCTGGAAGGGGTCGCCGACCTGCACGGCGGGGCGCTTGGTGGGCTTCGTGTCGTCGAAGGTCTCGGACGCGAGGACCGAGACGCCGCCGATGCCGTCGCCGCCGGTGCGGGCGCCGTAGAGGATGACCTTGTTGCCCGGGCCCGAGGCCTTGGCGAGGTGGATGTCCTCGTGCTTCATCACGCCGATGCAGCCGGCGTTGACCAGCGGGTTGCCCTGGTAGCAGGCGTCGAAGACGACCTCGCCGCCGATGTTGGGCAGGCCCAGGCAGTTGCCGTAGCCGCCGATGCCCGCGACGACGCCGGGCAGCACGCGCCGGGTGTCGGGGTGGTCGGCCGCGCCGAAGCGCAGCGGGTCCACGACCGCGACCGGGCGGGCGCCCATGGCCAGGATGTCGCGGACGATGCCGCCGACGCCGGTGGCCGCGCCCTGGTAGGGCTCGATGTACGAGGGGTGGTTGTGCGACTCGACCTTGAAGGTGACCGCGTACCCCTGGCCGACGTCGACGACGCCCGCGTTCTCGCCGATGCCGACGAGCATCGCGGTGTTCTCGGGGGCCTTCTCGCCGAACTGCTTCAGGTGGACCTTGCTGCTCTTGTACGAGCAGTGCTCGGACCACATGACCGAGTACATGGCGAGCTCGGCGCCGGTGGGACGGCGGCCGAGGATCTCGCGGATCCGGGCGTACTCGTCCTCCTTGAGGCCGAGTTCCTTCCAGGGCTGGGAGGCGTCCGGGGTGTCGGTGGCGTGCTTGACGGTGTCCAGGCTCATGCGCTGACCAGCTTCTTCAGGATCGAGGTGAAGAATCCCAGGCCGTCGGTGCGGCCGGTCCCGATCAGCGGCTCGACCGCGTGCTCGGGGTGCGGCATGAGGCCCACGACGTTGCCCGCCGCGTTCGTGATGCCGGCGATGTCCCGCAGCGACCCGTTCGGATTGCCGTCGAGGTACCGGAAGGCCACGCGGCCCTCGGCCTCCAGCGCGTCGAGCGTGTGCTCGTCGGCGGTGTAGCGGCCGTCCATGTTCTTCAGCGGTACGGAGATCTCCTGGCCGGCGGTGTAGTCGCCGGTCCACGCGGTCTCCGCGTTCTCCACGCGCAGCTTCTGGTCGCGGCAGATGAAGTGCAGGTGGTTGTTGCGGAGCATCGCGCCCGGCAGCAGGTGGGCCTCGGTGAGGACCTGGAAGCCGTTGCAGATGCCGAGGACGGGCATGCCGCCCCTGGCCTGCTCGATGATGGTCTCCATCACCGGCGAGAACCGGGAGATGGCCCCGGCGCGCAGGTAGTCGCCGTAGCTGAACCCGCCCGCGAGGACGACCGCGTCGACCTGGTGCAGGTCCTTGTCGCGGTGCCACAGCGAGACGGGCTCCGCCCCCGCGAGGCGGACGGCCCGCAGTGAGTCACGGTCGTCGAGCGTCCCGGGGAACGTGACGACTCCGATGCGAGTGGTCACCGTCAGGCCTCGACCTTCACGGTGAAGTCTTCGATGACGGTGTTGGCGAGGAACGTTTCGGCCATCTTGTGGATGCGGTCGAGGGCGGCCTGGTCGACCGGTCCCTCCACTTCCAGCTCGAAGCGCTTCCCCTGGCGGACGTCGGCGATCCCGTCGAAGCCCAGACGCGGCAGTGCACGCTGCACCGCCTGGCCCTGGGGGTCGAGGATCTCCGGCTTGAGCATGACGTCGACTACGACGCGTGCCACTGGCACTCCCGATGAGGTGGTTGGTGCGAAGGCGGTTCCATCAGCGTACCCGGCCAAAATTTCTACGCGGGTAGATTCGGGTTGGAGGTACGCTCTGCACAGTTTCGGCTTCACCAACGATTCGCAAAATCCACCGGAAAAACACGCCCCCGGGATTGCGGCGGGACACGCGGAGCGAATTAACTGGGCTTCGCTATACAACGCGAATCACGGCACAAAGGAATCCCTCGTGAAAACGGGGGAAAGAAGCAATGCTCCGAAGCATCCACACAGTCGGCATCACCGCACGTCAACAGGCGCGGGTGCCGCACGAAGGGACCGATATCCGTGGCGCAGCGCGTAGTAGTCACGATCTCCGACGACATCGACGGCGGAGAAGCGGCGGAAACGGTCGTCTTCGCTCTGGACGGTAAGTCGTACGAGATCGACCTCAATGTCGCCAACGCAAAGAAGCTCCGCAAGGGCCTCGCCCCTTACGTGGCCGCCGGCCGCCGGCAGTCCCGCTCCGGGCGGACCTTCAAGCACACGGCGATCGCGCCCGACCCGGCGGTCGTCCGCGCCTGGGCGCGCTCCAACCAGCTCGACGTGCCGCCCCGCGGCCGCATCCCCAAGAAGGTCTACGAGGCGTACAACGCCGCCCACTGACCCCGCCCCGACCCCGATTTGCCATCCACCCCCAGGGATCGGCTAGTGTGTGGATCACGCCGAGGGGCCAGACCGCAGGTCAGAGCCCCGAAGGTCGTGCGGGTGTAGTTCAGTAGTAGAACATCCTCCTTCCAGGAGGAAGGCGCAGTGTGCAATTCCTGTCAC
This sequence comes from Streptomyces sp. NPDC006529, assembly GCF_040611795.1. Taxonomy (NCBI): domain Bacteria; kingdom Bacillati; phylum Actinomycetota; class Actinomycetes; order Kitasatosporales; family Streptomycetaceae; genus Streptomyces; species Streptomyces sp. NPDC006529. Next base: position 333,159 of record NZ_JBEXPB010000001.1, on the reverse strand, counting down.
CCGCTCTGCACGCTTTCCCGACCACTGTGGTGGATCGGGTAGAGTGATGCTCGCAACCGCTTGGTGGCTTCCCCCGGGAAGCGATCATCGCGAGTTTGCGGACGTAGCTCAGTTGGTAGAGCACCACCTTGCCAAGGTGGATGTCGCGAGTTCGAGTCTCGTCGTCCGCTCTTGTTCCAAGAGTTTCACCGGAAGGCCCCAGTCATCGACTGGGGCCTTCCGCGTTGCCGGGCGCTGACCGCCCCGGCGTGATCGCGGACCGGACGCCGGAAGGCGTGTGCCGAGCACGCCCGGGATTGGGTATAGTAGGTCTCGCCTTACGGCGCCTGCGGACATAGCTCAGTTGGTAGAGCACCACCTTGCCAAGGTGGATGTCGCGCGTTCGAGTCGCGTTGTCCGCTCTGTAAGGAAGAAACCCCCGGTCTGCGACCGGGGGTTTCTTCGTGTGCGCCGCGCGTGCGCGCGGCTGCTGCCGGGGCCCTCCCGGGCCCGCGCGGCGGGCCCGGGAGGCGCCTCTCAGGCCCAGCTCTTCCAGCTCTGGCCGCTCAGCCGCTCGTACGCCTCGATGTACTTGGCGCGCGTCCGCTCCACCACGTCCTGCGGCAGCGCGGGCGGCGGCAGCTCGCCGTGGCGGTCCCAGCCGGAGGCCGGCGAGGTCAGCCAGTCGCGGACGTACTGCTTGTCGAAGGAGGCCTGGGGGCGGCCCGGCTCCCACGCCTCGGCGGGCCAGAACCGGGAGGAGTCCGGGGTCAGCACCTCGTCGGCGGCGATCAGGGCGCCGTCCGCGTCGAACCCGAACTCGAACTTGGTGTCGGCCAGGATGATCCCGCGCTCCCGGGCGATGTCGCGGGCCCGCCCGTACACGGCCAGGGTGGTCTGGCGCAGCAGCGCCGCCGTCTCGGGGCCGGTGGTGCGCGCGACCTCCTCGTAGGAGATGTTCTCGTCGTGCTCGCCCACGGCCGCCTTCGCCGCCGGGGTGAAGATCGGGGCGGGCAGTTCGGAGCCGTCCACGAGGCCCTCGGGGAGGGCGAGTCCGCACACCGTCCGGGTCTGCTCGTACTCGGCGAGGCCCGAGCCCGTCAGGTAGCCGCGGGCCACGCACTCGACCGCGACCATGTCGAGGCTCTGGCAGACCAGCGTGCGGCCGGCCCAGTCGGCGGGGGCGCCGGCCGGCAGGTCGGTGCTGATCACGTGGTTCGGCACGAGGTCCGCGAGCTGGTCGAACCACCACAGGGACAGCTGGGTCAGCACGCGGCCCTTGTCCGGGATCTCGGTGGGCAGCACCCAGTCGTAGGCGGACATCCGGTCGCTCGCGACCATGACGAGCCGGCCGTCGCCGTCGCGGTAGAGGTCGCGCACCTTGCCGGTGTGGAGGTGGACGAGGCCCGGCACCTGCACCGGCTCGGGCTTTTCGACGAATCCGGACACGGGTTCTCCCTGTGGTTCTGTACGAGCGCAGGCCCATTCTCCCGCACCGGGCACGCTGCCCGGCCGCAGGGGTCCGGGTCCGGCCGCCCCCGTGTCGCCCCCCGGGCCTCAGTCCCGCTTGCAGATCCGGTCGAGGAGGTTGGCGGTGGCCTTCTGGACCCGCTCGTCGACATGGCCGGGGCGGTCGAGCGCCGGGGACCAGGCGAAGGTGCCGGACGCGAAGACGAGGGCGCCGCTGGGGGCCCGGTACAGGGAGGTCTCCTGGTGGCGCCGGTGGCCCTCGGTGTCGTCGTACGGGGAGTGCGCGAGCAGGATCCGGTCCTGGTGCTCGGGCAGCTGGGTGCGCGGGAAGTAGCGGTCGGCCTCGCCCGCGACCAGGCCGGGCAGTTCGTCGTTCTCCGTGGCGCCGGTGGAGTCCCAGAGCCAGTGGGTGGCGTTGCGCACGATCAGCGGCGCGGGTTCGGGGACGCGGCCCGCGTACTGGATGCCCAGCAGCTGCTGTTCCGGCCGGTCCACTTCGCGCCAGAGGGCGGGGCGACCAGGGCCGCGGCGTTTTCGGCAGGTCAGCAGCCGGTCGGGGGTGCCGGAGGGCGAGGGGGACAGCTCCACCTGCCAGTACATGGTGTTGGCGGAGAGGAAGACCAGGGAGGTGCCGTGCGCGCGGGCCCGCTCGACGGTCCGGCGCATGGGCACCGACCAGTACTCGTCGTGGCCGGGGAAGACCAGGCCCCGGTAGCGGGTCGGGTCGACGCGGCCCGCGTGCAAGTCGCTGGTGTCGGCGTAGGCCAGGTCGTAGCCGTAGCGCTCGGCCCAGCGGATGAAGTCGTAGGCGTGGCCGACGTGCAGGGGCAGGCCCGCGCCCGCGTAGGGGCGGTCGTAGGAGACGGTGATGGCCGCGTCCTCCTCGCCCAGCAGCCGTCCCTCGTCGTCCCAGGCGTGGTAGAGGCTGGCGCCGGTGCGCCCGTCCTCCGGGTAGAGGTTGTAGGCCTGCCAGGTGATGTCGGGCAGCAGGAGCAGCAGGTCGGCGGGGTGGTCGTCGCGGACCGTGAAGGGGATGTGGGAGCGGTAGCCGTCGTCGGTGGTCAGGACGGCGACGTAGGCGCCGAGGTTCCAGTACGAGGGGACCTGGAGCCGCCAGGACAGCCACCAGTGGTGGCAGGAGACGGTGCGGTCGGCGGCGAGCGGGGCGGGCTGGACGATTCCGGAGAGCCGCGGACTGGAGTGGATCTTCGAGGCGCCGTCGCCGCCGTAGTGACCGATCCGGTAGATGTCGACCGAGAACTGCTGCGGCGGGTCCACGGTGATGCGGAAGTCGATGGCCTCGCCGGGGGCGACGGCTCCGGTGGAGGCGAAGCCCTTGATCTGGCGGTGCACGTCGTCGGCGGTACGGGGGCCGCTGGTGCGGGCGCGGGGGATCTGGCCGGGGGCCAGGGACGGGTCGACGTACCAGGGGAGCACCTGACCGGCGTCGCCGATGTAGAGCTCGCTGCCCCGGAACCAGGGCAGGGGTCCTTGGCCGAAGGGGTCGGTCACCGCGTGCGCGAGCGCACCTGACTCCCAACGCCGGATCTGGTCCGCACCCATACCGTTCCCCTCCCTCGCTCCCCCGAACACACATGCCCGGTCCCGGCGCGGCCCATGTCCGCAGCCGGTCCCAGCACATCACATAACGCACGCACTCCGTCACCGTTCGTCGCGAATCGACGCGAGCGGAACATTCACATCCGCTTGTGCGTGCGACGGGCGCGGGGACGCGCGGGGCCACGGCGGCACGGGCCGCCCCCGGTCACCCCAGCCGGACCGGCTTCTCCGGCCGGACTCCGAGCGCCGCGAGCCAGCCGCGCAGCGGCAGCGGATCGCCGTCCTCCACGAGCGCCAGCACCGGCGGCGCCAGGTCCGCGCAGCGCGTCCCGGCGACCAGCAGCACCGGCCCGTCCAGCCAGTCCAGGCCGGGCGCACCGCCCGCCGAGTCGACGGCCGCGCAGCACACGAGCGCCATGACGTGGTCGGCCAGCAGGTCCCGGCCGCTGCGCGGGGCCTGCAGCGGGAACAGCGGGACCGCGTCCGTGCCGCGCCCCTTCGCCGCTCCGGCGGCGGCGCCCGCGCCGGCCCGCTCGGCCGCCGCGCGCTCCTCGCGCGCCAGGTCCCCGCTCAGCCGCCCGGCCAGCAGGTCCGCGGCGGCGCCGTCGTCCCCGCCGGAGGCGAGGTGGCGCAGCACCCGCTCCAGCGTCGGTGCGCCCACCGGGTCCACGGCCGCCGCCGCGCCCTGCGGCGCTGCACCGGCCAGGACGTCCAGCGACCGGTGCAGGCGGGCCGCCTCGGTGCGCCACTTGCGGTCCACGACCTCCTCCGGATACGCCGCCCACTCCACCGGCGACCAGTCCGGACCCACTTCGGCCGGACCGCCGTGGAAGAGCCGCGCGGCCAGCAGCGAGGCCGCCTCGTCGACCACCCCGGGCTGCTCCAGCAGATCGCAGGCGGGCCGCTCGCCCAGCCGGGAGGTGAAGCCCTCGGCCAGCCGGTCGCGCCGGGACAGCTCGGTGAGCGCGCGGACCACCCCGGTGTCGAGGTGCGCGGGCCAGCGGCCCATCCGCCACGCGGGCAGCGCGACCCGGGTCAGCAGCCGGTCCCAGCCCGCGTAGGCGAGGCCGACCTGCTCCTGGGCGAGGATGCGCAGCCCGTAGTCCACATCCTGTGCGCGGTCGGAGGCCGCCGCCGCCACCCCGCGTTCCATCTCGGCCGCGTCCGTCCGGCACAGCCGCAGCAGCAGCCGGGCCGTCCGGCCGATCCAGCCGAGGCCGGGCCGGTTGCCGACGTCGGCGGCCGCGTCCAGCCCGCGCACGAAGCGGCGGGCGTCGGCTATGTCGGGGTGCGCGGAGGGTCCCGTCCCGGCGACGACCGGGGCGAGGACCGCCCGCAGCTCGGCGACCCGCATCCACCACAGGAAGGGCGAGCCGATCACCAGGACGGGAGCCGCGCCGGGAACCGACTCGGGGGCCGCCTGCGGGCCGGCGGCCGCGCCCCGCCGGCGGTGCGCGGCGTGCGTACGGTCCTCCAGCCAGCTGTCGCAGTCGGGTGTCAGTGCTATCGCGGAGGGCGTCGGGACCTGCATCCGGTCGGCCAGGTCCCGCACCATCCGGTAGAGGTCGGGCGCCGCGGCCTCCGTCAGCGCGACCGTCGGCGTCACGGCCGGGGCGGCTCGCAGCACCACCGCGCCGAACACGCCGGCGACCAGCAGGACGAGCGCCGCGACGGCGCACACGACGAGGGTGGCGGTGCCCCAGGAGTCCCCGGTGAGCCGCCCGGTCGTCCGCGCGGCCACCAGGACCACCGCGAAGGCGGCCGGGAGCAGCGCGAGGGCCAGTGCCCTGCTGCGCACGCGCAGCACGGCCAAGGCTCGGGAACGCGCGGACTGCGCGCCCACCTGCATGGTCGAAACGGTTCCGGACACGGCCGGACGTCACCCCCTCTGCCCTGCGACGGTGTTGGTCACTCCCCCACTGTGACACCCGCCACCGACATCGCAATGCCGGTGGGCCAAGTGCCGGAATGCTTCCGCCGCACCCTAGTTGGGGGCCGGGCGGCCGTCAGGCGGACCGGGCATCGATCACCCGATGGAATGGCTTTGGGTAAAGCTGGGTGCGTTCGAACGCGGCCGGATGCAGTCGCACGCGCGGGCCCGGAGCGCGTGGTGTGCGCTCCGGGCCCGCGTCGAGGTGGTGGGGGAGTGACCCCGCCGGTCAGCGCCCCGTGGGGCGGCGTGGTCCCGCGATCAGCGGCCTTCGGCAGCCCGGGCCGCGATGTCCGTGCGGTACTGGGAGCCCGCCAGCCGGATCCGCGCGACGGCCTTATACGCCCTCTCGCGGGCCTGCGCCAGATCGGAACCGGTCGCCGTCACCGACAGCACGCGGCCGCCCGCGCTGACGACCGCGTCGCCGTCCCGGCGGGTGCCCGCGTGCAGGACGTACGCCTCGGGGGCGTCCTCGGCGGCGACCTCGGCGAGACCTTCGATGGGGTCCCCGGTGCGCGGGGTCTCCGGGTAGTTGTGGGAGGCGATCACGACGGTGACGGCCGCGTCCTCGCGCCAGGACAGCGGCGGTTCGGCGTCGAGGGTGCCGAGGGCCGCGTTCAGCAGGACGCCCGCGAGCGGCGTGCGCAGCCGGGCGAGGACGACCTGGGTCTCGGGGTCCCCGAAGCGCGCGTTGAACTCGATGACGCGCACGCCGCGCGAGGTGATCGCCAGGCCGGCGTAGAGCAGCCCGGAGAAGGGGGTGCCGCGGCGGCGCAGTTCGTCCACGGTCGGCTGGAGCACGCTCGCCATGACCTCGTCGACGAGCTTGGGATCGGCCCAGGGCAGCGGCGAGTAGGCGCCCATGCCGCCGGTGTTGGGGCCCTCGTCGCCGTCGAGCGCGCGCTTGAAGTCCTGCGCGGGCTGGAGCGGGAGCACGGTGACGCCGTCGGTGATGGCGAAGAGGGAGACCTCGGGGCCGTCGAGGAACTCCTCGATGACCACCCGGTCGCAGGCCAGCGCGTGGGCGCGGGCCGCGGCGCGGTCGTCGGTCACCACGACGCCCTTGCCCGCGGCGAGTCCGTCGTCCTTGACGACGTACGGGGCGCCGAAGGCGTCGAGGGCCTCGTCCACCTCCGCGGGGGTGGTGCAGACGTAGGACCGGGCGGTCGGGACACCGGCTCCGGCCATCACGTCCTTGGCGAAGGCCTTGGAGCCCTCCAGCCGCGCCGCCTCGGCGGACGGGCCGAAGACCGGGATGCCGGCCGCGCGCACGGCGTCGGCGACCCCGGCGACCAAGGGCGCCTCGGGCCCGACGACGACCAGGCCCGCCCCCAGTTCGGTGGCCAGCCGGGCCACGGCGTCGCCGTCGAGGGCGTCCACCGGGCGCAGCTCCGCCACCTCGGCGATGCCGGCGTTGCCGGGGGCGCAGTAGAGCGCACTGACGTCGGGGTCGAGGGACAGAGAGCGGCACAGGGCGTGTTCGCGGGCGCCGCCGCCGATGACGAGGACCTTCACGGGGTGCAGCCTAGCCCGCCTGCGCCAATGCCTTTCGTGCGGCCACCCGATGACGGGCCCCCTAGTCGTTCGTGTATTCCTCCACAACGGTGGCCCCCAGCTCGCGCACGATCAGCTCGTGGCCGGTCAGCGCGCTGTCCACGAGGTCCGGATCGTCCTCTTCCGGTACGTCGTCCTCCGGGCGTACGGGCTCCCGTGCCGGTACGGGCGCCGGCGCGGCCGGGGGCTGCTGCTGGCGGTGGCCCGGGGACTGCTGCTGCGGCTGCGCCGGGCCCGGGGACTGCTGCGGCGGGGGCTGCTGCGACGGCTGGTACGCGGGGGCCGGGGCCGGGGGCGCGTAGGACGGCGGCGGGGCCGCGTAGGAGGTGGAGACGGGGGCGGGCTGGCCGCCGCCCACCACGGCCTCGATCTTCCAGTTGACCTGGAACTGCTCGGACAGGACCTGCTTGAGGACGTCCTCGCTGCCGCTGCTCGCGAAGTTGTCGCGGGCTCCGGCGTTGGGGAAGCCGAGCTGGAGGGTGGTGCCGTCGAAGCCGGCCACCTGGGCGTTCTGGCTGAGCAGGATCCAGGTGAAGCGGCGCTTGTTCTTGACCGCCTCCAGGACCCCGGGCCACATCGCCTGGACCTGCCCGGCCCCGGCGGCCATCGCGGGACCGGAGGCGGCGGGGGCGGCGGGCCCGGTCGGGGCGGCGTGGGCGGGCGGCGGTACGGCGGCTGCGGGCGCCGGTGCAGCGGCGCCCGAAGAGGCGGAACCCGGGGAGGCGGCGCTGGGCCACGCCCCGCGCCCCGGCTGCGCGGCGCCCGGCCAGGCCCCGGGCGCGGGGGCCGGGGGCGCGGCGGGAGCCGGGGCGGCGGGGGGCGCGGAGGCGGGAGGCGCGGAGGCGGGGGCGGGCGCCATGGCGTGCGCCTCGGGCCCTGCGACGTAGCCCATGGACGGTGCGGCGGGCGCGGGCTGCGCGACCGGGGCCGCGGCGGGCGCGGGAGCGGCGTGGGCGGTGTGGGCGGGCGGAGGCACCGAGGCGGGCAGCGGGACCGGCCCGGCGACGCCCGCGCCGATGCCGGCGGCGGCCAGGGCGGCCGCTCCGCCGCGCTCCAGCCGGTCGAGCCGGGCCTGGAAGGACCGCTCGTCGTCGAAGGCGGCGGGCAGCAGCACCCGAGCGCAGATCAGCTCCAGCTGGAGCCGCGGCGAGGTCGCCCCGCGCATCTCCGTCAGCCCGGTGTTGACGAGGTCGGCGGCGCGGCTCAGTTCGGCGGCCCCGAACACGGAGGCCTGGGCCTGCATCCGCTCCACCACGTCGGCCGGGGCGTCGATGAGCCCCTTCTCGCCGGCGTCGGGCACGGCGGCCAGGATCACCAGGTCGCGCAGCCGCTCCAGCAGGTCGGCGACGAACCGGCGCGGGTCGTTGCCCCCTTCGACCACCCGGTCCACGACCTCGAAGGCGGCCGCGCCGTCGCCGGCGGCGAAGGCGTCGACGACGGAGTCGAGCAGCGAGCCGTCGGTGTAGCCGAGGAGGGAGGTGGCCATGGCGTACGTCACACCGTCGGAGGCGGCGCCCGCGAGCAGCTGGTCCATGACGGACATCGAGTCACGCACCGAACCGGCGCCGGCCCGCACGACCAGCGGCAGCACCCCGTCCTCGACGGTGGCGCCCTCGCGGCCGCACACCTCGCCGAGGTAGTCGCGCAGGGTGCCGGGCGGCACGAGCCGGAAGGGGTAGTGGTGCGTGCGCGACCGGATCGTCCCGATGACCTTCTCGGGCTCGGTGGTCGCGAAGATGAACTTGAGGTGCTCCGGCGGCTCCTCGACCACCTTCAGCAGGGCGTTGAAGCCCGCCGAGGTGACCATGTGCGCCTCGTCGATGATGTAGATCTTGTACCGGCTCGACGCGGGCCCGAAGAAGGCCTTCTCCCGCAGGTCACGGGCGTCGTCCACACCACCGTGGGAGGCGGCGTCGATCTCGATGACGTCGATGGACCCCGGCCCGTTGCGCGCGAGGTCCCGGCAGGACTGGCACTCCCCGCAGGGCGTGGGCGTGGGGCCCTGCTCGCAGTTCAGACAGCGCGCCAGGATGCGGGCGCTGGTGGTCTTGCCGCACCCCCGCGGCCCGCTGAACAGGTACGCGTGATTGACCCGGTTGTTGCGCAGGGCCTGCATCAGCGGGGCAGTGACATGCTCCTGCCCGATGACCTCGGCGAACGACTCGGGGCGATAGCGGCGGTACAACGCAAGGGACGACACACTTACGAGGTTATCCGGGCCCGCCGACAACGCGATGCAGTCGAGCGGCCGGGACCCGGGGAACATCCGCCCGCCGGTCACCCCAGCACCGGCCGGTGCACCCGCACCGGCCCTTGCGCGGCGCCCACACGGCCAACCCTGCGTACCCGCCCCGGAACGCAAAGCGCCCCCCACGCACCCGCCAGAGCCCACTTACCCTTGCTGCCTTCCGGCCCTGGGGGAGTTCGGTGAGATAGCGCCACGTGAGGGGCTGGCCCCACCCTAGCGGATGGATGCCCCCGGAATCGAGCCGGACCCCCCACCACCCCCGCCCGGACCTCCGCCCGACGATCACGTTCGCGAGCACCCCCCAACGTCTTGTATTGTTCGTCGCGGAGGATTCGCCTAGTGGCCTAGGGCGCACGCTTGGAAAGCGTGTTGGGGGCAACCCCTCACGAGTTCGAATCTCGTATCCTCCGCCATTGCTCTCACCGGGCAATACGTCGAAGGGCCCCACCGCTTGCGGTGGGGCCCTTCTTCGTTCCTCAGGTCTCGTTGTCCTGGTCTTTGTCCACAGCGACCTTTTCGGCGGGACCCCAGATCGCTACCGCGATCTTCTGTGCCACGTCCTTCAACATCGCGTCGGGCACGTGCAGGTACCGCGCGCGCATCCGGGCCGACGTCCCCGGTTCCCACCCCATGATCTGGTCGATCACGCGGTCGGGAACGCCGAGGAGCATGAGCACGGTCGCGGCGGTGTGGCGAGCGTCGTGAAGGCGCGCGTCCCGCACCCCCGCGTCTCCGAGCAGCTTCTTCCAGTCGTGGTAGTCCGTGTTGGGGATGAGCGGACCGCCGAGCGGCTTGGTGAAGACGTACTCCGACTCCGCCCACTGGTCGCCCGCGGCCTTCCGGTCCCGGGCCTGCTCCTCCTTGTGCGCCCGGAGCATCCGAACCAGGGGACCCGGAAGGGGTACGGCCCGGCGCCCCGCGCGCGATTTGGTGTTCTTCGTCTCCCGCCGGACCTCGCTACGAAGGGGGCAGTACCCGGCCTTCCGGCCGCACGGATCAGCTTCCTTGCACCCGTGCGCGTACTTCGGTCGCAGTCGGTTCCGGCGCAGCTTCAGGTACTCATTCTCCAGATCCACATCCGCCCACCGAAGCCCCAGCGTCTCCCCCTGCCGCAGGCCCAGCGCGAGGGCGAGCATCCAGCGGGCGCTGTTGCGGCGCTTGTTCACCTCGATCAGCAAGCTTTGGATCTCCTCTACCGAGTAGGGCTCGATCTCGTCCTCCGCCTCTTCCACCCGCGGCGGCTTGGCCAACGCGGCGGCGTTCTTCGCCGCGTGGCCGCGCCGCACCGCCTCTCCCAGGGCGGTGCGTGCCGTCCGGTGGGCCTGGTGTGCGGTGGCGGGCTTGCTGCCCTTCGCCTTCATCCGGCGGTAGAGGCTCTCCAGGTGCTCCGGCTCCAGGCGGTCGATCCGGTGCTTGCCGATGCCGGGGACGAGGTGCACCCGGACGGCCACCTCGTAGCCGTCGTAGGTGTTCTCGCTGACGGCTTCCTTGGCGATGTTCTCGACCCAGTGCCAGAGCCACTTCTCGACCGTCCACAGCTTCCCGGGCTGCTGTGCAGTCCCCTGGTCGCGCTGCTTCTCCAGCCGCTTGACCTCCGCCATCAGGAGAGCTTCCGTCGTGCGCGTGATGTGCCTGCGGTATGGCTCGCCGTTGTCCTTGTAGCCCATCGGCACTCGTGCGTGCCAGCGCCCGTCCTCGCCGAAGTAGATGGCCGTTTCGCCGTTGGCGCGGCGGGTCCGCTTCTTCTGATCTTTCACGGTGGTCCTCTTAGGCGGCCGGCCGGTGGGCTCGGCGAAGATTGGCGGCGAATTCGATGACGGCGTCAGCCGGAACCCGACGGAGTCGGCCCACAGGGACGGACTCCAGCTGTCCGGTGCTGATAAGGCGGTAGCAGTAAGTGCGACCGATCCGGAGGCGGTAGGCCGCCTCCTCGACCGTGAGTAGTACGAGCGTTGAGTCGTCAGCCGTCACTGCGGAAAGGACCGCGTCCATGCGTGCTCCTTGACGTAGTGGGTCCGGGTTCCTCCGGCCCCCTCCTGAGGGGTCCGCTACATCCGCTACGCCGCTACATCGCAGGTCAGCGGGTGCGTGGGTGTAGCGGATGGGTGCGATGTAGCGGCTACATCCCGCTTCGCGGCGTCCTCGGGTGAGGCCCGCGGGCGCGCCGGAAGCTCTCCGGGCAGGTGCGCGGAGACGCGGGATGTAGCCGCTACACCCGAGGTTGCCGCTACGCGAGCACCGGCTGTGAGCTGGGCTGTAGCGGCGTAGCGGTTGTAGCGGGGTTCTGCGGCGGGGGGCAGTAGCGGGTCCACGCGTCGTAGAGATCCACGGCGTAGTAGCCCTTGAGGATTCCGCCGGCGGTGCGGATGTTGCGGGAGACGATCGGCTCGTCCGTGCCGGTCCGGTACTCCTTGAGCATCTTCGAGAGACTTCGGGAGTCGAGCGGCTTGCCGTCGATGTCGGCCCAGGGGGCGTCTTCGAGGGCATTGAGCCGGTCGAGGACGGCGATGGTCGGCAGCTTGTCGAGGCCGATCAGGACGTGGTCGCGCAGGTCGGTGAGCAGCCGGATCCCAAGCGATGCCTTGCCGTTCGATTGGGAGGACTTGATCAGTTCGACGCAGGCGGCGCGGGCCCGCTCGGGCCAGGCACCGCCAGCGGCGTCGGCGACGGCGAGGAGCGGCTCCCACACGTCGGCCGGGCGGTCGGTCACGCCCTCGGGCATCGCGGGCCACGCGTCTTTGACCTTGTTGCGGACCTGGTCGGCCCAGGCCGCGAGGCGGTCGCGGATGGCGTTGCCCTGGGGCTCGTGGGTGCCGAGTCGGTACGGCTCGACCTTCTCGTTGGGGGCGCGGCGTCGCATGCGGATGATGACGGAGCGGTCCAGGATCGTGTCGGGCAGTCCGCCGAGTCCGGCCATGGCCACGGCGCAGTAGGAGGGGAAGCCCTGGACGGTCTGGTTGGCTCCGTCCCCGACGCACCGGTACATGAGGCGCCCGCGGCGGTGTCCGGCGTTCAGGAAGCCTCGGAGCTGCTCGTTGTCTCCGGCCTTGGGCCCGAACACGGTGTCGATCTCGTCGTAGAGGATCGTGGGCCGCTCGCCCTCGATCCCGGCGACGGACCGGAACAGCGCGGACGGCGAGGCGTCCACGGCGGCCATCTTGTTCGGCACGAGCGTCTCCATGATCTCCAGCGCCCGGGACTTGCCCGATCCGGGTTCCGGGGAGAGGAACGCAATGCGCGGGGTGGAGTCGAACGCGTCAAGCAGGTGCGCGTGGGCGTCCCACAGAGCTACGGCAACGTAGGCACCCTCCCTGGGGAAGATGTTGAAGCGGCGGTGGAAGGCCTCCACCTCGTCGAGCAGCGCGGCCCCGTCGATGGGTGCCGCGGTCGTGGGGTTCTGGTCGCTCATCAGGCGGCCTTCCCTTCCTGGGGTACGCGCAGCGTGCATAGGGCGCGGTGGTGGACGTGATCGGTGATCAGGGCCAGGGCGCGGCTCTGTCCGGCGGCGAAGAGGTCACGTCCGCACGAGCACCAGGACCGGACGGTCGGGGTGGTGCCGCGACCGGGGGCGCTGATGTGGAGCCAGGCGATGGGGCGGCGCCCGTCGTCGCCGTGCGGGTCAGGGCGAAGGGATGAAAGGACGCCTTCGGCGACGACCTTCGGCGCGCCACTGCCGTCCGGGGTGGGGGCCGGTTCGGCGGAGCGGGGGCCGGTGGGTGTCGAGGCAGGGCTGTTAGCTGGGGGGTGTTGGGCGCTCATGCCGTCCGCCGGCTGCCGGGGTTGTTGCGGATGGACCAGTTGAGGGCGCTGGTGATGGCGGAGCGGTACTCGTACGGCTTGAGCCCAGCCGATTCCGCCCCCCAGTTAAGAGCCTCCTCGACTTCCTCGCGGTCGAGGTCGCCGGATGCGATCAGCCGCCCCAGGGCGCGGGCGGCCCTGACGAGTACCTGGTTGCGCTGTCCCTCGGCGGCGGCGGCGACGGCCCTCTTCTCGTTGCGCAGGGCCGCATCCACGTAGGCGGCCCTACGTCCGCCGCCCGGGCGTGGGGCGGCGGTGGTCAGGGGGCGGGCGATGATGCGGGGCGGCTCGGTGAGCTTGGCGTGCAGCCAGGCCGGAAGTGGGGCCACGGGCCGCTCGTCGGCCACGGCGTACGTGCCGGTGGGGGTGGTGCTGCCGGGGGCGACGACGTATCCGCCCCAGGCCCGGGTGTCGATGTGCCGGCCCAGGGTGTCCTGCGTGTTGCGCATCTGGGTTCCGGCCGGGGCGGTGAAATACAGGTGCAGGCCCCCGGACGGCGTGGCCACGGTCCGCGTCGCCGGGAGTTCCTCGCCCAGGTGGCGGCAGAGGTTTTCAAGAATCTGGGCACCGCTGAGGGTGCCGGGCGGGTCGGACGCTTTCGGCGGGTCGAGGTCGATGACGACCAGGCCCGCGGGGCCGGTGGCCAAGCCCACGTTGTACGGGCCGTCCGCCCATGCGGTGCGGATCCGGTCGGGGTCGAGGGTGGCGCGCTGCTCGGGCTTGGCGTGCCCGCCGGTGCAGGGGCCGGTCCGTGGGCACTGCGTCTCCCGGTGCAGGGCAGGGACCTTGGAGCCGGGCCGGAGCGGGAACACCGGCCAGCATTGGGCGGCCGTGGCCAGGGCGGCGTTCAGGAGGTCGCTCATGCGGCCACCGCCCCGGCATTCACCTGGGCCAGGAGAGCGTGGCCGAACATCTCGCCGCACAGGGTGATGTCCTTGCGGACGTCGGCCTTTCCGTCGGGCTGCTCGATCACGTACGGCAGGCCGGACGCGTCGAGGAGTTCGCGGGTGGGGGCGACGAGGTCGGTGTGAATGCCGCCCCAGCCCATGGCCTGGTTGGTGCCGACGGTCAAGGCACACTTGCCCTGGCACGGCGGGGACGCGTGGATCGCCGAGTAGGCGGCGATCGCACCTGACTCGATCAGGTCGGCCAAGACGGTGAGGGCGTCGCCTTGGCGGAAGGTGAACGGGTAGCGGGCGGAGCGGTCGACGATGTCGACGCCCTCGACGCGGAACCCGGCGCGGTGGTAGCCGGTACCCGCGCCGCCAGCGCAGCAGAACAGATCCAGCAAGGCGGGCCGCTGGCCCTCTCGCCGGATGTCGGTCGTGTGGGTCATGCTGGATTCCTCCAGTTCGTTCTGGAAGAGAGCGGCCCCGGTTCATTGGCGTGAGTGGGGGGCCGCTCTCGTCATGTCAGTGCCGGGTGTGGTCGATGGCGAGGTCGGTGAGCCGCTTCGCTTCGGCGGGGGTGACGGCGCGGTACCGGACGGAGACACGGCATTTGGCCTCGGGGCAGCGGACGGTGCGCTTGCCGACGAGCAGAGCGACGGCGTCGGAGACGCGGTCGGCCAAGGACTCGGACTGCTGTTCCATAGGAACTCCCGGTCAGCGGTGGTTGATGGTTCCCGTGGCGCGGCCGAACATCCCGGACGCGGTCACGTGCTGGGTGATGTGCTGGACCGGCGCAGCCCCCCGCCCCGCGCCGCGGCCAGCGCGGAGGAGGAACGGGGCGAGGGTTCCGGCGGCGATGAGGGCGATGGCGGCCCAGAGGGCGTCGGTCATGGCGATCAGTCCCGGGGCGGCGTAGGCGATTCCGTATCCGGCCGCCGCGATGCCCGCGCCGAGGGTGGGGGCGAGGAGCGCGGTGGTCTTGGCCCATGCCGGTATCGGCGCCGCGGTGGGCGCGGGCGCCGGCACCGCGGGCTGGGTGTAGGCGAGGGTGCAGGTGCCGTTGGGGAGGGTGACGTACTGGACGCCGGGCGGGATCTCCGCGGCCAGCATCCGGGGAGCCGGGATGGCGGGCGGGTGGAGGATTGCGTCGCCGTACCGGACCGGTACGGGGGTGGTCGGGTGGGTGTAGGGGTGGGGCATGGGGATGCCTCCGGGTATGGGTGGGGCCCCCGCCGTGTGGGTGGCGCGGGCCCGCGGGTGGGGTGTCAGGGGTGAGGTGTCAGGTGGTGTCAGGGGCGGGTGTCACGGGTTCTGACAGCGGGTTTGCCTAAGGGTTTGGGTGTCAGGGCCCCGTGACGGTGTCAGGTGTCAGGCAGCTGTCAGGGAGGGGACGATGCGCCACCGGCCGGTGGCGGAGGTCGGCTCCAGCCGGCCGTCGAGGGCGGCTTCCTTGAGGCGTTCGGAGACCCAGGGGCGGGAGAGGTTGTGCCGGTCGCACCAGTCCATGAAGTCCTTCGGGCCGACGACCATCTGCTGTGCGTCCTCGAAGTCGTCCAGGGCCCGGGCGAACAGTTCGCGGGCCTCTGCAGGCGTGGGCTTGTGCCCCAGGGACTCCCACATCGGGGTGTCGTCCCCGTCGTGCTCTTCGGGGAGTTCGGCCTCGGGGTCGATGTCGGCGTCCTCGGGGTCGGTCAGGATCCCGGAGCGTTCCGTTTCCATGCCGGGCCCCTCGTCGTCGGTGGCCGGGTGCGGGGCCGGGAGGGTGCCCGGGGTGGGGCGGCCGGTGTAGTTCTGTCCGGCGACCGCGGTCGCGGCGCCGGCGGTGATGGGGTCGGCGGTGGCTCCGTGGCGTTGGGCCCAGGCGGCGAGGGCTTCCATGGTGGGGATGGCGGTGTGGGGGACGGCGAAGGTGCGGCCCGGGGAGGGGTAGCGGTCCTCGGGGATGCCGGGCGAGACGACGTAGCAGTAGCCGGGGCGCCGGTTGCCCCAGGCGCCGGGGTGGGCGCCTGCGTCGATGACGGTGTCGGGGAGGGAGAACCCCTCGTCGCGGGGGTCACAGCCCAGTGCGATGACGGACGGAAGTGATGCCCGGGTGGAGGTGGACATCTGGTCGTAGGAGGGCCGTTGAAGCGAGATGATCAGGGAGACGCCGGCGGAGCGGGCTTCCTGGGCGATGCCGGTGAACGCGTCGTCGCCCATCAGGCGCAGGGTGTTCGCTGCCTCTTCCATCCACGTGACCAGGTACGGCATCCCCGCACAGCCGCAGGCCCGGCCGGGCGTGCAGGAGTGGTCGGGGCTGGTCTGCTGCCGGGCGGCTTCGGGTACCCACTGGCGGTAACCGTGGGCGCCGAGCCAGCGCGTCCGAGCCGGGATGACCGCCTTGATGGCTTCGACCATGACTTCGGTGTCCGGGCCGCCCTCGGCGGCCCAGTCCATGCCGGGCAGGAGCGGGCGGAAGTCCTGGAACATCTTCGGGTCGCTGACGAACAGCAGGACGTCGCGGCGGGAGAGGATCTCCGTCATCAGGTTGAGGGCGGTCTCGCCCTTCCCGGATCCGGTGCCGCCCGCGATCAGGACGTGCGTCGCGTTGCGGTTGGCTTCCGGGTCGCCCGGCAGCCACAGGAACAGGGGTGAGCCGTCATCGTAGCGGCCGATGACCAGCGGCTCCGCGATGCTCGCACCCAGAGCGGACGGGCCGGGCCAGTCGGCGACCTGCGCGAGCTGGTCCTCGGGGACGATGACCAGTTCCCCGCGGCGGGCGGAGGCGGGATCGCCGAGGTAGCGGACGGCGGAGGTCGGCAGGTCCAGGGCGGACGCGAGCCGCGGCAAGACCTTGGAGACGTCCTCGTTGGTCTGCTCCCCGGCCTCCAGCAGCATCTTCGCCGTGACCCGGTTCGGCTCCACCGACGTCGTCCCGATCTGCGCCCGGGCCAGGCCGACCTTCTCCAGCAACCCCTTGTCCGCCCCGCCGGTGGCCATGCCATCGACGTTGCGGCGCAGGACCATCCGGATGTTCCACGACAGGGCGAGCGCGGGCCCGCCCATCAAGTACAGGTCCGGAAGCGGCCCGGTGAGGGGCCCGGCCAGGCAGGCGCCGGTCAGCCACGCAGAGCCCGCGGCCACCGTGATCGCCGAGTGCATGCGCCGCTGCTGCCCGGTGGCCTTGCCCGCCCACCACGTCACCCCGGTCAGCGCGACGGAAGCCAGGGTCAGGCCAACCCCAGCCGCCGCACTGCCCTGCCACTGCAGGCTGCCCAACGCCCCGGCGACGCCCAGCCCGCCGACGGCGAGCCAGGGCGGAAGGTGGGGCTTGGCCCGGTGCAGGACGTAGGCGGTGATCCCGGATCCGTCCGAAGCCCCGCGCAGCTGGTCCTCGTACTGCTCCTCAACGTGCTTGTGCTCGGCCATCAGGTGGGTCTCCCTTCTAGAGCTGGCCCCAGTCCATGCGGGGCTGTGAGGGGCGGCGGGCGCGGTGACGGACGCGGTTGATCTCTTCCTCGTACTCCTGCTGGAACAGTGCGTAGGTCGCGGCGGCGTTCTTCGCCGCATCGCGCAGGGCGTCAGCGGCGCGCTGCATCTTGCGGGCGACCTTCGCCGCCCGGACCCGCGAACCCCCCAGCCGCCCGTTCGGATCGGGGACCTGCACCAACGTGGCCTTGAGGATCTCGGCGGCCATGGCGACCTCGATCGAGAGGGCGACCCCGGCGGCGCGGACGCTGTTGCAGTACTGGCGGACCTGAGCCGGGGAGGTGAACTCCGGCGCAGGCAGCAGGTTCTGTGCCTGCCTGCCACCGCCGGACCCGTTGCCAGCGAAGCCCCCGCCACCGCCGTTGCCGCGGCCCCTGCCGCCGCTGTTGACGGTGAGGTTCAGGCCCGGGGAGAACGTCTTGTTGTTGACCTTGGTCTGCGAGCCGTTCGCGCCCGGCCGAGGCCTGGGCCGCGACGGACGGGGGGTGCCGGTGTTCCAGTCGGTGCCGCCGCTGCCCCGAACCCAGGTGTTGTCCGACATCAGAAGCTCTCCTTCGGGTGGGTGGTGGCCAGGCGGCCGGCGATGGACCAGGCGAGCTGAGCGGCCAGCGTCAGCAGGGCCCAGGAGAGGGCCACGGCCGGGTGGGTCGGGCTGAACCAGATGGCCACCGGCACCCAGGCGACCACCCCGGCCGCGCCGGCGGAGGTCAGGGCCCGCCACGTCATCGTGGTGCGTGAGGTGGCCGGACGGCGGCGGGTGATCCACGCCCACACCGCGACGGGGGCTAGGGCGAGCGGGGCCAGAACCCAGGCGGTGCGGGGCTCGATCAGGTGGACCACACCGGTCACCATCAGCGCGAGGACGGCGAGGCCGGTCGGGGCCCATGCGCGGCGGTGCTTCCACACCCACCGGCCGGAAGCGGCGGTCGCGCGGGCGGTCAAGGTCGGGGGCTCGGAGACGACCACGATCACCTGCGGGCCCTGCTTGCCGCGCTGGCGGGGGATGTGAACGGTGTGGGGTGCGGCCGACTGCGCGGCCGTCGTACGGATGCGGCGGGACACGGCGAACTCCTTCGTACGAGCACGGGAGGGTCAGGCGGCGCGCTGTTCAGTTCGGTCGTGGCACGGCACGCATATGCCGAGCGAGACGGGGATGACGTATCCGGCATCGCGGCGGCAGGCGGGGCAGTGCCGGCGGGCGGCGTTCGCTTTGGCGAGCGCGGCCCGGCGGGCGGGGGTCATCGGCCGGACGGGCTGGGCGAGGTCCAGCCGGTAGAGGTAGGCGATCAGCGGGCCGCGACGGCGGCGCGGGCGCTCCAGCTCGGCCACGACGTCCTGACCGCCGGGCCGGAGCCCGGCGGCGCGAAGCTGACGGCGGGTGGCCAGGCCGTCCGGGGCCAGGTGCCACCGGTAGACCGGCAGCGTGCCGGTCACGGCGTAGAGCCTTCGAAGAGGGCAGCGTCGCGGAGTTCCTGGTACCGGGCAGAGGCCCAGCCAACGGACCAGCCGGTCAGCTCCGCGGCGACCCGCACGGCGAGTCCGGCAGCGAACGCCGACCGCACCACGGTGCGGGCCCGGTCCTCGGAGAGCTTCTCCGGCGGCGATCCGGCGGCCAGCAGCTCGGCGCGTTCACGGGCGATGCGTTCTTGTTCACGCTCGCGTTCACGGCGTTCACGCTCGGCCCGCTCGCGGGCCTCCAGTTCGCGCTGCTGCGCGGCCTGGCGTTCAAGGCGTTCAGCCTCGGCCTTCGCCTGTTCACGCTCGCGTTCACGGCGTTCACGAGCCTCGCGTTCCGCGTTCGCGGCGGCGTCGGCGCGGTCCCGTTCTTCCCTGCGGACGCGCTCCTGCCGCTCGGCCTCTTCCCGCACGAGGCGGGCCTCGTGTTCACGCTGTTCACGGGCAATGGCCGCCTCGTGATCGCGGCGTTCACGCACCCGCTGCTGCCGGGCGTCCTCCCGCTCCCGCGCCGCCTTCTCGCGGGCTTCACGGTCGGCGCGGGCCTGCGCTTCCAGCCCGCGGACGGCAGCGGTCAGGGCCCGCCGGTAGGCGAGTCCGGCCTCAGCCGTGACGATGAGGAGGAGGGGGGAGACGGAGTGGATGGCGACCCCGACCAAGTCCTTGGCCAGGGCGGATGCGCCCACGTTCAGGGCGAGCGTCATGGCGCCAGTCATCCAGCGCAGGGCCACCGGCCACGCCCCGCCATGCCCGCCCAGACGGGCCAGGACCGAATCCAGACGGACCACGATCACCACCGCCGCGTCCACGACGAGCGGCAGAATCGGTGCAGTCCACGCCCACTCCGGGGCGGTGTGCGCGGCCATTAGCGGCGTGACCGTGAGGACGGAGTAGAGCATCGCCCCGCCCACGATCAACCACGTACCGACAGCCAGCGCGCGTTCTGCTGAACCGACGTGAACATTGTTCATGCCGCACCGCCTTCCAGCGGCCGGACCTTTGCCGTGCCCAGCAGGAGGACCCACGCCGGGTGGTCGTGGTAGTCGGGGCTGGTGCTTTCCACCCACTCCCACTCGGCGTCCGCGGCGAGCGTGAACCCCAGGTAGGCCAGGGCCGCCTGCCGTGCCTCGGCGTTCGGAATCGCGGTGGACGTCGGCCAGGTGAAGGTGGGCCACTCGTTGACCAGACCAGTCATGGCCACGAACAGCTGCCAGCACGGTCCGGCCGTCGGTTCCGGGGCGGTGGTACCGCAGCAGCGCAACGACAACTGCGCGCCGAAGATCTGCTTGCTCATGCCGCATCCCCGGACTGCATCGTGTCGGCGGTGCGGTTGGCCGCGTCCCGGCGGGCGGTCAACACCCGGTGGTGGGCGCGGCGGATCCGGCGGGCATCGAACTCCGACGCCGGCCGGTCCAGGAGGACGATCAGCGCGTCCAGCAACTCGACCTCGGCCAGCACGACGGGCATCTCAGCCTCAACGGCCGCCAATTCCGCGTCGGTCGGCTCCAGACGATCCGACCACGGGGTAACAGTGTTCTGAGGTGCAGCGATGGACTTCACGGGTCTTGCTCCTTCTACAGAGGAACGGGACTCAGCAGCCCCCGGCGCGGACACGCCGGGGGCTGCACTGTGTGGAGGTGGAGCGGATGCACTCAGCTCCCTGCAACCCCGCCCGTACAGCACCAAAGGGCGCCGGACAGGCGGAGGAGGCAGCCGACGGAACGCCGGGGCGTCCCGGAGGTTGAGGGGCTGTGCGAGGCGAGGTCGGCTGAGCCGAAGGTGCCCGCACAGCGGTTGATCAGTGACGCGAAGGGCGCGGCCGGCCGTACCGGTCCAGTACGGCTGGCGCCCGCAGATGTCGGTGGAACACAGCAGCCTCCAAATCCGGAGGGGCGAGGCTTCACCGGATGCTCGTTGCCACGGCGATCCGGTCCCGAGCCTGAGAGTCGGGCGCGTCATCGTTACTGCTCTGACGCCAGCAGGGCGGCCTGCACGAATCGGTGCAGGATGGCGTGCCGCCGACGACTTCACCCGGTCGCCACGGGGGCGGTCTCACTCTTGCCGCCACGTGCGTTGGAGCCTCGCTGTTCTTCCCCACACCCGAGTCCGGGTGGCGCCTGCCAAGCGCATAGGGGGAGTCGACGTCCATCACGGCGGTTTGCCCCTGGACCCTCGTCCTAGGCACCTACCGCGACCGCCGACTCGCGTCAGCCCCGCACGATCACTGTTCAATTCTCAATGAGCGGCTCCCGGCGGTGCGCGGTAGGCCTGAAGACCTCCCGTGGAACACGGAGCAACGCCGGAAACGGGTAACAGGCAAAGCTGTAGCTAGATAGGCATTGCTGGTGTTGGTGGTGTTGTACCAACAAGTGCTTGCCTGGAAGAGAGTTTGCCCACGCCCCCTGGGAACGTCAAGCGGTCTGGCGTATGTTGTTGGAACAAGTCAGCCAAGTGAGTGTGGAGGCCACCGTGGCGGAGCAGAAGCCGCGCTACCACCGGATCGCCGACGACATCCGGGGACGGATCGAGCGGCAGGACCTGGTACCGGGTCAACAGCTCCCGACGGAGCACGACCTGATGGCGCAGTACGAAGCGAGCCGGAACACGGTTCGCCTGGCCCTTCGGCGGCTCACTGATGAGGGGCTGATCATCTCGGGTCAAGGGCGCGGCAGCTACGTGCGCAAAGCCCACCTGCCGGCCGTCTGGGACTGGAGCGTGCTGGAGTCGCGCTCACGTCACGAGTCCGATGGGAACGGGGGCGATCAGTGGACCAGCATCGTGGCTGCAAGTGGGCGCGAACCGAGGCAGGAAGTTCGCGTGTCCATCCGGCAGCCTCCTGCCGACGTGGCTCAGCACCTAGGCCTTGACCCCGAAACCGCCATGACGGTCGTCCGGGAGCGGGTTCGTTTCATTGATCAAGAGCCGTACGCGCTGGCAGACAGCTACTTCCCCGAGGAGCTGGTTCGCGACACTCCCCTCATGAAGCCGGAGGACGTCTCTGCGCCCGGCGGCGTGCTGGCACAGAGCGGATTGATCCAAGCTCGCTACGAGGATGAGATCACGTTCAGGATGCCCACCCGGTCAGAGTCTGAGCGCCTGGATTTGCCACCGGCCACCCCTGTCGCCGTGCACACCCGCACGGGCTACGACAAGGACGGGAAGCCGCTTCGCGTCATGGTCACGACCCTGCCCGGCGACCGCCATGTGATCCGTTACTCCGTACTGGCGGACTGATGCTGGCTTCTACCCCCGCACACAAGGACCAGAGCATGACTGTCCATACCGCGGTCCCTCTCACCGCCGAAGCTGCTGGCACTCCTGAGCGCGTCTGGTACGCGTCGTATGGCTCCAACATGCACATGGACCGGCTGGCCGCCTACATCGCGGGCGGAACGCCCCCTGGAGCTACCCGCACGTATCCCGGGTGCCGCGACCATCGGGCGCCTGAGCGGTCGATCGCCGTCGAACTTGAGGGATGCTTGTACTTCGCCACCGAATCCCCCGTGTGGACGGGGGGCAGGGGCTTCTACGACCCGACGGCGCCCGGGCGCATGCGGGGGCGCGCTCACCTAGTGACCGTGAGCCAGATGTCCGACATCGCCGCGCAGGAGATGTACAAGCAACCGGGGCTAGACCTGGACTTGACCAGGGTCCTGCGCTTGGGCCGTGACGAGCTGGGGCCGGGGAGGTACGAGACGCTGATCTGCCCGGGGGCCATCGAAGGCATTCCCCTGCTGACCTTCACCGCCCCGTGGACCCTTGCAGATGTCCAACCGCTCATGCCGTCTGCCGCATACCTGCGATACCTCGCCGGTGGCCTGCTGGAGTCCGGTCCCTGGGCAGAGTCGGACATCGCTGAATACCTGTCCTCTTGCCCGGGCGCGGCTGGAAATTGGACTCCGGCACAGGTGCTTGAGCTACTGACGAGCGATGCCACTGACTAGCCGGGCGGACCCCACTCGTTGTCCTGGTCTTTGTCCAGTTCACCAACGGTCACCCCGGTTCACGGCCGTACGAGCACCGCGTCGAGGCAGGCGCGCGTACGCCCCCGAACCCCCGTGAACGGCCTTGCGCACAGTTGGAAAGCGTGTTGGGGGCAACCCCTCACGAGTTCGAATCTCGTATCCTCCGCCATTGCTCTCACCGGGCAATACGTCGAAGGGCCCCGCTGCTTGCAGCGGGGCCCTTCTTCGTTCTCCGCCTCCGTTCCGGTCTTCGGTGCAGATGGGCATACTGCCCGGACAGTCGCGCAGCCGTGGGGGGAGCGAGTGCAGGAGCAGGCATCCGAATCAAGACGCGGTCAAGCGTGGAGCGAGGCAGAGGACGCCCGGCTCGTCGGCGGTGTGCGGGAGGGAGTCACTCTTCGAGCACTTGCCGAGCGGCACGGCCGTACGGAAGGTGCCATCCGTGCGCGCCTGGACCGGATGGTTGTCGAACCGGCCGTCGACGAGCCGCTGGCGTGGTTGAGGGCTCGGCTGACCGTCGACCCCGCGTACCCGTGGCACAGCGTGTTGGACGAGCGCCGGCTCCGCGAGCAGCGCGAGCGGCAAGCCCGGGACCGGGATGCGAGCGCCCCCGCCCCTGCCGGCCCGCCGAGTGCGGCAGAAGCTGCCGAGGTTCTGGCCGACTGGGAGCAGGCGACCGGTCACGTCCTTCGTCCCGAACGCCGCGAAGCCTTCCTCGCTCGCTCAGTGGTGCTCTCCCTGGCGGCTGTGACCTCGGACGTGCGACGAGCGGCGGCCCGGCGGCTGTGGCAGGCCGGAGCGCGACTGCTGCTGGACGATTGGCTGCTGGAATGCGTGTGTCCAGGTGCTGTGGGCGTGACGGCCGACTGGGACCGCATCGCCGAGCGGGATGCGGACGTGCTGCTGGTCCTGCGGGAGCTGCTCGCTGCCGCCGTGGGCGAGATCGTCAGGGAGCGGGACCGGGATGTCCTCTCGCGGCGCCTCGGTCTGCACGACCAGCCGGCTCACACGCTGGAGAAGGCCGGCGAAGCCCTCGGAATCTCCCGGGAGCGGGTTCGGCAGCTGCAGACACGAGCCATCCGCAGCATGGCCCGCACCGTCGGCCCGGCGGCCCGGAAGATCCGCGCGGTGCTGGCCGAGCTGAGCTGCGTGGACCATGTGCCACCGGACTCGGGGCCGCCGGCTGCGGAACGTCTGCTCGACCTGGCCGACGCGCTGCTCCCCTCGGTGGCTCCGCGACAAGCGGTGCCCCTGCTGGCCCGTCTGGCCGGAGCCGACAAGGTACGTGCGGACAATCTTGGAGCCGAGGCCGCCACGGTGCGCATGCTGCGCCACGAGGCCGCTCGCCGCGAAGCGGCGCGGCAGGGGCGCGTCGACCGTGCTGCCCGGCGCTGGAACGCCCTGTCCACCGACGTGAACTGGTTCGGGAGGGCGGAGCCGGCGCCTGCGCGTGAAGAGCTGGAAGGGCTCCGGGAGAAGGGCGGCCACGGGGACTTCGGGATGTGGCACTGCCCGAAGCTCGGCAGGGAGGTGGCCTACGAGTCGGACACGGAACTACGGGTGATCCAGCTGCTCAGCTTCGCCCCTCAGGTCGCGTACTACCAGGAACAGCCCCTTGCGATCAGCTACCGGTTCGCCGGGCGGCAGCGCACCTACTACCCCGATCTGCTGGTGGCCACGGTCGACGGCCGGTGCGTCCTCATCGAGGTGAAGCCCGTCTACGAGATGGCGATGGCCGTCAACATCGCCAAGTACCGAGCGGTCCGGGCCCTCTGCCGCGACCGGGGCTGGGGGCTCATCGCCACCGACGGGAACCGCACGCTCAGCCTCCTTGAGAACCGGCCCGTCGACCCGCGCGTGGACAGCGCGCTGACCGCAGCACTGGAGGCACACGGCGAACTGACATGGCCCGGGGTACGTGTGGCACTGGGCGACCTGGAGGTGGATTCTCTGACCATGTCCGCCCTGATCCTGAAGCGCGGCTGGTCGTGGTCCACCCGCCCGTATCGCCTTCAAGCGCGCGATCCTGCCTCCGGCGCTGCCGGGTAACGGGGCCCGGGCTGGCGTTCACCAGAGCGTTGAGTGACGCCTGACGATCCGCGGTGCCCCGGCGGGGGGACCCTTCTCGGTTCCTCACGTCCACACCCGTCGGATGCGCCATCCTTGATCCCGGTGCCGGACCGGCCGAGGTGCGGCCGCGGCCCGTTCCTGGCCGGAGGAGAGGTTTCCATGGCGTCCGGATCAACGCTGACAGCCTGGCTGAGCGGTCTCGACGGCCCGCGCCTGGCACGGGTGCTCGCGGCACGGAGCGACACCACGGCCCCTCCGGAGCCCCGCTCCCTGGGGGAGCTGGCGGACCGCCTTCAGCGGCCGGGGTCGGTCGCACGGGCACTGCCCTCGCTCACCCTGCCCGAACTGCAGGTGGCCGAGGCCGTGGCGGCGCTCGGGGCGACCGCGTCGCGCGAGGCCCTGGCCGAGCTGCTGGGAGCGACGGAAGGCGAGGCCGGCCTCGCACTGGAAGCGGTCCTGGACGGCCTGGCCGGGCACGCGCTGGTCTGGCCGGACCGCGACGGAAGGCTCCACGCCGCGGCGCCGTTGCGGCAGGCGTGGGACGCGCCGCTCGGGCTGGACGCGCCCCTGGCGGAGCTGCTGGCGGACGCGACCTCCGACGAGCTGCACTGCCTGCTGGCGGCACTGGGCATCAGAGCGCCGGGCACCAAGCAGCAGCGTATGGCGGCGCTCGTCGCCCACCACAGCGACCCCGCGGTCATCGTCGACGTGGTGGCGCGAGCGCCCGCGGTCACCCGGGAGCTGCTGACGGACTGGGCAGGACCCGCACCGGAGCGGCGGCGGGCCGACGTGTACGGGATCTACGACCCCGCCCTCGAACCGGGGGCGCGTTGGGCACTCGACCGGGGCCTGCTGATCGAGGACCGCAGCCGGTACGGTCCTGTGCTCATGCCCGTCGAAGTCGCGCTCGCGTTGCGCGGCCCCGCGTGGCGCGCCCCCTTCACCCCGCTTCCGCCCGTCCCTCGGCTGGTGGCCGTCACCCCCGCCGAGGTGGAGCGGGAGTCCGCGGCCGCGGCGGCGGCGTGGTCGGCCCAGGCCGCCTCGGTCCTCTCGGCCTGTTCCTCGGCTCCGCCCGCACGGCTCAAGTCCGGTGGGATCGGTGCGCGCGAGCTGGCCCGAATCGGCAAGGCCGCCCATGCCGACGACGCGGTGGTCCGCATCACCCTGGAAGCCGCGCACAAGGCAGGGCTGCTGGCTTCGGCCGGCGACCGCGTGGCACCGACCGGGGCGTACGACGACTGGGCGGAACAGGAGCCCGCGGAGCGTTTCGCCACGCTGCTCCGGGCATGGCGCGAACTGCCGCTCACGGCCGCCCGTGCGCGCGACGAGAACGACAAGGCGCTGCCCGCCCTCGCGGGAGCACCACCCTGCGACGGCTGCCGCGAGGCCCGCCACGGGCTGGTCGCCGCCGCGGCACGGCTCCCGGCCGGTCAGGGTGTGAAGGACGCTGCCGATCTCGGGCCGGCGGTGGCCTGGCACCGCCCGCTCGCCGACTCCTCGCCCGCGGACATCACCCCGTTCGCCACGGTGATCCGCGAAGCGGAGATCGTCGGGGTGATCGCCCGGGGCGCCCTGTCGGCCCTGGGCGTCCACCTGTTCGCCCACGACGCGGAAGGACTCACCGCCACCTGCCGACGACTGCTGCCCCCGGCCGCCGAGACCGCCCGGATCGGCGGCGACCTCACCGCCGTCGTCGCCGGCACACCGGCCGCGCGGGTCGCCGAGGTCCTCGACGCCACCGCCGACCGGGAGACCAGTGGCACGGCCACGGTGTGGCGGTTCAGTCCCGCCGGCATCCGACGGGCCCTGGACGCCGGCCGCACCCCGGAGGAGATCGCAGCCGACGTGGCCTCCGTCGCGGCCGGGCCGCTGCCCCAGCCGCTGTCCTATCTCATCGCCGACACCGCACGCGGCCACGGACGCGTGCGCATCGCTCCGGCCGCCTGCGTCCTCCACGGCGAGGAGCCGGCGCTCCTCGCCGAACTCGCCGCCCACCGCGGGCTCTCCCGGCTCGGCCTGCGCCGGCTCGCGCCGACCGTTCTGGTCAGTGGCAGCCCGCTCGACACCACCCTTGCCGCACTCCGTGCCGAGGGCTACGCGCCCGTGGCGGAGACGGCCGGGGGAACCGTACGGATCGAGAAGGTCCGCCCCCTGCGGGCCACCGCTCCGGTGCCCGCCCCTCGTCGGACCGGCGACGGACGCGGCGTGCGAAGCGCTGCCGCCCCCACGGCGAAGCCGCCGAGCGGCGCCGATGTCGACGCTCTCGCCCTCCGGCTGCTGGCCGCACCGCCCACCGCGCCGGAACCCGCCCCCCTGCGCGGCGGAGTCCCCTACGGGACGGACACCGAGGAAATCGTCGCCGGATACGCGAAGCAGCTGTCGTACAGCGATGTCCGCCAGCTCGCCCACGCCATCGACGCCGGCACCGCCCTCACGGTCGACTACGTCGCGTCATCGGGAAGTCGCACCGTACGCACCCTGAGCGGCCTGGAACTCGACCCGCCCTTCCTGGAAGCCTGGTGTCATCTGCGGGAAGCCGAACGCGTCTTCACGCTCTCCCGCATCCACGGCGTCATGCCCGCGTAGGCCGGCCGGGCGCCCGGGGCCCACGGACGAAGGGCCCCGCTGCGAGCAGCGGGGCCCTTCGTCGCGTCTGACGGGTCGCAGACGGCTACCAGAGGTTGATGCCGTCGCCGGCCGGGGGAGCGGCCTCTTCCGGGGCGAGGGCGGGCTGGCAGGTGAAGCCCAGCCGGGTCAGCGCGCGGACGACCTCGTTGGCGGTGAAGTCGCGCGGGTCCTGGCGGGTGATGACCTGGCCGACCTGCTTGACCGGGTACACCCGGCGGCCGATGGTCACCGACGCGACCGAGGCGACGGTGATCGGCTGCGGTGCGACGCCCTTCATGGATGCCTCCACTTCGCTCTTGCTCAGGTCGAAGGGGAAGCGGGCGATCACAAGGCGCATGGTGGTACCTCCTCGGGGCGGGAGCGACCCTGTCCGGCGTTCCCGGCCAGGGGTGGTGCTGGTGGTGCGGGGGTGGTGCGGTGCGGCCGGCGGTTCAGGCGGCCCGGCCCGTCGGCGGGCGGTGGGCCGCGCCCGCGGCGGCGTCCGCATCCGCGTCCGGGGCGGGGCCGCGGACCGGGTGGACCGGCGGGGAGCCGCCGGGCAGGGGCGCCGGGGTGTATTCCACGGGGGCGCGCAAGTAGCGGCGTACGAGTTCGTCGACCCCGTGGTCCAGTGCGGCGGAGAACAGCATCCGCTGCGCGTCCGGACCCACCGCGTCCAGCAGGGAGTTGACCCGCGGCAGCAGGCCGAGGTCCGCCATGCGGTCGGCTCCGTCGAGCACGACGACGCGTACGGCGTCCAGTTGGCAGTCCCCGCGCTGCACGAGGTCGCTCATCCGCTGCGGGGTGGCAATGACGATCTCCACGCCTTCGCGCAGCGTGGCGGCCTGGCGGCGCGAGGAGGCGCCGCCGACGGCGGTGGCGAGCCGGAGCTCCAGCGACCGCGCGTAGGGCGCGAGTTCGGACGCGAGTTGGTCGGCGAGGTCTCTCGTGGGGGCCAGTACGAGGGCCAGTGGCCGTCGTGCTTCGGCCCGGTGCCCGGCGGTGCGCGCCAGCAACGACAGGCCGAAGGCAAGGGAGTTGCCCGAGTCGGCGCGTTCCCGGCCGAGTACGTCCCGGCCCGCGAGCGAGGCCGGCAGCGTGGCCGTCTGCACCGGGAAGGGAAGGGTGATGCGGTTCGCGATCAGCGCGGCCACGAGGGGCGCGGGCAGACCGAGCGCCGTGAACGTGCTGTTCGTGTCCGTGGTGCGGTCCATGAAGAACCCTCCTGGTACGACACGTCGCGGAGAGCGGAAGAGCGGAAAGCGGCCGGTAAACGAACCGGGGCCCGCACCCAAGGTGCGGGCCCCGGCGAAGTCGCCTCGGCGATCAGGCGGTGACGATGTTCTCCGCCTGCGGGCCCTTCGGGCCCTGCGTCACGTCGAACGAAACCTTCTGACCCTCCTGGAGCTCGCGGAAGCCCTGGGAAGCGATGTTCGAGTAGTGGGCGAAGACGTCGGCGCCGCCGCCGTCCTGAGCGATGAAGCCGAAGCCCTTTTCAGCGTTGAACCACTTCACGGTGCCAGTAGCCATGTCAAATCTCCTTGTAACGGGGCAGTTCCGGAGGCCGCACTGTGCGAGCCCCGCGTCGCCGCGATGATTGCCCCGTACCGGAAAGCACCGGAAACAAAAAGCGCGTCCGCCGGTAGAACACCAGGTCGGAAGCGCTTGTCGTTTTTTGGGAACCACAACTGCAACTGAATCGACAGTACCACGGCCTTGAGTGGCACCGCTGTGCGCCGGTTATTCGAATTCGCCCGCACAGTCGGCTCCTTGAACACAGTTTCTGTATCCGCGAAAGCAGATATTTCGCCAGTCCACCGCGGCTCCCCGCCCCCGTACAGGGCTTCGTCCGGCCGCTCTCCCCACGGGCGGACGCCGCACCCCGGCCATTGCCGGATAAAGTCTGCCGCGGCCGTCGTAGATATTCTCGGGCCACTCCGGAGAAGCGCAGGCCACGCATCCGCCGGGCATCGGCGGGCGCTTCTCCCGCCCGCGGGGTTACCGAACGGTAGCTCCGGCGATAGCGTGACGCCGAGCGGCAGTCGCGAGACGGCCGAGAGACATGAGAGACCGGAGTGTCATGCCCCGCACCTTCAGCGTGTCCGACAGCATCCGCATCGGCGTCAGCCCGGCCACCGCCTACCGGCAGGTCTCCGACCCGGCGCTGATGGGAAGTTGGAGCCCGGAGAACCTGGGTGCGACCCTGCGCGGGGAGCGCCGGGAGGGCGCGTACGCCGGCATGACCTTCGACGGCCACAACAAGCGCGGCCCCTTCCGCTGGACCACGCGCTGCACGGTCACCGCGGCCGAACCGAACCGGCTCTTCCGCTTCCGGGTACACGCCATCGGGCTCAGGCGGCCGCTGCTGCCGGGGCCCATCGCCACCTGGGAGTACCGCTTCGAGGCGGCCGGGAACGAGACCCTGGTGACCGAGACCTGGACGGACGACCGGCGCTCGTGGCCCGACCCGGTGGCGCACGCCTTCGACCGGCTCGCGACGCGCGGCCACACCTTCGCCGACTTCCAGCGGCGCAACATCCGTACGACGCTGCGCAACCTCAAGTCGGCACTGGAAGCCGGTCCGTCGGCGGGCTAGCGGCCTCAGCCCAGCTGCGGCATCTCGCCCACGGTCGTCGTGACGTCGATCAGGGTGAGGGCGGCGCCCTGCGGGTCCGTGATGGCGGCGAACCGGCCGAAGGGGCTGTCCATCGGTCCGAAGCGGAGCGTCCCGCCGCGTTCCGTGGCCCGGGCCAGGGCCGCGTCGCAGTCCGGGACCGTGAAGTACACCTGTACGTACGAGGGCATCTCCGGCGGGAACTCGGAACCCATGGTCATCCGGCCCAGCACCGGGTTGTCCGGGCCGCCCAGGGCGAAGACCTTGAAGTCCATGCCCGCAGCCTCGGGGCTGTCGCCGAGCTCGACCTGGTGCGCGGTGTAGGGGAAGACCTTCGGCAGGAAGGCGTCCGCCGCGGGCGCGTCCCGGGTGAAGAGCTCCGCCCAGCAGTAAGCGCCCGGTTCCGCGACCTTCTCGAAGCCCTTGTGGTCCCCCGGCTGCCAGATCCCGAAGACCGCGCCGCTCGGTTCCTTCGCGAGCGACATGGTGCCGAAGCTGCCGACCTGCATCGGCTCCATCAGCACCTCGCCGCCCGCCTCCCTGATCTTCCCGGCGGTCGCGGCCGCGTCGGGCGAGGCGAAGTACAGGCACCACTGCGAGGTCCCCTCCTGCCCCGGCATCGGCGGGACGACGGCCGCCACCGCCTTGCCGTCGGCGTAGGCCTGCGTGTAGTTGCCGAACTCGCTGGACGAGTCACCGAAGGTCCAGCCCAGCACCGCGCCGTAGAACTCCTTGGCGCCCTCCACGTCGGTGAACATCGCGTCCACCCAGCACGGTGCGCCTTCCGGGAAATCGGTCATGGTCATCGGCTCCTGAGTCGTTACGGCGGCCCGCGGGGCATGCGGGGCCTGCGGGGGCCGCGCGAGGCGTGACCCGCCACGTTCGCCTCTCACGCTAGGTGCGCGTCGTGCCGCCCGCGCGCGGAGCGCGGGCACGCGGGACGCTGGGGGCATGGACATCACGATGCGGCTGGCCCAGCAGCCGGACGCCGACGCGCTGCTCGCGCGCAGCCCCCTGGCCGCGCTCGTCGGCATGCTGCTGGACCAGCAGGTGCCGATGGAGTGGGCGTTCGCCGGCCCCTGGACGATCGCCCGGCGGCTGGGATCGCAGGATCTGGACGCGCACGCGATCGCCGCCCACGACCCGGACGCCTTCGCGGCCCTGCTGTCGGAGAAACCGGCCGTGCACCGCTATCCGGCGGCCATGGCGAAGCGGGTGCAGCAGCTGTGCGCGTATCTGGTGGAGCACTACGACGGGGACGCGGCCGCCGTGTGGACCGGCGTCACCACCGGCGCCGAGCTGCTCGAACGCCTGCGTGCGCTGCCAGGCTTCGGTGACCAGAAGGCCCGGATCTTCCTGGCCCTGCTGGGCAAGCGGCTCGGCGTGCGGCCGAAGGGGTGGCGGGAGGCTGCGGGCGGGTACGGCGACACCGGGGTGTACCGCTCCGCCGCCGACATCACCGGGCCGGAGTCGCTGGCGAAGGTACGGGCCTACAAGCAGGAGCAGAAGGCGGCGGCCAAGGCGGACCGGGGGAAGAACGACTGACCGGAATTGACCGGGTAATCAGGGGCGGGATTGGCCCCTGACCCCGGTCAACAGGGCGCCTAGATTGAGGGACATGAACACCGAGACCGCGCAGAGCGCCCCGTACCTCACCCGAGCCGCCACCGCCGAGACCATCTCTGACGCCCCCGGCAGCCTGATCACCCTGCTCGCCGACTCGGACACCACCGGCGGCGCGCTGACCTGCAACACCGCGGTCTTCGACGAGGGCGCGGCGGGTGCTCCGGTGCACTTCCACACCAAGGCGACCGAGTTCTTCTTCGTGACCTCCGGGCAGCTCGACATCCTCGTCGACGACGAGGTCCGCACGCTCGGCGCGGGCGACTTCCTCGCCGTGCCGCCCGGCGTCAAGCACGCCTTCGCGCCCGCCGCCGGGCACACCGCCGAGGTGCTCGTCGGCTTCACGCCCGGCATGGGGCGCTTCGACTACTACCGGCTGCTCGGCCGGGTCCACGCGGGCGGGGCGAGCGTCCAGGACATCAAGGACTCCTCACCCCTCTACGACAACCACTACGCCGAGAGCGCCGCCTGGAGCGGCCGCCGGCGCAGCGCCGAGCCGTAGGTCTCGTCGGCGTCCAGGCGGCGCAGCTCCTCCGCGATCAGCTCGGCGTTGCTGCGGATCTTCAGCGCGACGGTACGGTCCGGACTCCCCGGCAGCACCAGCGTGGCCAGCGCCCCCTTGGGCCGGTCCACCCGGATCTCGCCGCCCGTGGTCTCCAGCCGGACCCGGGTGATGACCGGGCCCTCGGTGGTCACCCGGGTGAAGGGCACCCCGAGCCGGTCCTCCAACCACCGGGCCAGCAGCTCGGCGCTCGGGTTGTCGCCCTCGCTCTCGACGGACCCGCCGGTCACCGGGAGCGGCTTCTGGTCCAGGGCGGCGGCCAGCAGGGCCCGCCAGGGGGTCAGCCGGGTCCACGCGAGATCGGTGTCCCCCGGGGCGTACACCGCGGCCCGCTCGTCCAGCACCGCGACCGGGTCCAGCGCCGACTGGGCGTCGGTGATCCGGCGCTTGGCCAGGGCGCCCAGCGGGTCCCGGGCCGGATCGGCCGGGGCGTCGGCGGGCCACCAGGCCACCACGGGCGCGTCCGGCACCAGCAGCGGCAGCACCACGGGGCCCGGGTGCCCGGTCAGTTCGCCGTGCAGCCGCAGCAGCACGACCTCGCCGCTGCCGGCGTCCGAGCCGCCGACCCGCAGCTCGGCGTCGAGCCGGGTCTGGCGCAGCTTGTGCGGGCCCCGCGCGGTCCGCTTGATGACGGCGATGATCCGGCAGGGGTGCTCGCGCGAGGCCTCGGAGGCCGCGCGGACGGCGTCGTAGGCGTTCTCCTCGTCGGTGACCACCACCAGGGTCAGGACGAGGCCCATGGTCGGGCTGCCGACGGCGCGCCGGGCCGCCAGCAGGGCCCGGTTTACCTGGCTGGACGTGGTGTCGGTGAGTTCGGTCCGCATTCCACGAGTCTCTCAGCGTCGGGTACGGGGACGTCACCCGGATGGCTCGATTCCCCCTGGAGGCCCGGAACGTCCGGGCGGGGTGCGCGCCCCGGCGGGACCTCACTCAGCGGCGCCGCTTCGCCGTGCCGAAGAGCGAGCGGGAGATCTCCCGGCCCAGCTGGGTCCCGATCGAGCGGGCCAGCGAGCGGAACAGCCCGCTGCCCACCACCTGTTCGGCCAGCGAGGGATCCGGCTTCGCGGCGCCGCCCGCCGTCTTCCGGGCCTCCTTCGCCTCCTTCTCCGCCTGCGCCTGGGCGGCCGCCGCCTCCGCCGCGGCCTCCGCGGCCGCCTGCTCGGCGCTGATCTTCTCGTACGCCGACTCGCGGTCCACGGGCTCGGCGTAGCGCGCGTACAGCGGCGAGGCCTTCACCGCCCGGTCGAGCTCGGCCGGTTCGACCGGCCCCATCAGCGACTGCGGGGCGCGCAGCCGGGTCGCGGCCACCGGCGTCGGCGCGCCCTTCTCGCTGAGCACGGTGACCACGGCCTCGCCGGTGCCCAGTGCGGTGAGCAGTTCCTCCAGGTCGTACTCCGACGTGGGGAACGTCCTGACCGTCGCCTTGAGCGCCTTCGCGTCGTCCGGGGTGAAGGCACGCAGCGCGTGCTGCACCCGGTTGCCGAGCTGCGCGAGGACGTCGGCCGGCACGTCCTTCGGGGTCTGCGTCACGAAGAAGATGCCCACGCCCTTGGAACGGATGAGCCGGACGGTCTGGGTGAGGGAGTCGAGGAAGGCCTTCGACGCGCCGTTGAAGAGGAGGTGCGCCTCGTCGAAGAAGAAGACGAGCTTCGGCCGCTCCAGGTCGCCGACCTCCGGCAGGTCGTGGAAGAGGTCCGCGAGCAGCCACATCAGAAAGGTGGAGAAGAGCTGCGGCCGGTCCTGGACCGCGGGCAGCTCCAGGACGGAGACGGTGCCGCGCCCGTCCGCCGCCGTACGGAGGAATTCGCCGGTGTCGAATTCCGGCTCCCCGAAGAACTCCGCGGCCCCTTGCTGTTCGAACGCCGTGAGCGCGCGCAGGATCACCCCGGCGGTGACCGTGGAGAGCCCGCCGATCCCCTTCAGCTCCGCCTTCCCCTGGTCGGAGACGAGGAAGGCGACGGTGGCCCGCAGGTCCTTGAGGTCGATGAGTTCCAGGCCCTTGGCATCCGCGTAGTGGAAGATCAGGCCGAGCGACTGCTCCTGGGTCTGGTTGAGCTGCAGCACCTTCGACATGAGCACCGGCCCGAAACTGGTCACGGTCGCCCGTACCGGGATTCCGGGCCCGATGCCGCCGAGCGAGTAGAACTCGCCGGGGTGGCCCGTGGCCCGCCAGTCCTGGCCGACGTCCTCGGCCCGCTCCCGCACCTTCTCGCCCGGCGCACCGGGCGCCGAGATGCCGGAGACGTCCCCCTTGATGTCGGCGAGGAAGACCGGCACGCCGTGCGCCGAGAGCTGCTCGGCGATCAGCTGGAGCGTCTTGGTCTTGCCGGTGCCGGTCGCGCCCGCGACGAGCCCGTGCCGGTTGAGCATGGACAGCGGGATGCGGATCTGGTGGTCCGGAAGGCAGTTCCCGTCCCAGAGCAGCGCCCCCAGGTCGAGTGCCGGTCCGGTGAAGGCGTACCCGGCGGCGATCCGGTCGGCGGCGGCTCCGGCCGCCGTGTCGCCGTTCTCGTGGCTGCTCTCGCTCATGCATCACTCCCGAAATAGCACTATCTGACACTTTTGCACCCCAAAGGCGAGGCTGCGCCCGCAGCCCCTTGACCGGTAGGCTTTCCGTGTGATCTTCAAGCGCATCGGAAGCGGGCGGCCGTACCCCGACCACGGCAGGGAAACCACCCGGCAGTGGGCGGACGTCGCCCCGCGCCCGGTCCGGCTGGACCAGCTGGTGACCACCAAGGGGCAGCTGGACCTCGAAACGCTGCTCGCCGAGGACTCGACCTTCTACGGCGACCTCTTCGCGCACGTCGTGAAGTGGCAGGGCGACCTCTATCTGGAGGACGGGCTGCACCGCGCCGTCCGCGCCGCGCTCCAGCAGCGCCAGGTGCTGCACGCCCGCGTCCTCGAAATGGGCTGACGCGCGGGCGCGTGAAGCGGTCCGGGCATCCGCACCGGGTGTCGGGTATCCCCTGGATTGCGCCTTTCGGGTCTCCCTTGGCCTATGAACAGATCATTGAGTAGGCATCCCCACCGGGCCGCACTACGCTGCCGCTCATGAGCATGCTCACTCCCCCCGGCATGGGCGGAAAGTACCGCGTCACGGGAGCCGCCTACCCCCGCATGCACCGTCCCCGGCGACGCCGGCGGATCGTGTTCGCCGTGCTCGGAGCGGTCGTCGCGCTCGCCCTGCTCGGCTACGGGGGGCTGCAGCTCATCGGCGTCTTCCGGGGCGACGGCGGCAAGCGCACGACCGCGACCAAGGATTGCGCGAAGGCCGCCGCGAGCGCGAAACCCGTCTCCAGGACCGACACGGCGGGAGGCGCCGCGGGCAAACCGGCCGCCGCGCTCCCGCAGCCCGGCCAGATCACCGTCAACGTCTACAACGCCACCCCGCGCGCGGGCCTGGCCAAGGCCGTCGGCGAGGAACTGAAGAAACGCGGGTTCGTCGTCGCCAACGTCGGCAACGCCCCCGCCGGCTTCGACAAGAAGGTCACCGGCCCCGGGATACTGCTCGGCTCGCCCAAGACCGACAAGGCCGCCTTCTCGGTGCTCGGCGCGCAGCTGGCCGGTGCCTCTCCGCAGACCGACACCCGCGCGGGCGCGGACATCGACCTGATCCTCGGGGACGCCTTCACGGAGCTGACCAAGAAGGAGGACGCGGACAAGACGGTGGCCCTCCTGGCCCACCCCAGGCCCGCGGCCGCCAAAACCTGCTGACCGGGCCGCCCCGGCCCCGCCCCGGCCGCCGGAAACGCCGGACCGCCCCCGAAGCCGCGTCGGCTCGGGGGCGGTCCGGTCTGTTCTCGGCCGCTTCGCCGGTTACTCCGCCGAGCCGTACATGCGGTCGCCCGCGTCGCCCAGCCCCGGCACGATGTAGCCCTGCTCGTTGAGGCGCTCGTCCACGGCGGCCGTCACGACGGTCACCGGCGCGCCCGCCAGCTCGCGCTCCATGAGCTCGACGCCCTCGGGCGCGGCCAGCAGCACCACGGCGGTGACGTCGTCGGCGCCGCGCTTGATCAGCTCCTGGATCGCCACGACCAGCGTGCCGCCGGTGGCCAGCATCGGGTCCACGACGTAGACCTGGCGCCCGGAGAGGTCCTCGGGCATGCGCGTCGCGTACGTGGAGGCCTCCAGGGTCTCCTCGTTGCGGACCATGCCCAGGAACCCGACCTCGGCGGTGGGCAGCAGCCGCACCATGCCGTCGAGCATGCCGAGACCGGCGCGCAGGATCGGCACCACCAGCGGGCGCGGGTGGGAGAGCTTGACGCCCGTCGTCGGGCCGACCGGAGTGACGATGTCGCTCTGCTCGGTGCGGACGTCCCGGGTCGCCTCGTAGGCGAGCAGGGTCACCAGCTCGTCGGCGAGCCGCCGGAAGGTCGGGGAGTCCGTGCGCGCGTCGCGCAGAGTGGTGAGTTTGTGCGCCACCAGCGGGTGGTCGACGACATGAATCCGCATGACTCCACAGTAACCGGGCGGACCGGCCCCGGACCCCGCCCGGCCGCCCGGCCCGTTCCGTCGCTCGCGTGACCTGCCGAAATGCCGGAACTGTGCCGGGACAATGCCGCCGAGCCCTGGCATCAACCCGGGGGTCGGGGGGAAGGTGAGTGGCGGGGGGTCTGCTTCGCGACGCGGAGGAGGACGACCGGACCAGCCGGGGTGGTGGCGGATGCCCGACGTTCAGCCGATCGAAGAGGACCGGGAAGTACCGCAGGCGCCGGAGAGCGCCGCGCAGCGAAGGGCGCGACGCGCGCAGTTCCTGCGCGACCTCAACGAGGCCCGCGAGCTGCGCGACCGGGTGCAGCCCCGGCGTGCCCGCGCGGCCCGGATGCGCCAGCAGATGCGGATGCGCACGTTCCGCTGGTGAGCCGCGCCCGTACGGCGTCCCGGCCGCGCCCGCACGGCATCCGCACGCATCCGCGCCCCGGCGGTCCCGCGTTCCCGGTGCGCGCCCGCGGTCCGCGCCGCGCCCCGCCCGCACGCCCCCCGGTCGGCCCCCGGACACCCCCCGAGCAGCCCACCGGCGACACGGCGCGGCACGCGGCAGCGCCGAAGACCTCTCGCAAAGCCGCTGTTTCTGCCACGATGCCGATTGGGCGGGGCAGTACGGCGAGCACGACGGCCGTTCCACCCCAACCTCCGGCCGGGGGGACCTCCAACCGGCACGCCTATGACCAGTGGGAGAGTCACGGTGTACTTCGCCGCACTGCTCGCGCGCACCGAAGACGGGTGGGAAGCGAGCGACACGGATCTCGACAACGTCGAGTCGCTGACCGATCTGATCGATCTCGCCCGGTCCACCGCTGTCGACGACGACACGGTGGTCGCCCTCATCGAGCAGGAGGACGCCTGGTTCGGCGTCGTCCGCGTGGACGGGGAGGAGGACCCGCGGATCTTCGTCTCGAACGCCGCCGCGGCGTCCCGCAGCTCCTACGGCTCGATGCTCACCGACGAGCTGCTCGGCAGCGACGAGGAGGAAGACGAACTCGACGTGCTGGACCTCGACGGCACCGAGGACGGCGAAGAGGACGTGGTCGCCGTGTTCGAGCAGGGAACCTCGACCGAGGACGCGGTCGACGACGTGGACGACGGGGTGGGGGCCGGCGCGGAGCCGGTGCCCGCGG
This sequence comes from Streptomyces sp. NPDC006529, assembly GCF_040611795.1. Classification (NCBI taxonomy): domain Bacteria; kingdom Bacillati; phylum Actinomycetota; class Actinomycetes; order Kitasatosporales; family Streptomycetaceae; genus Streptomyces; species Streptomyces sp. NPDC006529. Next base: position 295,748 of record NZ_JBEXPB010000001.1, on the reverse strand, counting down.
GGCCGCTCGGCGACCCCCGGCTCCTCGACGACCTCGGCGTCGGCCACAAGGAACTGCTCGACCTCGACGGGGACGCGCTCACGCAGATCGCCGAATCGCTCGGCGCGACCGAAGTGCTGGAGGCCGTCCGCTAGTGGGCCCCGCGCACCACCCCGTCCCCGATCCCCCCGTCCACCCCGACGACCGCGGGACCGATCCGGTCCGGGACCCGTGGCGGACCTCCATGCGCCTGGCGCTGTCGGAGGCCGCCCGGGCGGTCCCGGCCGGTGACGTGCCGGTCGGCGCCGTCGTGCTCGGCCCGGACGGCAGCCTGCTCTCGACCGGCTACAACGAACGCGAGGCGACCGGCGATCCGACGGCGCACGCCGAAGTGGTCGCCATCCGCCGGGCCGCGGCGCGGCTCGGGGAATGGCGGCTGCCCGGGTGCACCCTCGTGGTGACCCTGGAGCCGTGCGTGATGTGCGCGGGCGCGCTCGTACAGTCCCGGATCGCCCGCGTCGTCTACGGCGCGAGCGACGAGAAGGCGGGCGCCGCCGGGTCGCTCTGGGACCTCGTACGGGACCGCAGGCTCAACCACCGGCCGGAGGTGATCCCGGGCGTGCTCGCCGAGGAGTGCGCGCGGCAGCTGACGGACTTCTTCCGGAACCTGTGAGGCGCAGGTTCCGGTTCCGGCACCGGCCCCCGAGCCGCGGGGCGCAACGCCCGGTGCGAGCCGTCCGCGCGTCCCGGGGAATCGATTTCAGAGCACGGGCCACCTTGGGCTAAGCTCTCTCTCGGTAGCGTGTCCGAGCGGCCGAAGGAGCACGCCTCGAAAGCGTGTGATGGTGCAAGCTGTCCGTGGGTTCAAATCCCACCGCTACCGCTCTGATCCGAGAGCCCCGCCCCGCAAGGGTCGGGGCTCTCGGCGTATCCGGGGGCATGCGCCGCCCGTTCCGGAGGCGCCGGCGGCCCCGCGCGCGTACTCCGCACCAGTGAGCCCGCGGCCGTGTCGGGCGGGGCGGGCGTGACCGGCCGGGTGCTCGGCCGTTGACACGGCATGACCAAGACCCAGCGCATGCTCGCAGCCCTGGCCCTCGCGGGCGCCACGGCCGGTTTCGCCGCCGCCACCGCCCCCCTCGCCTCCGCCGCCCCGATCACCCTGCCGGACCTGCCCGTCGCCGCTCCCGGGATGCCCGCGGGCGCGACTCCGGGGTCGGTGCAGGAGATCGGCGCGAAGCTCAACGAACTGAACCAGCTCAACCAGCTGATGAACCTCCCCGACCAGCTCTCGCCCGTGGTGGACCCGGTGGCGCCGGTGGCCAATCTGGTGACCGGCATCGAGTAGGGCCGCACCGGCGCGTGCCCAACGCGTCGAAGGCCCCGGCCGGAGCCGGGACCTTCGTACGGTGGGACGGGGGAAGTGACATCGGGGGGACACGTCACTTCCCCCGAAGAGGACGGGACCTGCCGAACCGGCCGCGGTCAGGGGGGAAGCCCACGGCCGGACCCCGCAGTGAGGCCCTGTCCCTCACCCCCCGGTTTCCTGCCAGAACCGGTGGGCGCACCCCCCATCCTGCTCCCCCCGCCACCGCCTCCTCAGCGCCAAAGGGCCCGGAACGCCGGGTCATTGGTCCTTAAAGGACAGGTGAGTGATCGAACCTGACCGGTTAGACTCACTCGTCGTTGCAAGGACCGGCAGGGGAGGCCGAACCCGCTCGTGGACATCAAGAAGGTCGTCGTGGGCGGACTCGTCGTCTTCGTGCTTTATGTGATCATCACCCAACCGGTCAAAGCGGCTGAATTCGTTCAGATCGGCTTCCAGGGCATCTCGGACGCCGCTTCCGGCATCGGCGAGTTCATGACCGCACTGGTGCGCTGAACCCGTACGCTGCTGCGGCTTCCGGATTTCCCGGCCCCCCACTCCGACGGGTGGGGGGCTTTTTGCGTTCCCGTTCGATTCGTATTGCCCCTTAATGCCCACTAAATTCCCAACTTGCCCTCAACACGGCTAGATAGGGTGCTTGCGCACAGTGCACATGTCTTGTGATGCTATGACCGCTTTTGACTGATTGGTTGACTTGACTGAAGGGGTGGCGTGACCGTGCCGGCCAGTACTGCGCCTCAGGTGCCACCCCAGCAGGACCCGCAGACCGATCCACCGTCCGACGCGGCCGGCGCCGTCACGACGGCTGTCGCCTTCGCCCGCCGCCCCCCGAGCACCCGTGGCGCCGACACCCGGGCCCTGACGCAGGTCCTCTTCGGGCGCCTCAAGGACCTGGAACCGGGCACCAGCGAGCACAGCAGGGTCCGCGGGGCCCTCATCGAGGCGAACCTCCCGCTCGTCCGGTACGCGGCCGCCCGCTTCCGCAGCCGCAACGAGCCGATGGAGGACGTGGTCCAGGTGGGCACGATCGGGCTCATCAACGCGATCGACCGGTTCGATCCGGAACGCGGGGTCCAGTTCCCCACCTTCGCGATGCCGACCGTCGTGGGCGAGATCAAGCGGTACTTCCGCGACAACGTCCGCACCGTCCACGTCCCGCGCCGCCTCCACGAGCTGTGGGTCCAGGTCAACGCGGCCACCGAGGACCTCACCACGCTCCACGGACGCATGCCCACGACCTCCGAGATCGCCGAGCGGCTGCGCATCGGCGAGGACGAGGTGCTGTCCTGCATCGAGGCGGGGCGCTCCTACCACGCGACCTCGCTCGAAGCCGCCCAGGAGGGCGACGGCATGCCCGGCCTGCTGGACCGGCTCGGCTACGAGGACCCGGAGCTGACCGGGGTCGAGCACCGCGACCTGGTCCGCCACCTGCTCGTCCAGCTGCCCGAGCGCGAGCAGCGGATCCTGCTCCTGCGCTACTACAGCAATCTGACGCAGTCGCAGATCAGCGCGGAGCTGGGCGTCTCCCAGATGCACGTCTCCCGGCTGCTCGCCCGGAGCTTCGCGCGACTGCGGTCCGCAAACAGGATCGAGGCGTAGCCGGTACGGGTGAAAGCCTCCGGACGCTTTACCGACATGCCCGGCTACACCCCTTCTGTCGCTGGAGTTATATGTCGACTTGGCGCTACAGCGTGTTGCCGACATGTGACATTCTGCTGGAACCGCGTTTGCCGCAGCCCCGCCTCCGGTATTCAGGTGGAGGCTGCGTTCCTCCGACGGGCGCGCCACCGCGACCGTCCGCGATCCCAAGGGGGTGGCATGTCCGTAGAACAGGGCAGCTCCAAGGTGCTCACGCTCGTCAAGAGCGAGACGCCCGCTGTGTCCGACCGCACGGAAGCCCCGCCAGCGCCCAATGACACCCGCTCGCTCTCCCGCTCCCTGTTCCACCGGCTCGCCGCCCTGGACGCGGACAGCCCCGACCGGGCGTACGTACGCGACACCCTGATCGAGCTGAACCTGCCGCTGGTCCGCTATGCGGCCGCGCGCTTCCGCAGCCGCAACGAGCCGATGGAAGACATCGTCCAGGTCGGCACGATCGGCCTGATCAAGGCGATCGACCGGTTCGACTGCGAACGCGGGGTGGAGTTCCCGACGTTCGCGATGCCGACCGTCGTCGGGGAGATCAAGCGCTTCTTCCGCGACACCTCCTGGTCCGTCCGCGTCCCGCGCCGGCTCCAGGAACTGCGGCTCGCGCTGACGAAGGCGAGCGACGAGCTGGCCCAGAAGCTGGACCGCTCGCCGACCGTGCCGGAGCTGGCCGCCGTGCTCGGGGTCTCGGAGGAGGACGTCGTCGACGGCCTCGCCGTGGGCAACGCCTACACCGCCTCCTCGCTCGACTCGCCCTCGCCCGAGGACGAGGGCGGCGAGGGCTCGCTCGCGGACCGGCTGGGGTACGAGGACACCGCGCTCGAAGGCGTCGAGTACCGCGAGTCGCTCAAGCCGCTGCTCGCCAAGCTCCCGCCCCGGGAGCGGCAGATCATCATGCTGCGCTTCTTCGCCAACATGACCCAGTCGCAGATCGGCGAGGAGGTCGGCATCTCGCAGATGCACGTCTCCCGGCTGCTGACCCGCACCCTGGCCCAGCTGCGCCAGGGCCTGATCGGCGAGTAACCCGGCCACCGGGCCCGCCGGGCGAGCCGGGTAACCATGCCGCGAGCGCTTCCCAATTGACACTCCGTCAGGAAAACTGGCGCGATGCGAAAGGGACCGCTCACCCTGCTTGCCGTGTGTGTGACCGCCGTGACCCTGACGGGCTGCGGCGGTCCGCCGCGCGACGGCTACGTGGCCGTGGGCGCCGCCGCCCCGGGCCCCGAACGGGGTGCGGGGGAGATCGTGGCCCCCCGGAGCGCGGTCGAGTACCAGTCCCTCGCCGACCCCTCGGCCGCGGGCACCGCCACCCGCTCCACGAGTACGTCGCCCAGTGCGCCGGGAAACCCGGCGACCGATGGCTCCGGCGCGGGCGGAGCCGTCCCGGGCGCCCCCACGGGCTTCGCGAGCGCCTCCGGATCCACCCCGCCCGGCGGACCGGGCACCAGCCCGACGACACCCGCCCCGAACCCCCGGGGCAGCGCCCCCGCGTCCGGCGGGTCGGGCAGCTCCCCCGGGACAGGCTCCTCGGGCGGGACCGGTGGCTCGGGCGGCAACGACGGGACCGGCGGAACGGGCGCGCCCACGCCCCCGGCGAGCACCCCGGCCCGGCTCGTGCTCGGCGCCCCCGCACGGTCGGCGGCGGCGGACCGCTGGTGCGAGCGCGTCGGCGTCACCTTCACCAACACGGGCAGCACGGCGGCCCGTTCGGGCACGGTGACCTTCTCCACCCACATCATCGGCGCGCTCGGCATCGACTGGGCCACGATCACGTCGGCCCAGCCCCTGCCCGCCCCGATCGCGGGCGGGTCGGCGAAGACGCAGACGTACACCGTGTGCGTGGAGTCCTGGCGGGTCCCCCTGGGCATGCACGTCGACACCCAGCGGGTCACCGCCACCTGGAACTGACCGCCCCGCAGGGCGGGGTTCAGCCGAGCGCGAGCCAGGCGACCGCGCCGATCACGACCACGAGCGCGGCCGCGAGCGCCAGCCACAGCCCCGTCCTGGAGGCCTGCTGCCGGTGCGAGGCGGCCGCGGCCGCCGGACGGGCGGTCTCCGCCTCGTCGACGAAGGCGCGGAACATCTGGGTGCTGCCCGCGGGGTCGTAGTTGCCCTCGGGGCCCTGGGAGTTGGTGTGTGCAGCCATGGCTCAGGACCCTAGCCGGTTTTCCGATTCCTTTACCGCCCCCTCCTCCCGATTCGTTTGCCTGTAGCAACCATCCGCTTATACGGTTGCCCAAAGCAACAACATGAGGAGGGGAGCGCGGTGCTCACGCGAGAGACGCAGCACGAGCAGCACGAGCTGTACGCGGAGCTGGCCCGTCAGCTCACCGCCATCGGTGCCGTCAAGCGCGAGCTCGCCCGCACCCTCCCGCCCGAATGCCCGCCCGGATCCGCCGCCGTCCTCGCCGTCCTCGACCGGCACGGTGAGATGCGGCTGAGCCGCCTCACCGAACTGCTGGCGATCGACATCTCGGTGACCAGTCGTCACGTGGCTCACGTGGCCGAACGCGGCTGGATCGCCCGCGAGGCGGACCCCGGCGACGGCCGGTCCCGGATCCTGCGCCTCACCCCGGCGGGCCGCGCCCTGCTCCTCGAACTGGGCGCGCGCTCCACGGCCGCCCTGAAGAGGACGCTGGGCGACTGGGCCGCCGAGGACATCACCCTCCTGACCACCCTGCTGGCCCGACTCCGATCGAGCTTCTAGACCTAAGGAACCACATGGCGACGACCACACCCACCGGTGTGCGGGGAGGCGGCCGGCCGGAGCCCGTGCCGGACGGCGCACCCATGACGCACCCGCAGATCATGAAGGCGCTGTCCGGCCTGATGCTCGGCATGTTCGTGGCGATCCTGTCCTCCACGATCGTCTCGAACGCCCTGCCGCAGATCATCAGCGATCTCGGCGGCACCCAGTCCTCCTACACGTGGGTGGTCACGGCCGCCCTGCTGTCGATGACCGCCGCGACCCCCCTGTGGGGCAAGCTGTCCGACCTCTTCAGCAAGAAGCTGCTGGTCCAGATATCCCTGGTCATCTACGTCCTCGGCTCGGTCGTCGCGGGTCTGTCCCAGAACACCGGCACGCTGATCGCCTGCCGCGTGGTCCAGGGCATCGGCGTCGGCGGCCTCTCGGCCCTCGCCCAGATCGTGATGGCCGCGATGATCTCCCCGCGCGAGCGCGGCCGGTACTCCGGTTACCTCGGCGCGGTCTTCGCCGTCGCCACCGTCGGCGGCCCGCTGCTCGGCGGCGTCATCACCGACACCGCGTGGCTCGGCTGGCGCTGGTGCTTCTACGTCGGCGTCCCCTTCGCGGTCATCGCGCTGATCGTCCTGCAGAAGACTCTCCGGCTCCCGGTCGTACGCCGGGACGTCAAGGTCGACTGGCTCGGGGCGCTGCTCATCAGCGGCGCCGTCTCCACCCTGCTGATCTGGGTCACCCAGGCCGGCACCTCGTACGACTGGATCTCCTGGCAGACCTGGGCGATGACCGGCGGGTCCGTGGCCCTCGGCCTGCTCTTCGTCCTCGTCGAGTCCCGGGCGAGCGAACCGATCATTCCGCTGCGCCTGTTCCGCAACAAGACCATCACGCTGGCCTCGGCGGCCTCGCTGTTCGTCGGCGTCGCGATGTTCTCGGGCACCGTGTTTTTCAGCCAGTTCTTCCAGTTGGCCCGGGGCGAGACCCCGACGATGTCCGGAATCCTCACGATTCCGATGATCGGCGGGCTGTTCGTCTCCTCCACCGTTTCCGGTCAGGTGATCACCAAGACCGGCAAGTGGAAGGCCTGGCTGGTCTCCGGCGGCGTCCTGCTGACGGCCGGACTGGGCCTGCTCGGCACCCTGCGCCACGACACCCCGTACTGGCACATCGCGCTCTACATGGCGCTGACCGGTCTCGGGCTCGGCATGATGATGCAGAACCTGGTCCTCGCCACCCAGAACCAGGTGGCCCCCGAGGACCTCGGGGCGGCCAGCTCCGTCGTCACCTTCTTCCGCTCGCTCGGTGGCGCGGTGGGCGTCTCGGCGCTCGGCGCGGTGATGGCGAACCGGGTGACGCACTACGTCAAGGACGGTCTGTCCGCACTCGGCCCGAAGGCGGCGGCCATGGGCCACGGCGGCACCGGCGGCGGGTCCATCCCCGACGTGCACGAGCTGCCCGAGCCCTTCCGTACGGTCATCGAGTCGGCGTACGGGCACGGCGTCGGTGACGTCTTCCTCTACGCCGCGCCGACCGCGCTGCTCGCGCTGGTGCTGGTGGTCTTCATCAAGGAGGTCGCGCTGCGCTCGAAGCCGATGGCCGACGCGCCGGTGGCCGCCTCCCCGGCCACCGCGACCGCCGCCGCGCCCGTCGTCGCCGAGGCCCAGGTCCCGGCCGGGCCGGTGAACCGCTCGGCAGACGGCTCGTGAACCGCCCGGTGACCTGAGCGCCCCGTTCCCGTCCTCCGGCGCCCGCCGGGCCGGGCCCCGCAGCCGTACGGGAAGTACGGCTGCGGGGGCCCGGTTCAGGACGGGGTGAGGTCGTAGAAGGTGGCTCCCCCGACCGTGGTGGAGCGGTAGTTGGCCTTCACCCAGGCCTCGATGGCACTGCTGGCGCCACCGCCGGGGCCGCCGGCGCGGGTCGCACCCCGGCCGCCGCCCTCGCCCGCTCCCGCGGCGGTTGCGGTGCCCGTTCCCGCTTCCGCGGCCTGGCCGATGAAGTAGTGGATCTTTCCGGCCTTCACGTACTCCTGGAACCGCGCCAGCGTCGGCGAGGGATCGCTCCCGTTGAAACCGCCGATCGGCATGACGGGTTCGCCCGAGGCGAGCTGGTAGCTCGCGGCGTTCTGCGCGCCGATGGCCGCCGCCGCCCAGGTGTAGCGGTCCGCGTCCGCGCGCAGGGCCGCCGTGGCCGCCGCGCTCGCCTTCGTACCGCCCAGCAGACCGCCCATGCCCCCGCCGCCCCCGGGACGGCCGGCTCCGGGACCGTCCTGGCCCGCGGGGCCGCCCGGCGCGGTCGCGCCCGGTCCGGTGCCCCGGCCCGCACCCTGCGGCGGTACCCCGCGCGGGAAGCCGCCCCGGCCGGGGCCGCCTTCCGCCCTGGCGAACCGCGGGCCCGCGCCCGTGCCGCCCGGGCCCCGACCGCCCGCGACCGCCGGACCGGCCGTCACGATCGAGCCGGTGTGCGCGGTGCCCACCGTGTCGAGGGTGTACGCGAGGGGGCCGGCCAGTGCCGCGCCCACGCCCAGCGCCGCCGCGCCGAGCACGGCCCGGCGGCCGAAGCGGGCGCCCGCCAGGAGCCCCGCCGCGGCGAGCAGTCCGGCCACGAGCACCGTCCAGCGCAGCCAGGGCAGGTAGCCCGCGGCCCGGCCGAGCAGGACGTACGACCACACCGCGGTCAGCGCCAGGGTGCCCGACAGGGTGAGCGCGGCGGCCCGGCCGCCCCGCTCCTCCCACAGCACGGCCGCGCCCATGCCGGTCAGCGCGGCCACGTAGGGCGCCAGCGCCACCGTGTAGTACTCGTGGAAGATGCCCTGCATGTAGCTGAAGACCAGGGCGGTGACCAGCAGCGAGCCGCCCCAGGCCAGGAAGGACGCCCTGGCCGTGCTCTCCAGGGAGTCGGTCGCGCGCCGGGCCCGCCAGGTGATCACCAGACCGGCGACGAGCAGCACCAGGGCCGCCGGGAGCAACCAGGAGATCTGGCCGCCGATGTTGGCCGAGAAGAGCCGGTCGATCCCGGTCTCGCCCCAGCCCCCACCACCGCCGCCCGGGCCGCCACCGGCGCGCGCACCACCGCCGACGCTGCCGGTCTCGTCGCCGTTGATCCGGCCGAGACCGTTGTAGCCGAGGGTGAGCTCCAGGAAGGAGTTGTTCTGCGAGCCGCCGATGTACGGGCGCGAGGAGGCGGGCCACAGCTCGACGACGGCCACCCACCAGCCGCCGGCGACCACCATGGCCAGTCCGGCCAGGCACAGCTGGCCCAGCCTGCGGCGCAGCCGGGTGGGGGCGCAGACGGCGTAGAGGAGGGTGAGCGGCGGCAGGATGACGAAGGCCTGCAGGGTCTTGGTGAGGAAGGCGAAGCCGACGGCGACGCCCGCCCAGACCAGCCACTTCGTGCGGGCGCCTTCGAGGGCGCGCAGCACGCAGTAGACGGTGACGGTCATCAGCAGGGCCAGCAGCGCGTCGGGGTTGTTGAAGCGGAACATCAGCGCGGCCACCGGGGTGAGCGCGAAGACCGTGCCGCTGAGCAGTCCGGCCACCGGCCCGAACCGGCGGCGGACGGCCGCGTACAGGACCGCCGTGGTGCCGACGCCCATGAGGGCCTGCGGGACCAGGATCTGCCAGCCGCCGAGGCCGAAGAGCCGTACGGACAGGGCCATCGGCCACAGGGCGGCCGGGGGCTTGTCGACCGTGATCGAGTTCCCCGCGTCGGAGGAGCCGAAGAAGAAGGCCTTCCAGCTCTCGCTGCCCGCCTGGACCGCGGCGGAGTAGAAGGAGTTCGCGTAGCCGGAGGCGCCGAGGCCCCACAGCATGAGGACGGCGGTGGCCAGGAGGAGCACGGCGAGCGCCGGGCGCTCCCAGCGGGGCCGCAGCGGGACCGCGGCGGCGGGGGCGCGTTCGGGGAAGGGTGAGTCCAGGAGGGGCAGGGCCGTGGTCATCGCAGGTCGTCCTTGGTGGGAGCGGGGCGGTCCGGGAAGACCCAGGCGCGCAGGAGCAGGAAGCGCAGCACGGTCGCGGCGAGGTTGGCGGTCACCAGGACGGCCAGCTCCGTGCCGTGCGCGGGAGTGGTGGTGGCCGCGCCGAGGGCGGCCAGGGAGCCGCTGGTGAGGGCCAGCCCGATGGCGAAGACCACCAGGCCCTGGGCCTGATGGCGCACGGCCCGGTCCCGGCCCCGGACACCGAAGGTCAGGCGGCGGTTGGCGGCGGTGTTGGCGATGGCGGAGAGCAGCAGGGCCGCGGCGTTGGCGAGCTGCGGTCCGGCGCCCGAGCGGAAGACGGAGTAGAGCGCCAGGTAGAGGAGGGTGCTCAGCAGGCCGACCGCGCAGAATCCGATGAGCTGGCGGGCGAGGCCCCGGGGGACGCCGCTCAGCGCGCGGTCGCGCGGGTCGTCTCCGAAGGGGCGGGCGATCCGGTCGAGGGGGAGGGCGCCGACGGCGAGGGCCCGGCCGACCCGCCAGACCCCTTTGAGGTCCTCGGTGGCGGTGCGGACGATGTGGACCGAGGAGTCCGGGTCGTCCACCCAGTCGACGGGCACCTCGTGGATGCGCAGCCCGGCACGCTCGGCGAGGACGAGCAGCTCGGTGTCGAAGAACCAGCCGGAGTCCTCCACCAGGGGCAGCAGCCGCTCGGCGACATCGCGCCGGAGGGCCTTGAATCCGCACTGGGCGTCGCTGAAGCGGGCGGCGAGCGAGGAGCGCAGGAGCAGGTTGTAGGCGCGGGAGACAAACTCGCGCTTGGCGCCGCGCACCACTCGGGAGGAGCGGGCGAGCCGGGTGCCGATCGCGAGGTCGGAGTGCCCGGAGATCAGCGGGGCGACCAGGGGCAGCAGCGCGTTGAGGTCGGTGGAGAGGTCCACGTCCATGTAGGCGAGGACCGGGGCGTCGGAGGCGGCCCAGACCGTGCGCAGGGCCCTGCCGCGGCCCTTCTCCTCCAGGCGGGTGCTGCGGACGCCGCCGATCGACCGGGCCAGGGCCGCCGCGACCTCGGGGGTGCGGTCGGTGCTCGCGTTGTCGGCGATGGTGATGCGGAAGGCGTACGGGAAGGTGCGGGTCAGGTGCTCGTGCAGGCGGCGCACGCAGGGGCCGAGGTCCTCCTCCTCGTTGAAGACCGGGATGACCACGTCGAGTACGGGTTCGCCGGGCACGGGTGCGAGCGGCGCCCGGGCGGGCAGGGCGCCGGTCCCGGGAAAGACGTCGGTTGGCATGCTCCGACTCTCGCGGGACGGGCTGTCACGGCCGTGTGGTGAGGCTGTGGCCCCTCTGTGAGTACCGCGGCTTCGCCTGTCCGGGCTCGGTGTGGAGAGGCGGCTCGGTGTGGAGGGGCGGCTCGGTGTGGAGGGGCAGGCGGACCTCGAAGCGGGTCCGGTTCGGCTCGCTGCGTACGCCGACGGTCCCGCCGTGGGCCGAGACCACGGCCCGCACGATGGCGAGGCCGAGACCGGTGGAGCCCGCGTTGCGGGAGCGGGAGGCGTCGCCGCGCGCGAACCGCTCGAAGACGTGGGGCAGCAGCTCGGGCGGGATGCCGGGGCCGTCGTCCTCGATCTCCACGCGGACGGAGGATGTTTCACGTGAAACACGGGCGGTCACGGTGGTCCCCGGCGGGGTGTGTGTGCGGGCATTGGCCAGCAGGTTCACCAGGACCTGCTGGATCCGGGCGGCGTCGGCGGTCACCGGCGCGGCCTCGGCGGGCAGTTCGAGCCGCCAGTGGTGTGCGGGACCGGCCGCGCGGGCGTCGCTGACGGCGTCCACGACCAGCGGTGCCAGGTCGGTCGGGGCGGCGGACAGCGGCCGGCCCGCGTCGAGCCGGGCCAGCAGCAGCAGGTCTTCGACCAGGCCGGTCATCCGGGTCGCCTCGGACTCGATCCGGCCCAGCGCGTGGCGGGTGTCAGGGCCGGTCTCCTCGCGGCCCCGGCGGGTGAGTTCGGCGTAACCGCGGATGGAGGCCAGCGGGGTGCGCAGCTCGTGGCTCGCGTCGGCGACGAACTGCCGGACGCGGGTCTCGCTCTGCTGTCGTGCGGTGAGCGCGGAGGAGACGTGGCCGAGCATCCGGTTGAGGGCTGCGCCGACCTGGCCGACCTCGGTCCGGGGGTCCGCCTCCGCATCGGGAACCCGCTCGTCGAGGGCGGGTTCGCCGCTGTGCAGCCGGAGTTCGGAGACCCGGGTTGCGGTGGCGGCCACCCGGCGCAGCGGACGCAGGGCGACGCCGACGAGGGCCTGTCCGGCCAGAGAGGCGGCGATCAGCCCGGCCAGGGTGACGCAGACCTCCACCACGATCAGGGTGTTCACGGTGGATTCGACCCCGTCGAGGGGGAAGCCCAAGACCAGGCTCCCGTCGGCGGCGGTGATCACCCGGTAGGTGCCCAGGCCGTGCAGGCGTACGTCGACCGGCCGCTCCTCGCCCGCGCGGGCTGACCCGGCGGCGGCGACGAGGGCCTTGGTCTGGGCTTCGGTGAGCGGCTGGCGGTGGTCCGGCGTGGCGCCCTCGGCGGGTTCGCTGCGGGCCGCCGCGATGACCTTCCCGTCCGTGTCGAGGCGTACCCCGGCGGCGCCGAAGGGGCTGCCGGGTCCCAGGACGAAGGCGAGGGGGTCACGGGTCGGCTTTGTACCACCGGGGCCGCGGACGGCCATGTTCACGGAGGTCGCGAGCTGGTGATCGAGCTGGCTCACGAGGTAGGAGCGCAGGACGAGGATGGTGACGGCGCCGATGGTGGTGCCCACCACGGCGATGAGGACGACGGCCGAGACGACGAGCCGGGTCCGCAGGGACCAGGGCCGTCGGCCCGGCATCCGCGGCCGCACTATTCGCTCGGCTTGATCAGGTACCCGGCGCCGCGCCGGGTGTGGATCATCGAGGGCAGCCCGGGGCCGCTCTCCAGCTTGCGCCGCAGGTAGGAGATGTACAGCTCGACCACGTTGGCCTGGCCGCCGAAGTCGTACGACCACACGCGGTCCAGGATCTGGGCCTTGCTGAGCACCCGGCGCGGGTTGCGCATCAGGTAGCGCAGCAGCTCGAACTCGGTGGCGGTCAGGTGGATCTCCCGGCCGTCCCGGCTGACCTCGTGGCTGTCCTCGTCGAGCCGCAGATCGCCGACGGTCAGTACGGACTCGCCGCGCGCGGCCTGGGCCGCCCCGGAGCGGCGGACCAGTCCGCGCAGCCGGGCCACGACCTCTTCCAGGCTGAAGGGCTTGGTGACGTAGTCGTCGCCGCCCGCCGTCAGCCCCGCGATGCGGTCCTCGACCGAGTCCTTCGCGGTGAGGAAGAGCACGGGCACCTGCGGCAGCCGACGGCGCAGCTGGCCGAGGACGGCCAGCCCGTCCATGTCCGGGAGCATGATGTCGAGGACCACCACATCGGGCCGGAACTCCGCCGCCGTGCGCACCGCGCCCGCGCCGTCGCCCGCGGTGCGGACTTCGCAGCCCTCGTAGCGCAGGGCCATGGACAGCAGTTCGGAGAGCGAGGCCTCGTCGTCCACGACGAGCACGCGGCACGGGCCGCCGTCGGGCCGGACGAGGGCCATGGGGTTGCCTGTGGCCGTGGACGCGTGGGAGGTGGTCGTCGCAGTCATGGCGACCACGCTGACCCGCCCCGGTGAAAGCCCCCTTGGCCCTTCCTGTGATTCTCCTGAGAATCCGTTTCAGGCCTGCGGGGCCGCCTCGGGCGTGTGGGGGCCGCTCGGGAGTCCGAAGAGCCGGGCGGCGTTGTCGTGGCAGACGGCGCGCAGCCAGTCGTCCCCGAGGCCCAGCCGCTCCAGGGCGGCCAGCTGGTGTTCGTAGGGGTAGGGGATGTTCGGGAAGTCGGTGCCGAGCAGGATCCGGTCGCCGAGGGCCGCCAGCCGCCCGAGGTCCGCTGCCGGGAAGGCACTGGTCCGCTCGGAGAAGTCGGTGAAGGCCATGGTGGTGTCGAGGCGCACCTCGGGGTGGCGGTCGGCGAGGTCCAGGAACTCGGCGTACTCCGGCATCCCCATGTGGGCGATGATCAGCGGCAGCCGGGGGTGCCGGGCGAGCAGCCGGGCCACCGGTCCGGGCCCGGTGAACCGGGCGGGGGCCGGCATGGAACCGCAGTGGATCACCGTGGGGATCCCGGCCTCGGTGAGCAGACCCCAGACGGGGTCGAGCAGCGCGTCGTTGGGGTCGTAGCCGCCGACCTGGAGATGCGCCTTGAAAACGCGGGCGCCGTTCTCCACGGCCTGGCGGACGTACCTTTCGGCTGCTTCCTCGGGGAAGAAGGTCGCGGTGTGCAGGCAGTCGGGGGTACGGGCGGCGAACTCCACGGACCAGGAGTTGAGCCAGGCCGCCATGGCCGGCTTGTGCGGGTACAGCATGGCCGTGAAGGCGCGGACCCCGAACTCCCGCAGCAGGGCGACCCGGTGCTCCTCCTCGTGCCGGTAGGTGATGGGCCAGTGCATGCCGGTCAGCGGCCCGGCGGCGTCGAAGTAGTCCCACACCTTGGCCAGGACGCGGGCGGGCATGAAGTGCGTGTGGACGTCGACCAGCCCGGGGAGCCCGAGCCGCCGACGGAAGGCGTGGACGGCCGCGGCCGTTTCGGCGGTGCCGGGCGTTTCGGCGGTGCCGGGCGTTTCCGCTGCTCCCGGTGTCTCGGCTGTTCCGGGCGTGCCGGGCGGCGTGGTGGCTCCGCTCGTCTGGATGCTCATGGCACCCACCCTCGGCGGCGGCCCCCTCGGATGTCCACGGTTCGGCCGGTCCGGTCCTGATCGGGTCCGGACCGGCTGCCGCTCGGGTCAGAAGAGCCCGTCCTGCTCGGCCGCGGGAAGCGCGGGCGACAGGTCCCTCCACGGCGCCGGGGTGGACGGCAGTGCCCCCTGCGGTGCGGCCAGCGCCCAGCCGGCCAGCAACCGGGTGTCCACCACGAGCCCGTCGCCGAAGTGCAGGTCCGGTCCGGCCGCCCCGACCAGCACGCCCTCGACCGACCCGCCGGCCGTCATCTCCGTGATCACCCGGGCCGGGACCGGCAGCTCGTCGAGATGGAACAGCCCGGCGTGGTCGGCGACCTCGCAGGCCGTGCGCTCCAGCGATTCGGGCCATCCGGCGAGCGCGGTGGCCCGCGCGTGCAGCTCGGCCACCTCCCGGGCCCGCTCAGCGGCGGGCGGCAGAGCGGCCCGTACGGCGCGCTTGCGGGCGTACGCGATCCGGTCGGGCACCCCGAGCGCGGCCCGCAGCAGCTCCTCGGTGCGGCGGGCCGCCATCAGCGGCCCCCGTCCGAGCCAGCTCCAGGTCACCGCGCCCTGCTCCCGCAGCCGGTCCGGGCCGCGCTCCTCGGCGGTGATCCCGACCTTGACCAGGCCGGGCCCGAACCAGGCGAGGTAGACGCGGTAGGTCCGCGGATCGGCGGCGTTGGTGTCGGCGGCCACCGAGAAGGACCGGTCCAGGCGGGCGCATTCGGGGCACTGGGCGTTGCCCGCGCGACCCGGCACCGCGGCGGCGGTCGGGCACGGGGTCCGCTTCCCGGCCCGCCGGATGCCCAGGCAGCGCCGCTCGCCCCGGCCCTCGAAGGCCAGCCGCTGCCCGGCTTCGAGCACGCTCCTGCGCTCGCCGGACCCCGGCCCGGCGGCCTCGGCGTACCAGCCGATGGAGGGCTGTCCACCGCTCCACCCCATGCCGGTGCACCGCCAGATCACAGCGGGAGCGGCCGCTCGAAGAACGTCTCCAGGACCACGGTCGCCTGGGTGCCGCTCACGCCCTCGATGGCGTAGAGCCGGCGCAGCACGTCCTGGAGCTGCTCGGTGCTCGCCGTGCGGACCTTGACCAGGACCGAGGCGCTGCCCGCGATGATGTGGGCCTCCTGGATCTCGGGGATCGCGGCGAAGGCGGCCCCGGACTCGCCCATCCAGGCGTTGGAGTCGACGTTCACGTAGGCGAGCACCCCGCTGCCGACGGCCGCGGGGTCCACGTCGACGGTCGTCCGCCGGATGACCCCCCGCTCGCGCAGCTTGCGCACGCGCTCGTGGGTGGCCCCGGCCGAGAGCCCGACGGCAGCGCCGAGGGCGGCGTAGGACTGGCCGGCGTCCTCCTGCAACCGCAGGACCAGCGCCCGGTCGATGTCGTCCACGTGTGCTTCCCGCCCCGCCGTCCCGCGGACCCCGGCCGATCCCGGCGATCCTGTACGGGGACGCTATCGCATCCTGCGATAACGCCACCGGGCCAAACCCCATTCGGCCCGCTTCGGCTAGCGAGCGACGAACTGGGTCAGGATCGCCTGGACCTCGTAGATGTCGACGCCCTTGGTGAAGGTCTTCTGCAGCGGCGCCGCGGTCCCCGAGATCCAGATCTTCAGCTCGGCGTCCAGGTCGAAGTGGCCGGCCGTCTCCACGGAGAAGTGCGTGATGCTCCGGTAGGGGACCGAGTGGTACTCCACCTTCTTGCCGGTGATCCCCTGCTTGTCGATCAGCACCAGACGCCGGTCGGTGAAGAGGATCGTGTCGCGTATCAGCAGGTACGCCGCGTGCACCTGCTCCCCGTGCCCCAGCAGCCGCGCGTAGTCCCGCTGCGCCGACACGGGGTCGACCGTGTGCGCGTTCCCGAACAGACCCATGAGGGCCCCCCTCATTCCGGTGACAGGTTCACTGACTGGCTCAGTGCCCGGCTCGCGCCGGGTCCAACGCAAGAGGCCCCCTGGATTTCTCCAGGGGGCCTCTTGGGCTGTGCACTCGGCAGGATTCGAACCTGCAACCTTCTGATCCGTAGTCAGATGCTCTATCCGTTAAGCTACGAGTGCTTGTGCTTCCCGGGGTTTTGCGCCCCGTTGGCCTTGCGAGAACAACAATACATGGACCTCGGCGGGACGCGAAATCCATTAGGCAAACACCTCCTGACCTGCGGAAACGGCCTGGAAGAGGCGATTCCCCGAGAGGTCGGCGCACCTCCCCCGCCGTGGTCCCGCGGGTCCGTGGCGCTTGCGTACCCGGAACGCACCGAAGCCCCGGTCCAAGAGGACCGGGGCTTCGGTGAGGTGCGGAGGCGGAGGGATTTGAACCCTCGATGGGGGGTAAGCCCCAAACCGCATTAGCAGTGCGGCGCCATAGACCGGACTAGGCGACGCCTCCAGCACACCTTCGCGTACGAAGGTGCGTGCAGATGATGACACAGGCGCAGGGCCCCTCACCAATCCGCTCTCACGGTACTAGGCGGCGAGCCCCGAGGGCAAAGCCTTAAGCCGACGAGAAGTGACCGCGCAACGTCGGGGCGAGCGGGTCGTTGGGCAGGCGTACGACGTACGGACGACCTGGAGTGCCCCATGCTGCGTCTCGCCGCCTTCGCCGTCACCACCTCCGCCCTGGCCGCCGCGGCCGCCGGGCCGCTGCCACCGCTGCCCCTGGGACTGCTGGCATCGCCCGACCGGCTCACCGTCGGCGTGTCCTCCAGCGGCAACCCGCGAGCCGACGGGGAGTACCGGCTGGAGTGCGGCACCCCGCCGAGCGGTACGCACCCGCAGGCGGCGAAGGCCTGCGAGCGGCTGGACGAACTCGCCCGGCAGCACAAGGACCCCTTCGCCCCGGTCTCCAAGCGGCAGATCTGCACCTTCCAGGACGGCGGGCCGGCGACCGCGCGGGTGACCGGAACCTGGCACGGGCGCGAGGTCAACGCCCGGTTCGACCGCAGCAACGGCTGCGAGATCAGCCGGTGGAACGAGTTGGAACCTCTGCTTCCGAGTGCGCGTTCCTGACCAGGCAGGATGCGGCCCGGAAGTGGGATATGACCGACTCGGGCACCGCATCCGCCGCCCCGCCGAGGGGAGGTGCCCTTAGACTCCTCCCGTGACATGCCGGTAGTCGTGGTCAGGGAGGAAGCTCGTCGTGAGCAGCAGGCCATCCCGAGGCGCTGCTCGCCTCGCAGCAATACTCGACGCTCTTCCTGACGCACTGTTGCTCGTGAACGCCAACGGCACAGTCGTCAACGCCAATTCGATCGCGCTCGAGGTGCTGGAGAGTCCCGGTACGGGGCTCGTGGGGCGCGGAGTGCTCGACCTCCTGCCCGGATTCGACTCGAAGCTGATCCCGGGTTCCATGCGCCGTCCCGACGAGGACAAGGAACAGCGCGCCACGCCGATGCGGATGGTCGCGCGCCGCACCGACGGCAGCGAGTTCCCGGTCGAGGTCACCAGCGCCAACCTCGACGGCCGCGACGCCTACCGCGACCCGTACCCCGGTTACACGGGCGACGAGCTGCTGATGCTCGTCGTGCGCGACCTGACCGGCACCCTCGACACCGAGGCCGAGCTGGCCCGCTCGCAGCGGCAGACCGAGATGATCCTGCGCGCCGCCGCCGAGGGCGTCGTCGGCACGGACACCGACGGACGCGTGGTGCTGGTCAACCCGGCCGCCGCGCAGATCCTCGGGTACCGCGCCACCGACCTCGGCAACCGCGAACTGCACGGCCTGATCCAGCACTCGCGCGCCGACGGCTCCCCCTTCCCCTTCGACGAGTCCCCGCTCGCCGACACCCTGCGCAGTGGCCGCAAGCACCGGGTGCGCGGGCAGGTGCTGTGGAACAAGAACGGCAAGCCCGTCTCCGTCGACCTGACGACCTCACCGGTGCGTGACGGGGAGCTGCTGGTCGGGGCCGTGATGACCTTCACCGACCGGCGGCCCTACGACGCCCTCGCTGCCCGCCACGCGCAGTTGCTGGCGGTCCTCGGCGACTCCCTGCGGGGGCCGCTGGAGGAACTGCGGGGCGAGCTGGCCACCCTGGCCGCGGACGACGCGGGGCAGCTGTGGCCGGAGGCGAACCAGCTGCTGCACCACCTGGCGGCGGGCTACGCCCGGATGACCACCCTGGTCGACAACGTGCTGGGCTTCCAGCGGCTGGACGCGGGCACCGAGAAGCTCGCGAAGAAGAAGGTGCTGATCGACGGGGTCGTCACGGCCGGTGTCGACGGGGCGGTCGAGCTGATCGGGCCGGGCCGCGCGCAGTTCGCCGTCCACGCCCCGACCATCGAGGCGGAAGTGGACGGCGCCCGGATCTCCACCGCGCTGGCCCACCTGATCGCGGACGTCGCCGGGGTGGACGCCACCGGCAAGACCCCCCAGGGCAGCGGTTACACGGACTCGACGATCGTGGTCGCCGCCGCGCAGCGCGGGGACGTCGTACGGATCGAGGTGCGGGGCCCCTACAGCGGGGGCAACGCGGTGCACGAGCCGATCGTGCGGGGCATCGTGGCCGCGCACGGGGGTGTCCTGCAGACCGTGAAGGTTCCCGGGGCGCCCGGTGGCGCGTTCGTCCTGGAGCTGCCGCTGGGGTCGGGGGCCGGCACGGTGACCCTGCCCGACCCGCCGCCCGAGCCCGCTCCGGCAGAGCCCGCCGGCGGCTCGGACGATGCCAAGAACGCCCAGGACGCCAAGGACGGCCCCGCAGGCCGTCGCGCCCGGCGCGGTGTGGACGCCTTCCTCGACGACGAGGTCCGCCCCGGCCAGGCTCCCGCGGCGGCCTCCGGTTCCGGCGGGAGCGCCCTCGCGCTGCCGTCCGGGCGGCGCCGCGCGGGTGACGCGGCGGAGGCGGCCGATGCTCCCGCGGGCGGCGGTCTGGCCGCGTCCCCGGTGAACCCGGCCGGGCTCGGTACGGGCCGCAGGCGCGGCCGGGCCGGTGACGGCGACAGCGGTGCTCCCGAAGGGGGCGCCGGCGCGGACGGCGGTCCCGAAGGCGCTCCGGCCCGGCGGCCGGTGTCCCCGCAGGGCATGCCCGCCCTGCCGCCCGTTCCCGTACAGGGCCCGCCCGGCGAGGCCCCCGTGGGCCGACGCCGCGCGCTGGGTCCGGCGCAGGGGTCCGCACAGGGTCCCGCGCGAGGGGCCGAGGCGGCGGACCGGCCGCAGCAGCCCGTACCGGCCACCGGTCTGGCACCCGTGGCCCCCGGGCCCGGTACCGGGACCAGCAGCGCCGGGGTCCGGCGCGCGCTCGGCGGCCCGCAGGTCCCCGCTCCCTCCGCTTCCGCTGCCCACGTGCCCGCGGCCGCTCCGGCCGACCCGCCGGTCGAGGCGGAGCCCGAGGGGTCCGGGTCGCCCGAGTCGCCCACCGGCCGGCGCCGCGGCCTGCCGGCCGCCCCCGCCTGGCCGGTACCGGCCGCGCGGACCGCTCCCGAGGAGGAGGACCCGGCAGCCCCGGTGGCGCTGCCCGGCGCCCGGCAGTCCCGGGACACCGCGGCCCCGTCCGCTCCGCAGGCCGCCCAGCCGATCAGCGTGCGCCCGCTCGGCAGCACCCTCGGCCAGGGCATCTCCGTGGATTCCCCTTCGGGCCGCAGGCGCCGACTGTCCGAACCCGCCCCGCAGGGCCGGGCCTTCGCCATAGGAGCACCCGAAGCCGGTTCCGCGGAGGGTCCCGAGCCGCTCGACGGGCCCGGTGGCGCCGTCGAGGTGGTCAACCGGCCCGCACCTCGCCCCATGGACGACGAGCTGCCGCCCGAGCCGCTGGACAACCCGCGGCGGCTGCTGGTCTGGCCCGCCCCGGACGTACAGACCGAGCAGGCGCTGAGCGAGCGCGGCTACCGCCCGGTGATCGTGCATTCTCGCGAGGAGGTGGACGCGCAGATCGCCGCGTTCCCTGCCGCGCTGTTCGTGGACCCGCTGACCGGCCCGATCACCCGGACCGCCCTGCAGTCGCTGCGGCAGGCCGCGGTGGCCGCCGAGGTGCCCGTGCTGGTGACCGCCGGCCTGGGACACGCGACGCGCGAGGCGGCGTACGGCGCGGACCCGGCCGTCCTCCTCAAGGCCCTCGCCCCGCGCGACAGCGAGCAGCACCCCTCCCGCGTCCTGCTGATCGAGCAGCACGACGAGATCGCCACCGCGCTGACCGCCGCCCTGGAACGGCGCGGCATGCAGGTGGCGCGGGCGGACGCCGACACCGACGCGGTGGAGCTGGCCAGCCGGATGCGGCCCAACCTCGTGGTCATGGACCTGATGCAGGTCCGTCGGCGGCGGGCCGGGATCGTGGACTGGCTGCGTGCCAACGGGCAGTTGAACCGGACCCCGCTGGTCGTCTACACGACCGCGGGGATCGAACCGGCCGACCTGCCGGGGCTCGGTTCCGGCGAGAGCGTGCTGTTCCTCGCGGAACGTTCGACCACCGCCGAGGCGCAGGGCCGCATCGTGGACCTGCTGGCCAAGATCGGAACCAATTAGCGACCCTGGTCCGATGGCCATCACCGATACGACCGAACACACCGTTCCCGCGGACAACGGAGAGGTGAGCCTCCTGATCGCCCGGCAGGTGGAGCCGGGCCACGAGGAGGCCTTCGAGGTGTGGGCGCGCGGGATCCTGGAGACCGCGGCGACCTTCCCCGACCACCTGGGGTACGGCTTGTTCCGCCCGGCGACCGAGGGCGGCCCGTGGTTCCTCGTCCACCGCTTCCGCCACCACGCGGCCTTCCAGCGGTGGCAGGACTCGGCGGAGCGCGCCGAATGGTTCGCCAACTGTCACGGCCATCACCACACCGAGATAGCCCGGCGCGAGCTGCACGGCATGGAGACGTGGTTCGCCAAGCCCGGGACGACCCGGCCCGCCCCGCCGCGGTGGAAGATGGCGGTCAGCTCGGGCCTGGCCATCTTCCCGATCTCGCTGCTCGGCAACGCGCTGCTCGGGCCGTACCTGGTCGACCTGCACTTCGTCGTGCGGACGGCCGCCTTCGCCGTCGTCTTCAGCACCCTGATGACCTACGTGGCCATGCCCGCCGTCAGCAAGCTGCTGCGGCCATGGCTCACGCGCGGCTGAACCCGCTGCCCGGGCGGGACCGTCCGGGGTGGCTAGTCGAGCGTGGTGACGTCCAGCGCGCCCTCCGCGTACTGCTTGCGGATCACCTTCTTGTCGAACTTGCCGACGCTCGTCTTCGGCACGGATTCGATGACCGTCCAGCGCTCCGGGAGCTGCCACTTGGCGACGGACCGGGCGAGGAAGGCGCGCAGGCCGGTGTAGTCCACCGTGGCGCCCTCCTTGAGGACGACCGTGGCCAGCGGACGCTCGCCCCACTTTTCGTCGGGGACGGCCACCACCGCCGCCTCGGCGACCTCCGGGTGGGCCATGAGGGCGTTCTCCAGTTCCACGCTGGAGATCCACTCCCCACCCGACTTGATGACGTCCTTGGCCCGGTCCGTCAGCGTCAGGTAGCCGTCCGGGCTGATGACCCCGACGTCACCGGTCTTGAGCCAGCCGTCGGCGCTGAACTTGTCCTCGGGTCGCAGGGGCTCCCCCGCCGCGCCGCCGAAGTAGGCGCCCGCGATCCAGGTGCCGCGCACTTCCAGCTCACCCGCGGATTCGCCGTCCCAGGGCAGCACGTCGCCCGCGGGCCCGACCAGCCGCGGTTCCACGCCGGCCGGGAAGCGGCCCTGGGTGAGGCGGTACGGCCACTCCTCCTCGGCGCTCAGACCGGCCGGCGGGTGGGCCATGGTGCCGAGCGGGGAGGTCTCCGTCATGCCCCAGGCGTGACAGACGCGGACGCCGAGCTTGTCGTACGCCTCCATCAGGGAGGGCGGGCAGGCCGAGCCGCCGATGGTCACCTGCTTCATGGAGGTCAGGTCACGGGGGTTCGCGGTGACCTCGGCCAGCAGTCCCTGCCAGATGGTGGGGACGGCCGCCGCGTGGGTGGGGCGCTCCCGTTCGATCATCTCGGCGAGCGGGGCGGCCTGCAGGAAACGGTCCGGCATCAGCATGTTGATGCCGGTCATGAAGGTGGCGTGCGGCAGGCCCCAGGCGTTGACGTGGAACTGCGGCACCACGACGAGGCTCGTGTCGCGGTCGGTCAGACCCATCGACTCGGTCATGTTGACCTGCATCGAGTGCAGGTAGATGGAGCGGTGGGAGTAGATGACGCCCTTGGGGTCGCCGGTGGTGCCGGAGGTGTAGCACATGGCGGCGGCCTGGCGTTCGTCCAGCTCGGGCCAGTCGAAGGTGTCCGGGCGTCCGGCCAGGAGGTCCTCGTACTCGTGCACGCGGACGTCCAGCCCTTCCAGCACCGAACGGTCGCCGATGCCCGCGACCACGACGTGGTCGATGGTGGGCAGGTGCGGCAGCAGCGGCGCGAGGAGCGGCAGCAGGGTGCCGTTGACCAGGACGACCCGGTCCACGGCGTGGTTCACGATGAAGACCAGCTGCTCCGGCGGGAGCCGCAGGTTGAGCGTGTGCAGGATCGCGCCCATGGAGGGGATGGCGAAGTACGCCTCCACGTGCTCCGCGTTGTTCCACATGAGCGTCGCCACGCGGTCGTCCTGCTGGACGCCCAGCTCGTCCCGCAGGGCGTTGGCCAGGCGGGTGGCACGGACACCGATCTCGGCGAAGCTGCGCCGGTGCGGCTCGGGCTCCCCGGTCCAGGTCGTGACCTGCGACTTCCCGTGGATCGTCATCCCGTGTCGAAGTATGCGGCTGACGAGCAGTGGTACGTCCTGCATGGTGCTCAGCAAAGCGTCCTCCCGGTGGGCGCTGCGGCGCTGCGACGGCTACAGATGCTGCCGATTCTGCTCACGTACCGCTCGGCATGTCACTACCCGGAGGGGGAGACTCGTTGTTTCACGTGAAACATGCCGCGGCTGGGTCTGTTTCACGTGAAACATGCAGCTGTCCGGAGGGCGGCCGAGGCCGGGCGGAGCGAGCGACTCAGCGGACCGGGCTCAGCTCCGGGTCCTCGCGCAGCTTGACCAGAGCGCGGGAGACGGCGCTCTTGACAGTGCCGACGGAAACCCCGAGCAGTTCGGCGGTCTGCGCTTCGCTCAGGTCCTCGTAGTAACGGAGCACGACCATGGCCCGCTGCCGGTCGGGCAGCCGGGTCACCGCACGCCACATCGCATCGTGCAGCGCCTGCGCCTCGGCGGGATCGGCCGCCGGGCTCACGTCCGTCTCCGGCACCTCCTCACAGGCGAACTCGTCCACCTTGCGCTTGCGCCACTGGGAGGTGCGGGTGTTCACGAGGGTCCGGCGGACATAGCCGTCGAGGGCTCGGTGGTCCTCGATCCGGTCCCAGGCGAGGTAGGTCTTGGCGAGGGCCGTCTGCAGCAGGTCCTCGGCGTCGCAGGGGTTGGCGGTCAGCGACCGCGCCGTGCGCATCAGGGATGTCCCGCGGGTCCGCACGTACGACGAGAAGGACGGGTACGACGACGGGTGCGACGACTGGTTCGATGCGTACGTGCACACTGGCGTGGTCATGCCCCCACGCTAAGAGCGGCGGCCGCCCCGGGGATCGCCCGCAGGTGCCGAAGCCGGGTCCCTCTCAGGTTGTAGGACGGGGGTTTCCCCCACCTCCTGAAGGTGGAGGAGGCGGGGGTCGCAGCTCCCCCCGCTAGCCGTCCGTGCCCAGGATCAGACCGGAGGTGGGCACCCCGGTACCGGCCGTGACCAGGGCGTGGGATGCGCCCGCCACCTGGTTGACCGCGCTGCCGCGGAGCTGGCGCACCGCCTCGGCGATGCCGTTCATGCCGTGCAGGTACGCCTCGCCGAGCTGGCCGCCGTGGGTGTTGAGCGGGAGCGTGTCGGCGGCGACGAAATCGGCGGCCTCCCCCGGCTTGCAGAAGCCGAACTCCTCCAGCTGCATCAGCACGAACGGCGTGAAGTGGTCGTAGAGGATGGCGACGTCGATGTCGCAGGGGCGCAGCCCACTGGTGCGCCACAGCTGGCGGGCGACCACGTCCATCTCCGGAAGGCCGGCGAGGTCGTCCCGGTAGAAGCTCGTCATCGCCTCCTGGCGGCGCCCCGCACCCTGGGCCGCGGCCGTGATGACGGCGGGCGCCTGCCGCAGTTCCCGGGCCCGCTCCACGCTGGTGACCACGATCGCCTGGCCACCGTCCGTCTCCTGGCAGCAGTCCAGCAGCCGCAGCGGTTCCACGATCCAGCGGGAGGCGGCGTGATCGGCGAGCGTGATGGGCTTGCCGTGGAACCAGGCGGCCGGGTTGGTCGCGGCGTACCGGCGGCCGGTGACGGCCACGTGCCCGAAGGCCTCGGGGGTCAGCCCGTGGACGTGCAGGTAGCGCTGCGCGGCCATGGCCACCCAGGAGGCCGGGGTGAGCAGGCCCCAGGGCAGGGACCAGCCGAGGGCCGCGCCCTCCGCCGACGGCTCGCGCTGCTGCACTCCGCTGCCGAAGCGGCGGCCGCTGCGCTCGTTGAAGGCGCGGTAGCAGACGACGACCTCGGCGACGCCAGTGGCAACGGCCAGCGCCGCCTGCTGGACGGTGGCGCAAGCGGCCCCGCCGCCGTAGTGGACGCGGGAGAAGAAGGAGAGGTCACCGATCCCGGCGGCCTGGGCGACGGTGATCTCGGGGCTGGTGTCCATCGTGAAGGTGACCATGCCATCGACATCGGCGGGCTTGAGACCCGCGTCGTCGAGCGCAGCATGCACGGCCTCGACGGCGAGCCGCAGTTCGCTGCGGCCGGAGTCCTTGGAGAACTCCGTGGCGCCGATCCCGGCGATGGCGGCGCGGCCCCCGAGGGAATCCCGGGTGCGGACGCTCATGCCGCGGCCCCCTTCCCGGTCGGGGACGGCAGGGTGGCGGTGACCGTACCGGTGACGTGGTGGCCGATGCCGTTGGCGCCGACCACCTTGATCTCGACGGTGTCCTCGGCCACCGCGGTGACCGTACCGGTGAGGGTCATGGTGTCGCCGGGGTAGTTCGGCGCGCCCAGCCGGATCGCCACCTTGCGCAGCACGGCGCCCGGCCCGAGGTGATCGGTGATGTACCGGCCGACCAGCCCGTTGGTCGTCAGGATGTTCATGAAGATGTCCGGAGATCCCTTCTCCCGCGCCAGCGACGCGTCGTGGTGCACGTCCTGGTAGTCGCGGGAGGCGATCGCGCCCGCCACGATCAGCGTGCGCGTGACCGGTATCTCCAGCGGCGGCAGGCGGTCGCCCACCCTCATCCCATCGGCTTCCATCCCT
This sequence comes from Streptomyces sp. NPDC006529, assembly GCF_040611795.1. NCBI lineage: Bacteria > Bacillati > Actinomycetota > Actinomycetes > Kitasatosporales > Streptomycetaceae > Streptomyces > Streptomyces sp. NPDC006529. Next base: position 270,187 of record NZ_JBEXPB010000001.1, on the reverse strand, counting down.
CAGACCTCCCGCGCCAGGACGGCGCCCAGTTCTTCCAGTAGTTCGCTGCCACAGCCGAGGTACGCGTCCAGCTGGCGCCCCCAGAGGAAGTGCCGGTGGACGGGGTGGTCCAGGTCGGCGCCCATACCGCCGTGCAGGTGCTGACCGGCGTGCACGACCCGCTTGCCCGCTTCCGAGGCCCACCAGGCGGCGGTCAGCGCGTGTTCGCGCGCCGGGAGCCCCTGGTCGATCCGCCAGGCCGCCTCGTACGCCGTCACCCGGATGGCCTCGGTGTCCATGTACGCGTCGGCGGCGCGCAGCATGACCGCCTGGTTGGTGGAGAGCGGACGGCCGAACTGCTCGCGTTCGCTCGTGTACGCGACGGCCCGGGCCAGCGACCCCGCGCAGACGCCCGCCTGGAGCCCCGCGAACGCGGTCCGCGCGCCCGCGAGCACGGCCTCGTACGCCCCGCCGGGCCCTTCTTCCGCTCCGGCCACCGGTGGAGCGCCGTCCCCGAGCCGTTCGGCTCGGGCGCTGGTCAGGGTCAGCCGCCCGGCCGACCACGGGGCGGTGGTCTCCTCCCGCGCCGTCCCCGCCCCGGGGGCGTCCGTCCGTACGAGCCACAGCGCCCGGTCGGCGTCCGGGACCAGGACGTGCGTGGCATCGCGCAGCCACGGCACGGCCGGGGCCACCCCGGTGAGGCGGCCGTGCGCGTCCGCCGTGAAGCGGCCGCGTGCCGGGAAGGCCCCGGTGACCACCACGTCACCCGCGCCGAGGGCGGGGAGCAGGCGGGCGCGCTGCTCCTCGCTCCCGTGGGCGGCGACGGCGAGCAGTCCGTACACGCAGGTGGCGGCGAAGGGGACCTGGGCGGTGGTGCGCCCCTGCTCCTCCAGCAGCAGCACCAGGCCCAGCAGCCCGATGTCCTCGACCGCGGTGATCAGCCCGGAGCCCACGAGCGCTTTCCACAGCTCGGCGTCCGTGCCGGTACCCGCGGCAGCGAGGCGCTCATGGGTGGACAGATCGCGGAAGATCCGCGCGGCGAGACCGACGGCGGCGGTCTGCTCCTCGGTGGGCCGGAAGTCCATCAGCCCTCACTCCCCCGGAAGACGGGCAGTTCCAGTTCCTCGTCCACGCGCAGGAACTCCAGTCGGACGGGCATGCCGATGCGGACCTTGTCGTAGGGGAGGCCGGTGATGTTGCTGACCATCCGGACGCCTTCGGCGAGTTCGACGACCGCCACCGCGTAGGGAGGATCGAAGGCGGGGAAGGGCGGGTGGTGCATGACCACGTAGCTGAACACCGTCCCGGCGCCGGACGCCTCGACGGTGTCCCACTCCAGGCAGGCGCAGTCGTTGCAGCCGGGGAGCCAGGGGAAACGCAGGGCCGCGCAGGAGGCGCAGCGCTGGATGAGCAACCGGTGCTCCTTGACTCCGTCCCAGAAGCCCTGGTTGTCGCGGTTGACGACGGGGCGGGGCCGCAGGGCCTTGGCCTTTGCCTTGGCGTCCGTTTGTGCCCGCGACCGGTCCTCCGCTGGCGTGGTGGGCCCGGGGGCGGTGGTGGCGGGGGCGTACTTCAGGATGCGGAAGCGGTGGGTCCCGGCGAGTTCGCCGTCGGCCTGTATGTCCATCCGGGTGGTCACGAAGTACCCGGTGCCCAGTGCGGTGCTCTTGCGCGGGGACACGGACTCGATCACGGCGTCGAAGGTGATGGTGTTCCCGGGGCGCAGGGGCCGCAGGTACTCCTGCTCGCAGTCGGTGGCGACCACGGAGGTGTATCCGGCGCCCTCCAGGAGGACGAACAGCTCGTCGTAGGCGGAGGAGCGGTCGGTGTGGCCGGAGAGCCCGCCCATCGTCCAGGCCTGGAGCATCGTGGGCGGGGCCGTCGCGCCGGGGCCGGTGTACGCGGGGCTGGTGTCGCCCATGGCCTCGCACCAGTGGCGGATCATCGGCTCGTTGACGGGGTCCTTGCCCCGGCCCGAGGTGGCCGCCGCACGGCCTTCGAAGGCTTTCAGCAGCGGGTGCAGCCGGTCTTCCGCGTCGTCGTGGTGCGGGGCCGGGCCCCTGCTCCCGCCCCCTCCCCCGCCCTGGCTCCGTGGTGTCGCGATCACCGCTTCCTCCCCTTCATGCCGAGCCGCATCATGGCGACGATCTCGCGCTGGACCTCGCTCACACCGCCGCCGAAGGTGTTGATCTGGGCCGCCCGGTTCATCCGCTCCAGCTCGCCGCCCGCGAAGGCGTCGGGGCCGCGTACGAGCGCCTCCTCGCCCACCACCTCCTGGCACATCCGGTACACCTCGACGGTCGACTCGGTACCGAGGAACTTCACGCCGCTCGCGTCGCCGGGGGCCAGGCTGCCCTCGCCCACGTCCTGGACGAGGCGCCAGTTCAGGAGGCGTACGGCGGCCAGCCGCGCGTGTGCCTCGGCGAGCCGCGACCGCACCCAGGGGCGGTCGGCCGGGCGATCGCCCGTGGCCGGGTCGGGGGTGCGGGCGTGGGCGAGGGCGGCGTCGTAGAAGTCCTCCGCCTGCATGCCGATGGCGGCGAGGGCGACGCGCTCGTGGTTCAGCTGGTTGGTGATGAGACCCCAGCCGCCGTGCTCGGGGCCGACGAGGTTTCCGGCGGGGACGCGGATGCCGTCGTAGTAGGTGGAGGTGGTCGTCAGTCCGCCGACGGTGTCGATGGGCGTCCACGAGAAGCCCGGGGCGTCGGTGGGGACGAGGATGATGGAGATCCCCTTGTGCTTGGGAGCCTCGGGGTCGGTGCGGCAGGCGAGCCAGATCCAGTCGGCGTGCTGCGCGTTCGACGTGAAGATCTTCTGTCCGTCGATCACCCACTCGCCGGCGTCGTCGTCGCGCACGGCCTTGGTGCGCAGGGAGGCCAGATCGGTGCCGGCCGCGGGCTCGGAGTAGCCGATCGCGAAGACGATCTCTCCCTTGAGGATCCGGGGGAGGAAGAAGTCCTTCTGCTCCTGGGTTCCGTAGCGCATCAGCGTCGGACCGACGGTGTTGAGCGTGACCATGGACACGGGCGCCCCGGCCCGGTAGGCCTCGTCGAAGAAGACGAACTGCTCGTCCGGGCCGCGCCCCTGACCGCCGTACTCGACGTGCCAGCCGAGGCCGAGCAGCCCGTCGGCGCCGATGCGGCGCAGCAGGGCGCGCTGAGCGTCCGGATCCTGAGGGACTCCGTCCGGCATCACGGTCCGGAAGTACGAGCGCAGTTCGGCACGAAGCCGCAACTGCTCTTCGGTCGGGGCGAGGTGCACGGCGCGGGCCTCCCGGCATCACACATCATCGAGGAACCTGACTGTCCGTCAGATTCCCCGCTGATGTCAAGGTCGGGAACGCACCGCGGGACGACCCCCGGCGCGCGCGAGGGCGCCCGCACTACCGGACCCCAGCCGGTCCGGTCGCACGGGCGCCCTCAGCGTTCAGCAGGCCTCTACCACCAGGGGTGGAAGTTGACCGCGACGTTGCTGTTCGACTGATGGATGGCGGTGAAGGCGGAGCCGTTGACCTGTGCGGAGTTGTTCTGGTTGGACGCGCCGGCGCCGGTGGCCATCTGCTGGGTGGTGGCGGAGTTGCCATTGTTGTTCCCGCCGACGCCGCTGCCGATGATGCTGGCGACGCTCGCATTCGATCCGTCGTTCGCGAAGCCGCCGTTGTCGGCCTGCGCCACCCCGCCGAAGAGGGCGAGGGCGAAGGGAAGCGCGGCGACGGTGGCGATGACGCGGGCGGTACGGATGCTTGCCATGTCTTTATCCTCCAGAGAACCCGAAATGGGTGTGTTAACAAGGCAGTTGGCCGACCGCCTCGATCGCTGTGTGGTGACGACGTCGCTGGATCAGAGTTGCCCACCGAATCCCCGGCGAACCACCCCGGAGCCCACGATTCCCCCGCAAGCATGAGCAACATCGGATAAACCCTCTTCGCGCCCCCGGTGCCCCAGCACACAGCAGGCGCACCATCCGTAACTCCCGGCACACAAGGGGCGAATCGTTTCGCCAATTCCACCGGCCCCGGGCATGCCAAAGAGGACCGCTCCGTCCGGGAACCCCACCGTCTCCCGGGTCTGCGGTCCTGCACGCGCGCTCGCGCGCCCCCTGCACGCCCCCGGTGCTCGCCGGGGCAGCCGAGCGGTACGCCCCGTGGGCGCTCTCGCCGGCCTGATGTCCGTCCGAAGTCCGTGCCGAATGCCGTGCCACATCGGGCGGCCTGCTGGAGGCTCTGCCCTACGCCGTTACCCAGGCCTCTGCCGAGGCCCCTGCCCGACCGTGCGCGCTACCGGGCGCACCACCACATCGGGCCCACTGACCACTTGCCTACCGGCTACTGCCTGCTGCCTGCTGCCTGCTACCTGCTACCTGCTACCTGCTACCTGCTACCTGCTAGGCAACTGCCTACCGACCGCTCAATGCTGGCCGCTCAATTGCCAGCCGGTTGGACGGCTTCCGCTCCTCCTGCCCCACGTCAGGCGACGAGCTCCAGCGCATCCAGCGACCGGTCCGACTGGGCGTGGGACGCGGCGGTCGTGGAGCGGCGGCGTACGGAAGGCGTCGAACCGTGGGCCTCGGCACGGATCCGCTGGGCGATGGTCGGCGGCAGCGATCCGCCCCGCATCATCGCCCGCCAGCTCCGCCGCGCCTGCGCCGCCATCGTCCGCGCCACGGATCCGGCCGGGACGGCGGGAGCGGCGGGGGCGGAGACCGAAGCGGCGGCCGGCGCAGCCGCGCTGCCACCGAGCCCCAGGGCTGCGAAGAGCGCCACGAGTGCGGCGAGGACACTGGTCCAGATCGACGTGAAGATGGTGGTGCCGGCCATGACGAACCCCTCATTCCAGGATGTTCCGACGGGTGGATCTGAATACATTCGTCATGATGTGACCGCAACCGCAGCGCGTCCGACACCCGCGCCGATCTTCCGACAAACACCACTCGGTCGGCCCATCACCACTTGCGGAACCCCGTCGGCACCCGCACCGGAACCCCCACCACACGCACAACGGCCCCTGACCGGAAGTCCGGTCAGGGGCCGTTCACCTGCGGTGGGTGTGGGATTTGAACCCACGGTGACATCGCTGCCACGACGGTTTTCAAGACCGTTCCCTTAGGCCGCTCGGGCAACCCACCTGGCGCGTACAGAGTACCGGCCGGGTGGGGCGGGTGGAGGCCGTGGGCGCGGATCGATCAAGCGCCGCGCGCCGGGGCTACATCGTGAGCAGCACGCCCGCGTACGAGACCCCCGCCACCACCACCCAGGCGCTGAGCCCCAGCACCGCGGCCCGGCCGCCGGTCCGGGCCAGGGTCGGCAGGTGGACGGCGCTCCCCAGGCCGAACAGCGCGGCGGCCAGCAGGGCTTCCTGGGCCACGTGCGCCCCCTCCAGCGCGGCGCCGGGCAGGATGCCGGTGGCGCGCAGCGCGGCCGCGGCCAGGAATCCCACGACGAAGAGCGGGACCGGGGTCGTGCGCCGACCCGAGGCGGTCCGCACCCCGCGCCGCCGGGCCCGTAGCGAGAAGGCCACGGCCGCCACCAGCGGGGCCAGCAGGGCCACGCGCATCAGCTTGACGAGCACGGCCTCCCCGAGGGCGTCCGGCCCGGCGGTCTGGGCGGTGGCCACGACCTGGCCGACGTCGTGCACGCCGGCCCCCACCCAGCGGCCGAACTCCGGGTCGGTGAGGCCCAGCGGCCCCTGGAGCAGCGGGAGTATCGCGATCGCGAGGGTTCCACACAGGGTGACGAGCGCGACCGAGGCGGCCACGTCCTCCTCGTCGCTGCCGGAGACCTCGCTGACCGCGCCGATAGCCGAGGCCCCGCAGATCGAGTAGCCGGTCGCGATCAGCAGCGGCTGGTCGCCGCGCAGCCCGAGCCGCCGGCCCAGCCACAGCGTGCCCAGGAAGGTCGCCGCGACCACGGCGACCACCATCGCCACCGTGGCCCAGCCCAGCCCCAGCACGTCGTCCAGACCGAGCCCCAGACCCAGCAGGACGATGCCGATCCGCATCAGCCGCCGTCCGGCGAGCGACAGGCCCGGCCGGGCGGTGCCGCGGACGAAGGTCCGTGCCCGGGGGAGATGGGCGGCGGCAATGCCGAGCACCACGGAAGCGGTGAGCCAGGGCACGGCCGGCAGGATCCGGTGCACGCCCCACGCGATCGCCGCCCCGGCCACGGCGGTCGCCAACCCGGGCCAGGGGGTGGATGTTTCACGTGAAACAGGCCGGACCGCTCCGGCGCGCTGCGCGGGCCGGTTCAGCAGCGCCATCAGTCGATGGGGAGCGTGTAGACGCGGCGGACGCTGCTGCCCAGCCGGGCCACGTCGGCGCCGTAGACGTGCAGGGATATCGCCTTGGTGCGACAGGAGTTGCGCACCTTGTGGATGTCGCCGGGAGGGGCGAAGCCGCAGACGTCGCCCGGGCCGTTGACCACCTTCTCCGTCGCCACCAGTCGGGCACCCCGACTTCCCGTCGCCGGGACGAGCCGGTAACGCAGTTCGCTTTCCTCGCCCTCGTGCACCCCGGCCACGCACCAGGAGACGTGATCGTGGATGGTCGTCTCCTGCCCGGGCAGCCACACCAGCGCCACCACCGAGAAACTGCCGTCCGGCTCCGCGTGCAGGACGTGCTGCCGGTACCGGTCCGGGTGCCCCTCGCACTGCTCCGGCGTGAGCAGGTCGGGCGTCCCCAGCTGGGGCGCGACGCGCTCACCGACGAGGTAGGCGGTGAGGTCGGGGGCCAGCCCCCGGTCCACGACCGTACGGATCTCAGCGACGAGGGCGGCCATCCTCGCGGTGGTACGGGCCGGCGTGGTGGTGGTCATACCGGCAGCGTCCGCCAGCCGATTCATCACGTCCAACGACAGTTTTTACCCGAAATCCCAAGGCGCGCTTATGAATGGGGGAGTGGAGCGGGCGGTGCGGGGCAGCGGGCCGCCGGGCCGGTCAGCAGCCGACGCGGTTGGCGGCGACGCGCTTCAGTTCGTCCAAGACGGCGACCGTCGCCGGTATGCGCAGGTGGTCCCGGTAGACGTAGGCCGCTATGTGGCGGCGGGCCACCGGCGCCAGGGGCCGTCCGCACACCTTGTTCAGGGAGAGCGACGGCAGTACCAGCGCGGGCATCATGGCGACCCCGAGCCCCTGGGCCACCAGGCTCTGCACGACCAGGTTGTCATCGGTGGAGAACCGGATGTCGGGAACGAACCCCAGCTCGGCGCACTCGTGCAGCAGGTTGGCCCGGCAGCGCGGACAGCCCGCTATCCACCGCTCCTCGGCCAGGTCGGCCAGGTGCACGGCCCGGCGCCGGGCCAGCGGATGGCCGGTCGGCAGCAGGACCGTCAGCTGGTCCTCCAGCAGCCTGACCTCGGCCACCTCCTCCGGGACCTCCTCGTGCAGCCCGGGGTAGGTGAAGGCCAGCGTGATGTCGCACTCCCCCCGCTCCAGCCTGCGCAGCGAGTCGGGCGGCTCGCCCTCCAGCAGCTCGACCTGGACCCCGGGATGGTCCTTGGCCAGCCCGCACAAGGCCTCGGGGACCAGAGTGGCGTTGGCGCTGGGAAATCCGCACAGCCGCACCCTCCCCGCGCGCAGCCGGGCGTAGGCCTTCATCTGCGCCTCGGCGGCGGAGAGGCAGCCGAGGATCGATTCCGCGTGCCGGACCAGGGAGTTCCCCGCCTCGGTGAGCTGCATGCGGCGACCCACCCGGGTGAACAGAGGGGTGCCGACGGCTCTTTCGAGGGCCTTCATCTGCTGGGTGATCGCGGGTTGCGTATAGCCCAGGACGCGGGCGGCCGCCGAGTACGACCCGGAGGCGACCACCTCGTGAAAAGTCCGTATGTGCCGCGAATCGAACACGTCCGAAGCATAAGCGGATGTTGGGAGGAGGCGCGGACGGAATTCCGCCCCCGCCCCCTCCCGACGGGACTACTTGTCGCCCACCCGCGATCCGAGCGTGATGTCGACCGTGGTCGCCTTGCCGCCGCGCAGGTACGTCAGCTTCACCGTGTCGCCGGGCTTGTACGTCCAGATCTCACTGATGAGCGTCGGGCCGCTGTCGATCGGCTTGTCACCGAACTGGGTGATCACGTCGCCGGGCTTGAGGCCGGCCTTGCCCGCCGGACCGGCCGGGTCGACCAGCTCGTTGGCGGAGGCCCCCTGCTCGGAGATCTTGGCGCCGTCCGTCTTGGACTGGAGGTCCACCGAGACGCCGATCACCGGGTAGGTCGGCTTGCCCGTCTTGATGAGCTGCTGGGCGACGTTCTTCGCCTGGTTGATCGGGATGGCGAAACCGAGGCCGATCGAACCGGCCTGGCCGCCGCCGAAGCCGCCGTTGCCCGCCGACTGGATGGCGGAGTTGATGCCGATGACCGCGCCGCGTCCGTCCAGCAGCGGACCGCCGGAGTTGCCCGGGTTGATCGAGGCGTCCGTCTGGAGGGCGCTCATGTAGGAGTTCTTGTTGCCCGCGCCGTCGCCGGAGGCCACCGGGCGGTTCTTGGCGCTGACGATGCCGGTGGTCACGGTGTTCGACAGGCCGAAGGGGGCGCCGATCGCGATGGTCGTGTCTCCCACCGCGACCTTGTCCGAGTCGCCGAGCGCGAGCGGGACGAGCCCCGCGGGCGGGTTCTTCAGCTTCAGCACGGCCACGTCGTAGCCCTGGGCGCGGCCCACGACCTCGGCGTCGTACTTCTTGCCGTTGGAGAAGGTGGCGGAGAGCTTGCCGCCGTTGGCGGCGGAGGCCACCACGTGGTTGTTGGTGAGGATGTGCCCCTGCTCGTCGTAGACGAAGCCGGTGCCCGTGCCGCCCTCGCCATCGCCGCCCTGAGCCTCGATGGTGACCACGCTGGGCAGCGCCTTGGCGGCCAGGCCCGCGATCGAGCCGGGCTCGCGCTTGAGGTCCTTGGGCGTCTCGCCGGAGGAGCTGACCGTGGTGGAGCCGGCGCCGTCGAGGCCGCCGTCGGCGAGCTTGTAACCGATGCCGCCGCCCACCCCGCCGGCGAGCAGGGCGGCCGCCAGCACGGCCGCGATCAGGCCACCCCGGCCCTTCGACTTGGGCTGCGGAGCGCCGCCGAGCGGGGGAGCGCCCCAGACACCGGCGCCGTTGCCACCACCATGGCCCGTGGCTGCGTACCCCGCGGCGGTCGGCGGGGGCGGCGGCCAGGCCCCGGCGCCGTGTGCGGCAGGGGGAGCGGCGGGTGCGCCGTACGGGTCCCCGGACGCGGCGGTCACGGGGGCCGCGGGAGCGGTCCCGTACGGGTCCGCGGGGGGAGTCGGCGGCAGCTGCGCGTCGGCCGCCGGGGTCGTCGGCAACTGCTGGGTCGCGTGCTCGCCCGGCACGGGCCCGGTGGCGTACCCCTGATCGGCGGCGGCCGGGGTCTTGCCCATGTCCACGGGGGGCGCGTCCACGGGGCGCGGATCCGCCGGAGCCGCGTCCGCCGGAGCCGCGTCCGCCGGAGCCACGGGCCCGGGGGTCGGCGCGGCCACCGGCACGGGAGGTGCGGACGGGGCCGCGGGGGGCGTCGGGGCCGCGGTGCCCTCGTTCTCGGTGCTCACAGCGCTCTCTCCTCGTCACACACGGCTTGCTGGATCTCGGACGGTACATCCGGCGGACCATCGGTCCGGGTGAACGTTCGAGCAGTCATACAAGTTCCTGGGCAAAGCCTTTACCATCAACCGTCAGAGCACTGTAAGCCGGACCTGTGCGTCCCGCCCCCATCCTTTATCCCGGGCATTTCGGACGCATCTCCAAGGTCCCGCCCGGCGCCGGGGTTGCGCGCGGTGGCACCATGACCCGGTGACCCACGCAACGCCGCGCCCCATCCAGGTCGTCGCCCACCGCGGCGCCTCGGAAGACGCTCCCGAGCACACCCTGGCCGCCTACCGCAAAGCCGTCGAGGACGGAGCCGACGCCCTCGAATGCGACGTCCGGCTCACCGCCGACGGGCATCTCGTGCTGGTGCACGACCGGCGCGTGAACCGCACGTCCAACGGCCGCGGCGCGGTCTCGGCCCTGGAACTGGCCCACCTCACCGCGCTCGACTTCGGCTCCTGGAAGGACCGCGACGAGTCCCCCGACTGGGACGCCGGCGCCGGCGCCGCCGGCGAGTACGGCAAGGAGCCCGATCCGGAGCGCACCTCCGTCCTCACCCTGGAGCGGCTGCTGGAGCTGGTCGCGGACGCCGGGCGGCCGGTACAGCTCGCGATCGAGACGAAGCACCCGACCCGCTGGGCCGGACAGGTGGAGGAGCGGCTGCTGTTCCTCCTCAAGCGCTTCGGGCTGGATTCGCCGCCGGCCGAGGGCCCGCACCCGGTGCGGATCATGAGCTTCTCGGCCCGCTCGCTGCACCGCGTCCGCGCGGCCGCCCCGACGATCCCGACCGTGTACCTGATGCAGTTCGTCTCGCCGCGGATGCGGGACGGACGGCTGCCCGCCGGGGTGCGGATCGCGGGGCCGGGGATGCGGATCGTCCGCAACCACCCCGGCTTCATCCGCAAACTGCAGGCCGCGGGCCACTCCGTGCACGTGTGGACGGTGAACGAACCCGAAGACGTTCAGCTCTGCGCTGATCTGGGTGTGGAAGCGATCATTACGAACCGCCCCCGCCAAGTTCTGTCCCAACTTGGGCGCTGACGTCCCTATTTGCTCACCCGTCACCCCTTCACCTCTCGTCACAGGGTGTGCCCCGGCGCATCCGGTCCGCATTCGGTCGTCATGAATGCGTCAGGGGGCTTCGCCGCGGCGGTTTCCGGTCCAGGCCAAGGGGGCATCCAGACCTTGGCGTGGGGCTAAGGAGGTTCCGGGGGTGGCGTTGGTGGTGGCACAGGAGGTGCCCACGTCGTCGTGCATGGCCGTACCCCATGGCCCTGCGGGCGTGGGTACGGCGAGGCATCGCATGCGTGAGCAATTGCGTATCGGCGGAGTGCCCGATTCAGTCGTGGACGATGCCGTCCTGATCCTTTCCGAACTGCTCAGCAACGCCTGCCGGCACGGCAGGCCCCTGGGCGCGCGGGAGATCGGCGACGGGGAGATACGTGCCGCGTGGCGCGTCGACAAGGCGGGGCGGCTGACGGTCGAGGTCACGGACGGGGGCGGCCCCACCCGCCCCGTTCCGGCCACGCCCTCGGTCACCGCGCGCGGCGGCCGCGGGCTGAACATCATCAGCGCCCTGGCCCAGGACTGGGGCGTCCGGGACGGCGCGGGCGGCGAGGTCACCGTATGGGTGACGGTCGCGTGCGGGCCCCGGCACGACGATTTCGCTACGCGCGTCGCTGCGCCCGCGATCGACTTCACCGGGCCCTTCGACGATCTGGATCCCTGAACTCTGGTTCCCGACGCGGAGACCGGCCGCGGCAGGGGTCCGGCCACGAACGGTCGGCGGCCGTCCGGGAGCGCACGCCGACCTCGCTCCCGGCCGCACCCACCCGGTTGCGGCGGTACGAACGGCTAGGCTCGCGCCGTCACGTAACGACGCACCGCCGCAACCGGGAGACACCCACGATGGCCAAGAAGCGCCCCGCAGCGAAGACTGCAAAGCCGCAGCTCAAGGACGGGGAGATCCCCGTGGTGGGCGCCCGCGAGCCCTGCCCCTGCGGATCCGGGCGCCGCTACAAGGCCTGCCACGGCGCCGCCGCCTCGCACGCCGTCACCGAACTGGTGCAGCGCCCCTTCGAGGGACTGCCCTCCGAATGCGACTGGGTGGCACTGCGCGAACTGGTGCCAGCCGCCACCATCCCGCTCACCCTCAAGGGCGGCCTGCCCGAGGGCGTCCCGTCCGTCACGCTGGTGACCGTGCTGCCCATGGCGTGGCCCGCCCTGCGCCGCGAGGACGGTTCCGTCCTGCTCGGCCTGCAGAACGAGTCGTCCAGCGGCAACCTCTCCCGGGACCTGGCGGACACCCTGGAACGCGCGCTCGTCGCGGAACCGGGTAATCCGGTTCCGGCCCGCCGCGTTCCCGCCGAAGGGCCCCGGCTCCAGGACCTCCTGGACGCGGACGGCGTTTTCGAGCCGGTTGTCCACAGCGGTTTCGAATTCTGGATTCCGGATGCGGAGAGCGCCCAGGCCGCTTCTCCGGAGATCGCCGCCTCGCTGGAGCGCGCCAACGCGGCCGCCATTCCGACCGTCAAGCTCACCGGCGTCGACGCGGCCTACTGGTGCGAGACCCCGGAGAAGAACCACCTGCGCTGGGTCATGCCGCACCCCGAGGAGCAGCTGCTCGACGCACTGGCGCGGCTGACCGCGGCGGGCGAGTCGACCCTCGGCGAGGGCACCAAGCTCGTCGGGTCCTTCCGCGCGCACGGCCTGATGGTCCCGGTGTGGGACCTGCCCGTCGGCGTCACCGCCGACCAGGTGGAGGAGCCGGCGGCCCGCCTCGCCGAGCGCCTCGCCAAGGCCCTGACCACGGACGCGCCGCTGACGACGGAGGAGCGCCGGGCGCGTGGCGGGCTCACCAACCGCCAGGTGACCCTCAGCTGAACCGGGGCCGGCCCCGCGGCCCGGCGGTGGACCCGGCAGCGGGTCCGCCGACGGGCCGTCAGCGTTCCGCCGACCCTCCGGAGCGGCCTCCCGCGGGCGCTCCGGGGGGCCGCCCCGGGCGGTGACCGGAGTCACAACTCCCGCTAATCGTCTGCAAATCGCTGTCTGAATATCAGAGATCGAATTTGCGAACAGGCGATCTCTTGTTACCGTTCTTGTAGCCCGGTCGCTGGTGCATCCCCCGTCGCCAGCGACCGGGCCCTTGTGTTTCCGGTGGTACTAACCGCCGCTCGGTCCCGGTGAGTTGCTCCCGGACCGCAGGAGCAGGGGCCCTTCAGTATCCGGAACTGCAAACTCCGCTACTGCCGTGTACCGGTCCGCCGGACCCAGGGACTTCTCGTGCGGGGTCTCGCACAGCCCCGGCTCATCACCCGCTCCGATCGCGCAGCGGATCTGCACCGTCCGGCCCGCCGGCCCCATCAGGGTCAGTACGGATTCCAGGACGCGCCCGCTCGTGTTGCGGTAGTAACTGCGCCCCCAGCTCTGCCCCTCGCCGGTCAGCACGCACGTCTGCGCCTCGACCCCCTGGGGAGAGGAGAGTTCGGGCCCGCAGTGCGCGTCCGTACGGGGCTGCTCGGGCGGACCGGGTGGCGCGACCCGCACCGCGGAAGGCCTGCCGGAAGGCTCCGACAGACCCAACGTGGTGAGCAGTCCACCGCCCTTTGCGTCGTCCCGAGCGGTGAAGTCCGGTCCGGCGATCGCACCCGCGAGCGGAAGCGTCAAGATGATCAGCACACCGGCACCGATACCGATCAGGCGGAGATTCATTCGCCGAAGATAGCGATGCGGGAATGCGGCACGGAGATCCCCGCGCCCAATTCCCGTGGAAACCGGCGTCGGTGGCACCCGTTCGAGTGATCCGGCGAACCGATGGAGTGAAGGGCGAGCGCGCGACGTACGGACGGCCGGTGGACGGGTGCCGGAGCTGCGAACGCCCGGCGCACGCAGCCCGGACCGGCGAACGCCCCGCGGGCGCCCGTCAGTACGCCAGTCGGCTGCCGCCGCCCGGGGCTCCGGTGCTCGCCTCCACCAGCGCGTCCACGACCGCCTCGATCTCCGGCAGCCAGGGCGGCCCGTCCTGCGCCGAGGGCTCCCTTTCCCAGCGCACCTGCCCCCCGCAGGACGCGGCGGAGGGCGGCAGGAGCAGGTAGCCGCCCTCGCCGTGGAAGCGCAGTGACGAGGGCACGTGGTCCTTGGCGTACAGGAGTTCACCGAGCCGCTCCAGCGAGTACGGCGCCACCAGCAGCGACCAGCGAGTCGGCGTCGCGACCACCGGGCCCAGCCGCATGCCGCGCTGATCGAGGCGGACCAGCGCCCGCGCGGCCGCCGTGGCCGGCAGGCTCACCGCGCAGGGAGCGTGCCCGCCGGTGGCCAGGAGCAGCGGCGCGGCGGGCCGGTTGGTCCACCACCAGCCCACCATGCGCGGGTCGGTCGTGGCCGCGAGGAGGCCCGGGTCGAAAGGATGCGCACCGGGAACGACGCAGTCCGGATCGGGGCAGGCGCAGCGCGCGCTGTCCGGGGCCACCCGGCCCACCCCGGGCAGGACGGGCCACCGCCAGGCGGTGGCGCACATCAATGCGGCGTCGAGGGGCCCGGGGTGGAGGGCGGCGGGACCCGGCCGGGACGCGGCTCGCGAGCCGAGCCGGAGGGACTGGAGGGGCCGAAGGGCCGGGAGGGTCGGGAGAGACCAGAGAGACGGCAGGGGCCGGAGGGACTGGAGGGAGCTGCGGAGCCGCTGGAGACGCCTTCCGAGGATCTCGCGCATGAGCGCTCGTTCCTTTCCGTTGAACGCCGAGGGCCACATCACACCACGTATGCGGTGTTTCACCACACGTACACGTTTCGCGTCACTAGTCCGCCAGAAGCAGGTTCACACGGTTCGTGCAGTCGTCGTACGGGTCCATGGAACGTCCGGCAAGGGCGGTTCACGGCCCCCGACGGGCCGCGCCCGGCCGCCCCCGTTAAGGACGGCGGCCCGTGCCGGGTGGTTCCCGGCGGGTCCGGGATGGCGTCAACTCACCCCGTGCACCACCGTTTACGTACCCGCGCCGACGGTGACGCCTGCCCAGTCGACCGCAAAAAGGCATCCCATCCAACCTTTTCCGGCCAAGTTTTACCCTTGACCGGACGGTGAGTTGTCGTCCCACGGACACCAGGATTCCCACCTGGGCAATGCTGGACATCGCTCCACGTGTGCGTGTAGATGTGGATCCATTGATGGCGGCGCAGAACGATCTGGGGGTTTGCGATGCTATTCGGCGAATCGCACCAGGTGGAAAGCCGGACGCCATGAGCGCCCCGCATCCGCCGAAAGTGGCTGGAATCGATTCAGTAGTTACGTCTTCCCCTCACACTGCGGCACCCGTGCCCCCGCGCACCGCTCCCGCACCGGCCCTCGCCCCTGCCCCCAGCACCCTGATCCAGGACCGGCTGGCGGGCATGGTCTCCGACCTGACCACCCTCAACGAGCTGACCGAACGCCTCGCGCGGGCCGCCGGGCTCGACGTCTGCCTCCAGGAGTTCCTGCGCGCCGGAGCCGCCCTGGTCGGCGCCCGTCGCGGGCTGATCGTGCTGGAGCCCTCCGACGGACTCGGCCCCGCCACCACGCTCGGCCTCGGTCTGGCCCGCGCGGACCTCGGCCACATCGAGACCGTGCCGCGCGGTGCCACCTCGTACGGCCGCATCCTCGACGGGATGCCGGGTGCCGTCGGCGGCTCCGAAGTCCTCCCCGACGTCGGCGCGATCCCCGGGAGCGGGGGGTACGCGACCCCGGTCGATCCCCGGCACCGCGAGGTCGCCGCGCGTCTGGGGTACGCCGCGAGCTACACGCTGCCGCTGACCGCCGAGGCCACCGGCCTGCTCGGCGCCATCGTCTGGCTGTACGACGAACAGGTCGAGCCGAGCGACCGCCAGCGCGACCTCGTCGGGCTCTACGTGCGGCACGGGGCGGAGCACCTGGCCCGGGTGCTGGAGTCCCAGCGGGCCCGGGAACGGCTCGCCGACATCGCTGAGGAACTGCTGCCCAGCAGGCTGCCCCGGGTGCCGGGGGTCCACCTCGCCGCACTGCACCACACCGGTCCGCGCGGCGGCGGCGACTGGTACGACGCCCTGCCCCTGCCCGAGGGCGCCCTCGGGCTCGCCGTCGGCTCGGTCACCGGCGCCGGTCCCAGTGCGATCGCCGCGATGGGCCGGATGCGGGCCTCGCTGCGCGCGTACGCCGTGATGGAGGGCGAGGACCCGGTCGCGGTCCTCTCCGATCTGGAGCTGTTGCTGCGGCTCACCGAACCCGCACGCTCGGCCACGGCGCTCTTCGCCTACTGCGAGCCGGGTGCCCGCAAGATCGTCCTGGCGGGCGCCGGACACGCCCCGCCGCTGCTCATCGGCGAGCACCGGACCGAGTACGTGGAGACCTCCCTGTCCGCGCCGCTCGGCATGCTCGCCTGCTGGGAGGCCCCGAGCGTGGAGATCGAGCCCGCACCGGGAGAAACGGTGCTGCTGTACACCGACGGGCTGCTGCGCCGGACCGGTGACCCCATGGACCGCGCGTACGCCCGGCTGCACGCGGCCGCCGCCTCGGTGCCGCGGGCGCTGCGCGAGGACCCGGCCGCGATCGTGGACCACGTCCTGCGGAGCGTGCTGCCGGAGGGGGACGGGGCGGCGGACGCAGCGGACGGGGGCGGGACCAGAGTCGGCCCCGGGCTCGGCCTCGGTGAGGACATCGTCCTGCTGGCTGCCCGGTTTGACTGATTTATCACAGCCCGTCGGGGCCACTTCCTCTCGCACATACGATGGATGGGGTCCGTACCCGGTCCTGTCGTAGCTGAGGAGATGACGTGGCTGACGAGCTCACCCCGGAGACCCCGGAAGAAGAGCAGCCCAAGAAGACGCACAAGCAGCGCAAGAACGGGCTGTACCCGGGGCTCAGCGACGAACTCGCCGAGAACATGCGCACCGGCTGGGCGGACACCGAGCTGCACGGCCTGGAGCCCATCGCCCAGGCCGCGCACACGGCCGCACGCCGCGACGCGCTGTCCGCGAGCTTCCCCGGTGAGCGCCTCGTCATCCCCGCCGGCCGCCTCAAGACGCGCTCGAACGACACGGAGTACCCCTTCCGTGCCTCCACCGAGTACGCGTACCTGACCGGCGACCAGAGCGAGAACGGCGTCCTGGTCCTGGAGCCCACCGGCGAGACGGGCCACCAGGCGACCATCTACCTGCTCCCGCGCTCCGACCGCGAGAACGGCGAGTTCTGGCTGTCCGGCCAGGGCGAGCTGTGGGTCGGCCGCCGCCACTCCCTCGCCGAGGCCGAGCAGCTCCTGGGCATTCCCGCGAAGGACGTCCGCACCCTGGCCGACGCCCTGACCGAGGCCACCGGCCCCGTCCGGGTCGTCCGCGGGCACGACGCGGTCATCGAGGCGGCCCTGGCCGACAAGGTCACCGCCGAGCGCGACGGCGAGCTGCGCGTGAACCTCTCCGAGGCGCGCGTGGTCAAGGACGCCTTCGAGATCGGCGAGCTGCAGAAGGCCGTCGACTCCACCGTCCGCGGTTTCGAGGACTGCGTGAAGGTCCTCGACAAGGCGGAGGCGACCAGCGAGCGGTACATCGAGGGCACGTTCTTCCTGCGCGCCCGCGTCGACGGCAACGACGTCGGCTACGGCTCGATCTGCGCCGCGGGCGCGCACGCCTGCACCCTGCACTGGGTCCGCAACGACGGCCCCGTCCGCTCGGGCGAGCTGCTGCTGCTGGACGCAGGTGTGGAGACCCACTCCCTGTACACGGCCGACGTCACGCGCACCCTGCCGATCAACGGCCGCTTCACCGACATCCAGCGCAAGATCTACGACGCGGTGTACGAGGCCCAGGAGGCCGGGATCGCCGCCGTGCAGCCCGGCGGCAAGTTCCGCGACTTCCACGACGCCGCGCAGCGCGTGCTGGCCGAGAAGCTCGTCGAGTGGGGCCTGGTCGAGGGCCCGGTCGAGCGGGTCCTGGAGCTGGGCCTGCAGCGTCGCTGGACGCTGCACGGCACGGGCCACATGCTCGGCATGGACGTCCACGACTGCGCGGCCGCCCGCACGGAGGCCTACGTCGACGGCACCCTGGAGCCGGGTGTCTGCCTCACCGTCGAGCCCGGTCTGTACTTCCAGGCCGACGACCTGACCGTGCCGCAGGAGTACCGCGGCATCGGCGTGCGGATCGAGGACGACATCCTGGTCACCGAGGACGGCAACCGGAACCTGTCGGCGGCCCTGCCGCGCCGGTCCGACGAGGTCGAGAGCTGGATGGCGGCGCTGAAGGGCTAGCGCCCCCGGGCCTTCGCCGCCCCCCGTACCACCGCCGATGGGCGGGGTCCCCTGTACCGGGACCCCGCCCATCGGCGGGTCAGGACGCCTCCAGCAGCGCTCCGTCGCGCCACTTGAGGACCTTGTCGAAACTGACGACGGCTCCCCGGCCCGGGCGGTTGCGGAACCGGGCGTGATCGGCCAGTTCGGCGATCAGGGACAGACCCCGGCCGTGCTCCGCCAACGGGGGTCTGCGGCGCGACACCGTCGCGGGCGGGAAGCCCGGGCCCGAATCGGCCACCTCGATCCGGCAGCGGTCGCCGTCGAGAAAGGCCGTGACGCGGTACGCCGCACAGGCCGCCGGAGCGGGAGGAGCAGGCACGTCGCCTTCGGCGCGGCCGCCGGCCACCGCCCCGGCCACCGGTCCGCCGTGCTCCACCGCGTTCGCACACGCCTCGCTCAGCGCCACCGACAGGTCGAAGGAGATGTCGGGGTCCACCCCGGCGGTCTCCATCGTCCCGATCAACAGCCGCCTGGCGAGCGGCACGCTCGCGGCCTCGCGCCTCAAGTGGAGGGACCACCAGATGCTCATACCGTTACCTATTGCCGTCCGCAGCACCGGGTAAGCCCCGAAGGCCCGTCAGAGCGCTCGTTCGGCCGATGCGACCCGACCGGACACCGTTGTATGCGGCGGGGGTGCGAGCACGGGCCCGCGGCGCCGTCCCGCACCGGAGCATCCCGGGGCGCACCGCGTCCAGGGGGACTCAAGGGACCTTCCGGACCTGCCGTATGGGAAGCCCCGGCACAGTGCGATGATGGCCCGGCCATGACTGCCCCCCACACGACGCGTGCAGGAGCCGGGCTCCTGACCCTGCGGGCCGCGGTGTTCACCGCGGTCTGCGTCGTGCTGTCCGCCGTCGGGCACGCCCTCGCCTCCTGCGCCACCGTTCCCTGGTGGACGCTCTGCGCGGGCTTCCTGGCCGTCTTCGCCATCGCCGTTCCGCTGGCGGGACGCCGTCGCACGCTGCCGGGCCTCGTCGGCGCGCTCGCCGTCGGCCAGTTGGGTCTGCACACGCTGTTCGGCCTCGGCCAGCACGGCGCCGCCTCCGTCACCGCGTCCGCGGCCTCCGCTTCGGCCGCGGCCGACACCGCGGGCGCTTCCGCGCAGGCCGCCTCCGACGCCTCGCTCGCGGCGTTCGCCGCCCGGCTGATCTGCGGGGGCAACTCCGTACCGCTCAGCCCGGCCGACGCCCGGCAGGTGCTGGAGACCGCGGGGCTGAACCCGGCCGCGCTCGGTGCGGCGGGCCACGACGCCCACGCGCACCTGGCCCAGGCGGCCACCGCCCCCTCGACCGGGCTGTTCAGCCTGCCGATGGTGCTGGGCCACCTGCTGGCCGCGCTGGCCGCGGGCTGGCTGCTGGGCCGCGGGGACGCGGCCCTGTTCCGGCTCGTCGAACTCTCCCGGCTCGCCGCGGCGACCGCCCCGGTCCGGGCCCTGCGCGCCGCCCTGGCCTTCGTCCGCGCCCTCGGCGCCGGGCTCGCGGGTACGTCCGTACGGATCCCCCGCGCGCCGCGCACCACCCCGGACCGGGCCCTGGCACCCGGCCGGACGGCACTCCAGCACACGGTGATCAGGCGGGGCCCGCCCGTGGCCCTCTCCCTCGCAGCCTGACGCGGCACCTCCCTCCCCGGGACACCCGGGGGAGCACCGGTGCCGCGAACTCCGCGCGCGCCCGAGCGCCGGAGCCACCGTCACCCCTGCTTCCCACGGAGTGTTCCTGCCATGAAGACCTCACGCGTCTCCTTCGCGGCCGCCCTCGCCGCCGGTACCGTCCTCGTCCTGTCCGGCACCGCCTTCGCCCATGTCGGCGTCCAGCCGGGCGAGGCCGCCAAGGGCGGTTACGCGACGATCAACTTCAAGGTCCCGAACGAGCGCGACGCCGCCTCGACCAACAAGCTCGAAGTGAGCTTCCCGACCGACCACCCCCTCTCGTCCGTCATGCCGCAGGACGTCCCGGGCTGGACGGTCAGCGTCGAGAAGAGCAAGCTCGACAAGCCGCTCACGGTGCACGGCAAGCAGATCAACGAGGCCGTGACCAAGGTGACCTGGACCGGCGGCAAGATCGAGCCCGGCAAGTTCCAGCAGTTCCCGCTCTCCGTCGGCCAGCTCCCCACGGACGTCGACAAGCTCGTCTTCAAGGCCGTCCAGACGTACGACAACAACGAGGTCGTCCGGTGGATCGAAGAGGCCAAGGACGGCGCGGCCGAGCCGCAGAACCCGGCGCCCGTGCTGAAGCTGACGGCCGCGGCCACCGGGGCCGACCACCACGACGGTGACAAGAAGGCCGACGAGGCCAAGAACACCGAGCACCACGACGGCGCCGAGAACTCCGCGGCCTCGGGCTCCGACACGACCGCGCGCGCCCTCGGCATCGCCGGCATCGTCGTCGGCCTCGGCGGGGTCGCCTTCGGCGTCGCCTCGCGCCGCCGCACGTCCTGACCGACGTACGCAGCCATCCGAACCACCCCCGATCCCAGGGACCACCCCATGCGCACCGCACGTGTGACGGTCGCCGCCCTCGTGGCGGCGGCCGCACTCGCCCTCACCGCCTGCGGCGGTGACAACGGCAAGAGCAAGTCGCTCGCGGAGGTCAACGCCCCCGCCAAGAGCAAGCCCGGCACCGTTCTCGACCGCCCCTTCGCCAAGCCGGACCTGGTGCTGACCGACACCAACGGCAAGCCGTGGAGCCTGCGCGAGCAGACCAAGGGCAAGCCGACGCTCATCTACTTCGGCTACACCAACTGCCCGGACGTCTGCCCGCTGACGATGAGCAACCTCGCCGTCGCGAAGAAGGCGCTGCCCAAGGCCGACCAGGACAACCTCCAGGTCGTCTTCGTCACCACCGATCCCGACCGGGACACTCCCGAGTCCCTCGGCAAGTGGCTCAAGGCCCAGGACCCCGCCTTCACCGGGCTCACCGGGGACTTCGCCACCATCCAGGCAGGCGCCCGCAGTCTCGGCATCGGCATCGAGGCCGCCAAGAAGGAGGCCGACGGCGCCATCGTCTCCATGCACGGCGCGCAGGTCATCGCCTTCTCCCCCAAGACCGACGAGGGCTACGTCCTCTACGGGGAGTCGGCCACCGTCGAGGACTACACCAAGGACCTGCCGAAGATCATCAAGGGAGAGAACCCGTGAACCGCCGCACCACCCGCACCCTCGCCGCCGCCCTCTCCCTGTCGGCAGCCCTCGCCATATCCGGCTGTTCCTCCGACTCCGGCGACGGCAAGCCGAAGCTGTCCGTGAGCGGCGGCTACATGCCCGAACCGGTCGACGCCCAGATGGCCGGCGCGTTCATGGTCATCAAGAACGGCTCCGGGACGGCGGACAAGCTCACCGCCGTCACGAGCGACCTCTCCGGCGACGTGACGATCCACGAGACCAAGAACCAGAAGATGCAGCAGGTTAAGGCCCTGGACGTACCGGCCAAGGGCGAACTGAAGCTGGCCCGCGGTGGCGACCACGTCATGTTCATGGGCCTGAAGAACCAGCCGAAGGTCGGCGACAAGGTCACCGTCGAGCTGCGCTTCGAGAAGGCCGACCCGGTCAAGGTCGAGCTGGACGTGAAGGAACGCACGTACAACCCGCAGAACGCCGGCTGACGGACCGAGGGACTGACACGCCATGACGGCCACCGCCCCCTCCACGGCCCGCACGACCGCGGCAGCCCGGCTGCCGCGGCTCCTGCTGGTCCTCGCGGCCCTGGTCGCGGCCCTGTTCACCGCGGCCGGACCGGCCTCGGCGCATGCCGCGCTCACCGCGAGCGATCCCCGGGACGGGGCGGTGGTCGCCACGGCCCCCGCCCAGGTCACGCTCTCGTTCTCGGAAGCCGTCGCCATGAACGGCGACTCGATCCGGGTCATGGACCCGCAGGGTAAGCGGGTCGACACCGGCGAACTGCGCGACCTGTGCAGCGGCTCCACGATCCGTTACGGCACCGCGTTGCACGTCGGACTGCCCGACGGCACGTACACGGTGGCCTGGCAGGCGGTCTCCGCCGACAGTCACCCGGTCTCCGGCGCCTTCACCTTCTCCATCGGCGCCCCCTCCGCCACCAGCGTCTCGCTGCCCACCCAGGTGGCCGGCGGCGGCCCCGTGGGCATCGCCTACAGCCTCGCGCGCTACGCCGCCTACGGCGGTTTCGCGGTGCTCGTCGGCGGCGCGGCCTTCATCCTGCTGTGCTGGCGCCGGGGCGCCGCCGAGCGGCCGCTGCAGAAGCTCGTCCTGCGCGCCTGGGTCACGCTGACCGCAGCCACGCTGGCCATGCTGGTGCTGCGCAACCCCTATACCGGGTCGGGCGACTTCTCCGACGTCTTCGACCTCGCCGGGCTCAAGGCCGTCCTGGAGACCAAGACCGGGGCGTCCCTGGTGTCGCGGCTCCTGCTGCTGGGCGCCGTGGCCCTCTTCATGGCGGTCCTCTTCGGCACCTTCGCCCGCACGGTACGGGGCGGCGACGAGAGCGACGGCAACGCCAAGGACACCAGCGACCTCACCTTCGGCCTCGCCATCGGCGGGACCGTGGTCGCCGGTGGCATCGCCGCCACCTGGTCGCTGTCCGAACACGCCTCCACCGGTATCCAGCCGGGCATCGCGATGCCGGTGGACATCGTCCACCTGCTGGCCGTCGCCACCTGGCTCGGCGGGCTGGCCGCCCTGCTGGTCGCCCTGCACAAGGTCCCCGACATCGAGCGCGCGGCGGTCCGGCGCTTCTCCCGGGTCGCCTTCGTCAGCGTCCTCGCCCTCACCATCACGGGCGTCTACCAGTCCTGGCGTCAGCTCGGCAGCTGGTCCGCGCTGACCGGGACCGAGTACGGCCGGTACCTGCTCGTCAAGGTGGGCCTGGTCGCCGTCCTGGTCGCCGTCGCCTCCGTGTCCCGCAAGTGGACCGGCCGACTGGCCGACGACACGAGCGGTCACATCGCGCAGGTCCTCGCCCCGGCCGATGTTTCACGTGAAACAGAGGCCTCGGTCACGGTGCCGCCGAGTGCCAAGCGTGCCGCCCAGCTGGCCCGGCAGCGCGCCGCCCGCGAGAACGCGCGGGACAGGCAGCGCCGGGAGGCCGACCCCGACCGCGCGGGTCTGCGTCGTTCCGTGCTCGCCGAGGCCGCAGTCGCCGTCGTGCTGCTGGCCGTCGCCACCCTGCTGACGGGCACGGAGCCCGGCAGGGCCGCCGAACTGGAGAGCGGCCGCTCCGTCACCGCCGTACCCAACCGGCCCGTCAAGGTCACCCTGCCCTTCGACACCGGCGGCCAGAACGGCAAGGGCAGCGTCCGGATCGAGCTGGATCCGGGCCGGGTCGGCGCCAACAGCCTCCACGTCTGGGTGGACGCTCCCGACGGCCGCCCCTTCGACATCCCCGAGGTGAAGGTCGCCTTCACCCTCCCCGCCAAGGACATCGGACCCCTGCCGCTCGCCCCCGACCACGCCGCCCCCGGACACTGGAGCGCTTCCGGCGTCCAGCTGCCGCTGGCGGGTGAATGGCGCATCGACGTGAGCGTCCGTACCTCCGACATCGACCAGACGACCGTCCAGAAGACCGTCAAGATCGGCTGAACAGCGTGACCGAGAGCAACCCCGACATCGAGATCTCCCGACGCCGCCTGCTGGGCACCGTGGGCGCCGCGGGCGCCGCCGGTCTCGCACTCGGCGCCACCGGTGGCGCCCTGGCGCATTCCGCGCTCGCCGGGTCCGAAGGGAGCGGCGGCGCAGCCGTCCCGTCCGCCGCCCTCGGCGCCACCGCGGTCGCCTTTCACGGCGACCACCAAGCGGGCATCACCACTCCGCTCCAGGCCAAGGGCCATGTGCTGGCCTTCGACCTGGCCCCCGGCGCGGGCCGCAAAGAGGCCGTCGCGCTGATGCGCCGCTGGTCCGACAGCGCGCGTCGGCTGATGGCCGGTCAGGAAGCGGGGGCCGCCGATTCCGGGATCGCCCTGGACGCCGGACCCTGCTCCCTCACCGTCACCTTCGGCTTCGGCCACTCCTTCTTCGACCGCACCGGCCTCACCGCCCGGCGGCCCGTGGCGCTCGACCCGCTGCCGGAGTTCTCCGCGGACCGGCTCGACCCCCAGCGCGGCAACGGCGATCTGTGGATCCAGATCGGCGCCGATGACGCGCTCGTCGCCTTCCACGCCCTGCGCACCCTCCAGAAGGACGCCGGGGAGGCCGCGCGCGTCCGCTGGCAGATGAACGGCTTCAACCGCACCCCCGGGGCCACGGCCAAGGCGATGACGGCCCGCAACCTCCTGGGCCAGATCGACGGCACGGGCAATCCCAAGCCGTCGGACGCCGACTTCGAGCGGCGGATCTTCGTGCCCGGCACGGGACCCGGTCCCGCCGAACACGCGTGGATGGCGGGAGGGTCGTACGCCGTCGTGCGGCGCATCCGAATGCTCCTCGACGACTGGGACAAGCAGTCGCTCGCCAAGCAGGAGCAGGTCATCGGTCGGAAGAAGGCCGACGGGGCGCCGCTGACCGGTGGCACGGAGACCACCAAGCCGGACCTCGACAAGATCGGTCCGGACGGAAAGCCGGTCATTGCCTCCAACGCCCACGCCCGCATCTCCGCGCCCGCGCAGAACGGCGGGGCGGCGATGCTCCGGCGCCCCTTCTCCTACCACGACGGAATCGGCGCGGACGGCACTCCCGACGCCGGCCTCCTCTTCATCTGCTGGCAGGCCGACCCGCTGCGCGGCTTCGTCCCGGTCCAGCGCAAGCTCGACCGGGGTGACGCCCTGTCCGACTTCATCCGCCACGAGGCGAGCGGGCTGTACGCCGTCCCGCGCGGCCCCCGGCCCGAGGAGTATGTGGGCCAGCCCCTGCTCGAAGGATGAACAGCACCCCGGGGCCGGGGGCCGCGGCATTAGGCTGATCACATGTCGGCCACCCGCTTCACGTATCTCGGTCCCGAGGGCACCTTCACCGAAGCCGCCCTGCGCACACTGCCGGAAGCCGCGACCCGGGAACTCGTTCCCATGGTGTCGGTCCCGGCGGCGCTCGACGCCGTACGCAACGGGGAGGCGGCGGCAGCGCTGGTTCCGATCGAGAACTCGGTGGAGGGCGGGGTCACCGCCACCCTCGACGAGCTGTCCTCCGGCGAGCCGCTGATGATCTACCGCGAGGTGCTGCTGCCCATCGCCTTCGCGCTGCTGGTGCGGCCGGGGACGAAGCTGTCGGACGTCAAGACCGTCACCGGGCACCCGGTCGCCCAGCCGCAGGTGCGCAACTGGCTGCGGGCGAACCTGCCGGACGCCCTGTGGGAATCCGCCGCGTCCAACGCGGACGGCGCCCGCCTCGTCCAGGAGGGCCGCTTCGACGCGGCCTTCGCCGGTGAGTTCGCCGCCGCCACCTACGGACTGGAACCGCTCGTCACCGAGATCCACGACGCGGAGAACGCCGAAACCCGCTTCGTCCTCGTCGGCCGCCCGGCTCGGCCCGCGGCTCCGACCGGCGCGGACAAGACCTCCGTCGTGCTCTGGCTCGGCGAGGACCACCCCGGCGCCCTGCTCGAACTCCTCCAGGAGTTCGCCGTCCGCGGGGTCAACCTGATGCTGATCCAGTCCCGGCCCACCGGCGAGGGCATCGGCAACTACTGCTTCGCCGTCGACGCCGAGGGCCACATCTCCGACCGGCGGGTGAGCGAGGCCCTCATGGGGCTCAAGCGCACGTGCCCGCAGGTACGCTTCCTCGGCTCCTACCCGCGCGCGGGCGTCGCTCTGAGTGAGGTGCGCGATGCGCGGCCCGGCACCTCGGATGGCGATTTCACGGCCGCCTCCGATTGGCTGACCCGCTGCCTCGACGGCCGGGCGTAGACCGCTCACAGCGAGACGCGCTTTATCCACAGAGTTATCCACAGGGGACGCTGAAGACCTGGGGACAAGTCGACAGTGCGGCACGACAAGGTCGACAAATCGGTCGGGGGCTCAGGTTTCGCGCTAGGGAGCGGAAGGTGAACGGCGTCACCTCCGTATCACTGATCAACTCTTTGGGGCGAGCCATTCCCACCCGAATGAGTGTGTGAGGGGGGTTTGAACCCTGATTCGCTCCGGCTTGCCGACGATCGGGAGCGATCTCCTTTCGTGTCCACAGATACGGCACACAGCCTGTGGATAAGACGTCCCGGAACGCAATTCCTGTGGACAAGAGGCCGCTTCGCCGCTGTTCAGCCGCCCGTCCACAGCCGCGCGAGGCGCCCCTTTTCGGGGATTCGGGCCGGTTTACAGGCCCATCGTCAGGCGGGGACCGGCCCGGTGGGAAGGTCGGCTTCCGGCCACACGGCAGGAGTTTTGCATTCGCGGCATTCAGGACATAGCGACACGCAGCGTTATATCGGTTCAAGCCCCGGAAGTCAGGCCGGTAGCCTGGTGGGGTGATTGACCTCCGGCTGCTCCGTGAAGACCCTGACCGTGTCCGCGCCTCGCAGCGCGCCCGTGGAGAAGACGTCGACCTCGTCGACGCCCTGCTCTCCGCCGACGAGCGCCGCAGGTCCTCCGGCTCGCGCTTCGACGAGCTGCGCAATGAGCAGAAGTCCCTGGGCAAGCTCATCCCCAAGGCCTCGCCCGACGAGCGCGCCGAGCTGCTGAAGAAGGCAGAACAGCTCAAGACCGACGTCAAGTCCGCCGAGGCCGAGCAGAACGAGGCGGACGAGACCGCCAGGAGGCTGCTGCTCCAGCTCGGCAACATCGTGCACCCGGACGTCCCCGTCGGCGGCGAAGAGGACTTCACCGTCCTGGAGACCCACGGCACGATCCGCGACTTCGCCGCCGAGGGCTTCGAGCCCAAGGACCACCTGGAGCTCGGCGAGTCCCTCGGCGCCATCGACGTCGAGCGCGGCGCGAAGGTCTCCGGCTCGCGCTTCTACTACCTCACCGGCGTCGGCGCCCTGCTGGAGCTCGCTCTCGTCAACGCGGCGATCGCGCAGGCGGGCGAGGCCGGCTTCATCCCGATGCTCACCCCCGCGCTGGTCCGCCCGCGCGCCATGGAGGGCACCGGCTTCCTCGGCCAGGCCGCGGAGAACGTTTACCACCTGGAGAAGGACGACTACTACCTCGTCGGCACCTCCGAGGTACCGCTGGCGGCGTACCACATGGACGAGATCCTGGAAGCGGACCAGCTGCCGCTGCGCTACGCCGGGTTCTCGCCGTGCTTCCGCCGCGAGGCCGGTACGTACGGCAAGGACACCCGCGGCATCTTCCGCGTCCACCAGTTCGACAAGGTCGAGATGTTCTCGTACGTCGCACCGGAGGATGCCGAGGCCGAGCACCAGCGTCTCCTGGGCTGGGAGAAGCAGTGGCTCACCGCTCTCGAACTGCCCTTCCAGGTCATCGACGTCGCCACCGGTGACCTCGGGTCCTCGGCCTCCCGCAAGTTCGACTGCGAGGCGTGGATCCCGACGCAGGGCAAGTACCGCGAGCTGACCTCCGCCTCGAACTGCGACAGCTTCCAGGCCCGCCGCCTGTCGGTGCGCATGCGCGAGACCAAGGACGGCAAGAAGGCCATGCGCCCGCTGTCCACGCTCAACGGCACCCTGTGCGCCGTACCCCGCACCATCGTGGCCATCCTGGAGAACCACCAGCAGGCCGACGGCTCGGTACGGGTGCCTCCGGTCCTGCGTCCGTACCTCGGCGGTCGCGAAGTCCTGGAGCCGATCGCCAAGTGAGCCCGGCACCGTTCCCGTACAAGCTCGTCGCGACCGATCTCGACGGCACGCTGCTGCGTGACGACGACACCGTCTCGGAACGCACCCGCGAAGCACTGGTCGCAGCCACCGCGGCGGGGGCGGTGCACATCATCGTCACCGGCCGGGCCGTGCCCTGGACCCGGCACGTGCTCGACGATCTCGGCTACAAGGGGATCGCGGTGTGCGGGCAGGGTGCCCAGGTGTACGACGCCGGAGCGGGCAGGCTCCTCACCTCGGTGACGCTGGACCGGCAGCTGGCCGGTCTGGCGCTCGCCAAGCTCGAAGCCGAGGTGGGCCCCCTGGCCCTGGCGGCGAGCCGCGACGGGCTGGACGGCGAAGTGCTGTTCGGGCCGGGCTACCATGTGCAGGAAGGCCTTCCGGCGGTGTACCTGCGGGACACCACCGAGGTCTGGACGGCTCCGCTGAACAAGCTGTACATCCAGCACCCGGGCCTCGGCGACGACGAACTGGTCCGGGTCGCCCGCGCGACGGTCGGCAGCCTCGTGGACGTGGTGATGGCCGGTCCGGGCATCGTGGAGATCCTGCCGCTCGGTCTGAGCAAGGCCACCGGCCTGTCGCTGGCCGCCCGCCGGCTGGGGATGAAGGCGGCGGAGACGATCGCCTTCGGTGACATGCCCAACGACATCCCCATGTTCGCGTGGTCCGCGCACGGTGTGGCGATGGCCAACGCGCACGCGGAGCTGAAGGCCGTGGCCGACGAGGTGACCACCTCGAACCAGGCCGACGGCATCGCGGTGGTGCTGGAGCGCCTGCTCGGCGCCGCCTGAGCGGAACGACCGCGAGAAGGTCCGGAACGGCCCGCGCCGCGAGGCGCGCTCGAAGTGGCCGTCCCGGACCTTTTGTTGCTCCCCGCACCGTCACTCTGCCCCCGGCCGGTGGCTTCTACCAGCGAATAACCGTGGGTCGGACCCGGCCGGCTCCGCGTCAGCCTCCTCATGTTTCACGTGAAACATGAGAAGGGTGCGCGTCTGAGTGCCAGTGACCATGCTCGTGCTCGTGCCCATGCCCGTGCGGATGCGGGTTCCGGGTGAGCGGCCAGGCGAGCAGGCCGATGGAGAGCGCGATGGCGTGCCCGGCGTCCGTGAAGGTCCCGCCCGTGGCCAGGGGGAGCCCGAAGAAGGCCACGGCGCCGGCCAGGTAGAGCCATCGCCAGGGATTCGGGAGCCGGTAGGTGAGGACGCCCACGGCAGCGGCCAGCCCGTAGCTGACCCCGATGTCGACGACGTGGGCCATGCTGCGCGGAGCGCGGTGGTCCCGGATCGCCGTGAGTACGAGCTGCTGGCTGATCAGGGTGGCGACCACGTGGGCGGTGGCGACGATCGCCAGCCAGCGCAGGGTCCCGAGCCAGCGTTCCACGGACGCGTGGAACACCTCGAAGAGCACGGCGTAGAGGGCCAGCGAGGCCGGGTTCTCGATCCAGAAGGCGCTGCCGACCAGGGCCTGGAACGGGTGCTTGACGAGCTGCTGGATGTTGCTGCTGTTGCGGTGGAACAGGAAGTGGTCGACGCCTTCGGGGGCGACGGCCACGATGACGCTGGTGACGGCGATGATCAGCAGCCAGGCGTGCGTACCCGGCGAGGCCCGGATCCAGGACCGCAGGGGCCTGGATCGCTCGGGCTCGGTGTGCGGCTGCATGCCCCGATCATGACGCGCGAAGCTGTGCCCCGCCCGGCACGTGGGCCGGGCGGGGCACAGGTCGCGCGACGGGCGGCGGGCTCTACTCCTCGCCCGCCAGGGTCAGGCGGCGCAGCTTCTGACCGGCGTAGACGGTGGCGCCCGCGGTGACGACGGCGAGCAGGATCACCGCCGTGGTCAGTCCGACCGAGGAGTCGACGTACCCGGGACCGGCCACGCGCTCGGCCAGTGCGAGCGCCCACTGCTGGACGCTCAGGGTCTTGGCGCCCGAGACCAGGCTGCCGAAGAGCGACTCCCAGATCAGGGCGTAGACCAGACCGAAGACGACCGCGTGCCGGCTGACGGTGCCGAGCAGCAGGAACAGCGCGCTGTAGGCGATCGAGGCGACGAGCGCGGCGACGGTGTAGGCGACGGCGATCTGCTGGCCGTTGCCGTTCAGGATGAACCCGGCGATAAGGGTGGGGATCGCGGAGAACGCCATGGTGACCGCGACGGCCACGATCAGCTTGGTCATGATGATCGTGGGCCGCTTCACCGGCTTGGCGAGCAGGTAGACGATCGAGCCGTCGTCGATCTCCGGGCCGATGGCGCCCGTACCGGCGATGACGCCGATCAGCGGGACCATGGTGGCGAGGGCGAACCCGCCGAGCAGGTCGGCGGCGACCTTGTCGTCCACGCCGGTGAAGGTGCGCACCGCGATGGAGATGATGATCAGCAGCGCGGGCAGCGCGAAGAGGATCAGCGCGCGGCGGCGGCCGAGCAGGGCTCGGTAGGTGAGCCGGGCAACGGTGGGGTTGTACATGGTGTGCCAGCTCCTTTCAGGCCGCGACGAGGTAGGAGAAGACCGATTCGAGGGACTCGTCGGAGGGCGAGACCGTCGTCAGCCGGATGCCGTGCTCGCGGGCGACCCGGGGGAGCAGTTCGGTGAAGCGCCCGAAGTCGACGGCCTGGATCCGCAGGACGCCCTCCTTGAGGTCGACCTCGATCCCGGCGGTCGACGGGTCGGCGATCAGGGCCGCGGCGAGCGCCCGGTCGTCGGAGGAGCGGACCAGGTAGCGGTGCGGGCGATCCGTCATCAGGCGGCGGATCTTGCGGAAGTCCCCGGAAGCGGCGTGCCGTCCGGCGACGACCACCTCGATGTGGGAGGCCAGTTGCTCGACCTCCTCCAGGATGTGGGAGGAGAACAGGACCGTCCGGCCTTCGGCGCCCATGCGCCGCAGCAGTTCCATGAGCTGCATGCGCTGGCGCGGGTCCATGCCGTTGAAGGGCTCGTCGAGGAGCAGCACGGAGGGGTCGTGGACGAGGGCGGAGGCCATCTTCACGCGCTGGCGCATGCCCTTGGAGTAGGTCGAGATCTTGCGGTCCTGGGCGGACTCCATCTCGACTGTGGCCAGCGCCCGCTGGGCGGCCGCGTCGTCGAGCCCGTGGAGCTCGGCGTTGGCGACGACGAACTCCCGGCCGGTGAGGAAGTCGTACATGGCCTCGCGCTCGGGCACGACGCCCACGCTCTTGTAGATCTGCTCGTTGCGCCAGATCGGCGCCCCGTCGAGGGAGACGGTCCCGGTGGAGGGGGCGAGGAAGCCGCCCATCATGTTGATGAGGGTGGACTTCCCGGCGCCGTTGGGGCCCAGCAGGCCGGTCACGCCGGGGCCGATCCGCATGGTCACGTCGTTCACGGCGACGACGTTCCCGAACCAGCGCGAAGCGTGGTCGATGTCGATGATGCTCACAGCCCGGCCTTCCGGTAGCGGGCCATCAGCGCGGCGTAGGAGCCGACGATGAGGCCGAGTACGACCAGCAGATAGACGATGCCGACGCCGGTCGAGGGTCCTTCGCCGCCGGGGAAGGCGGAGGCGCCGCCGAGGAAGGCGGTCTGGACCCCGTCGATGAGGGTGATCGGGGAGAACAGGCCCATCCACTGGACGGCGTCGGCCGACCCCGTGTTGTAGGCGACGGCCTGCACGGTGGAGACGGCGCCGTAGGGGATGACCAACAGGCCGATGACGGCGGCGACGCCGAAGCCGCGGCGCGGGGTGAGCGCGGCGGCGACCAGCCCGAGGCCGGAGAAGAGCAGCGAGAGCAGCAGTACCGACACCAGTCCCTGCCCGAATCCCTTCGCCTGGTGGGCGAAGTCGAACTTGGCCAGCAGCGCGCCGACGAACATGATCAGCAGCGGGGTGGCGGTGAGGATGAAGAGCGCGGAGGCCATCGCCGCGAATTTGGCGAGCACGTAGTCGACGCGCTCGATGGGCCGCGAGAAGTACAGCGGGACCGTCTTGAAGCGCAGGTCACGGGAGACCGACTGCGGTGCCTGGGAGGCGAGGTACAGCCCGATGATCACCTGCGTGGTGACGGCGTACGTCGTGTACTTGATCGGCAGGTCGGTGTTGCCCGGCACCGCGATCGCCACCGCGACCATGATCAGCGCGGGGATGCACATCACGCCGAAGAGGATCATGGGGAGCACCTTGGACTTGGCTGAGCGGCCGAGTCCGTAGGAGCCGCGGAGGGACTGCGAGTACAGCGAGGTGCGCGCGTAGGCGCGGCCGAGCCGGGAGCCCTCGTAGGACCGGTAGCCGATGTTGTGGATCTGGGTCGAGGTGTCAGGCGCCATCGGAACCGGCTCCCTTCTGCTGGTCGTGGTCGCGGAAGACCTCCGCGATGTGGTGGCGGCGCTGTTCCATGCGGACCAGGCCGAGGCCCAGAGCGGCGACGGTGTCGCGGATGGTGTCGTTGGTTTCCTCGCCGGCGGCCTCGACGAGGAGGATGTGGCCCGCGCCGGGCAGCCCCTGCTCCTCGCCCGCGTGGAGGGTGAGGCCCGCCTCGGTGAGCGCCTTGCGCAGCGCGGAGGTCCCGTCGGGGTGGGCGTCGGTGTCGGTGACCTCGACCGCGAGGGTCGTCGTGGTCTGGGTGAAGTCGCTGGTGGAACTGGAGCGCAGCAGCTTGCCGCCGTCGACGACGACGACGTGGTCGCAGGTCCGCTCCAGCTCGCCGAGCAGGTGGGAGGTGACCAGGACCGAGATCCCGAAGTCGGTGTAGACGCGGCGGATCAGGTCGAGCATCTCGTCGCGGCCGACCGGGTCGAGGCCGTTGGTGGGCTCGTCGAGGAGGACCAGCAGCGGGTCGTGGACCAGCGCCTGGGCGAGCTTGACGCGCTGCTTCATACCGGTGGAGTAGCCGCCGATGGGGCGGTAGCGCTCTTCGTAGAGCCCGACGTGGCGCAGCGTGTCCGCGGTCCGCTCGCGGGCGGCGGTCGGCGGCAGCCCCGACATGCGGGCCATGTGGACGACGAACTCGGTGGCCGAGACGTCGGGTGGCAGGCAGTCGTGTTCGGGCATGTAGCCGACGCGTTCACGGATGGCGCTGCCATGCGTGGCGACGTCGAGCCCGAGCACGGCGGCGCGGCCCTCGGTGGCGGGGGACAGTCCCAGCAGAATCTTGATCAGCGTGGACTTGCCGGCTCCGTTGGCGCCCACGAGTCCGGTTACGCCGGGCCCGATGTCCAGGGAGAGCCGGTCGAGGGCGGTCACTCGGGGGTACCGCTTGCTCAGGCTTTCGGTCGCGATGACAGTCACGGGAGTGACGTTAGTGCGCGCGTCGGCGCGGAACGTCAGCCTTGGAGCGGGACCCCGTCTCCGCCTTGAGGCGTACACGAGGTGCCGAAAGGCTGACAGGGTCGTCCACATCGCAGGACTTTTCCACAGGTCCGTGCACGCCCCTTGACGTCGTCTCCAACCATTGTCACATTCATCAGTGTCAAGTTACGGACGCGTAGGGCTACACGGACGGACGGCTGGCATGTCAGGGGAGACCAAGCAGCGGAGCACCGGGCGGGCGGCCGGACCACGGGCCACCGATCTCGACGGGTTCAGGGAAGTGCAGCGCCTGGCGTACGCCTGCGCCGAAGCGGTCGCGGCGCAGCTGAGGCCCGGCGTGAGCGAGCGCGAGGCGGCCCGGATGCAGCGCGACTGGCTGCGCGAGCGCGGGGTGCGGGACTGGTTCCACCTGCCCTTCGCCTGGTTCGGCGACCGCACCGCCTTCGTGAACTTCCGGATACCGCTCCAGTTCTTCCCCACGCACCGGAAGCTGGAACCGGGGATGCCGTTCATCCTCGACATGGCTCCCGTCTACAAGGGGTACACGGCCGATGTCGGCTACTCCGGCTGCCTGGGGCTCAACCCGGTGCACGACCTGCTGCTCTCGGACCTGCGGGCGCACCGCGAGCTGATCCTGGAGCAGGTGCGCGAGCGCCGCTCGCTGCGCGACATCTACGAGGACGTCGAGCGGCTGATGGTCCGCCAGGGCTACGCCAACCGGCACCGCGCGTATCCCTTCGGCGTGATCGCGCACAAGGTGGACCGGGTCGCCGAGCGGCGCTGGTCGCCGACCGCCTTCGGCTTCGGCACGCAGGCCCTGAAGGGGCTCGCGAGCGACGCGTTGCACGGGCACCGCGAAGGATGGTCCCCGCTGTGGAGCCCGTACTCCTTCTCCGACCACCCGCCGCAGCCGGGCCTGTGGGCGGTGGAGCCGCACCTGGGCTTCCGTGGCACCGGCGCGAAGTTCGAGGAGATCCTGGTCGTGACCGACTCGCGGGACCCCGAAGAGAGCGCGTTCTGGCTCGATGACGATCTGCCGCACGTGCGGCGTTGGGCGGAGGAGAAGGCGGCGTGAGCGAGATGCGACTGGCGGGAGCGCGGGAGCGCTGGGTGCGCACGGGCGGGGTCGAGCTGTGCGTCGCGGAACTGGGCGACGCCGACCGGCCGACCGTGGTGCTGGTGCACGGCTACCCGGACAGCAAGGAGGTCTGGTCGGAAGTCGCCGAGCGCCTGGCGGAGCACTTCCACGTGGTGCTCTACGACGTGCGCGGACACGGCAGGTCCACCGCGCCCGTGCCGCTGCGCGGCGGCTTCACGCTGGAGAAGCTGACCGACGACTTCCTGGCGGTGGCGGACGCGGTCAGCCCGGACCGGCCGGTGCACCTGGTCGGGCACGACTGGGGGTCCGTACAGGGCTGGGAGTTCGCGACCGTGCGGCGCACGGAGGGGCGGATCGCCTCGTTCACCTCGATGTCGGGTCCCT
The DNA here is from genome assembly GCF_040611795.1 of Streptomyces sp. NPDC006529. Lineage (NCBI taxonomy): Bacteria > Bacillati > Actinomycetota > Actinomycetes > Kitasatosporales > Streptomycetaceae > Streptomyces > Streptomyces sp. NPDC006529. The sequence goes on along the minus strand of NZ_JBEXPB010000001.1, from coordinate 235,947 downwards.
CGCTCGACCACTTCGGGCACTGGATCAAGAAGCGCATGTCCCGGCCCACACCCCGCCGGGCCGCGCAGCTGCTGGGCCAGGGCGCCAAGTCCTGGTACGTGTACGCGCTGCACACGCCGCTCCTGCCGGAGCTGGCCTGGCGCGGACCGCTCGGCAAGCGGTGGCCCGCGATCCTGGAGCGGCTGGAGAAGGTACCGGCGGGCGACTACCCGACCGGCTCGCTGCCCTCCGACGCGGCGCACGGCGCCTGGCTCTACCGGGACAACGTCCGGCCGAGGATGCGCCGCCCGCGTACCGACGCGTACGCGCACGTACCGGTCCAGCTGATCACCCCGACCGGCGACGCTTTCCTGTCCGAGCGGCTCTACGACGACCTGGAGCAGTGGGCGCCCGATCTGCTGCGCCGGACCCTGCCGGCCAAGCACTGGGTGCCGCGGACCCGGCCCGACCAGTTGGCGGCCTGGATCGGCGCGTTCGTCACCTCCCGGGAAGAGCCCGCGACCCGGGCGCCGGAGCAGAAGGCGCCGGGCAGGCATGCCGACCGGTTCGGCGGACAGCTCGTCCTGGTCACCGGCGCCGCCAGCGGCATCGGGCGGGCCACTGCCTTCGCGTTCGCCGAGGCGGGCGCCCGGGTGGTGGCCGTCGACCGCGACGGTGAAGGGGCCGCCCGGACGGCCGAGATGGCCCGTCTGGTGGGTGCCCCGCAGGCCTGGGGCGAATGCGTGGACGTCGCCGACGAGCAGGCGATGGAGAAGCTCGCGGAGAAGGTCGCCGCCGAGTACGGCATCGTCGACGTGCTGGTCAACAACGCCGGCATCGGGCTCTCCGGGCCGTTCCTGGAGACCAGCTCGGAGGACTGGAAGAAGGTCCTCGACGTCAACCTGTGGGGCGTCATCCACGGCTGCCGGATCTTCGGCAAGCAGATGGCCGACCGCGGGCAGGGCGGTCACATCGTCAACACCGCCTCCGCAGCCGCCTATCTGCCCACCAAGAGCCTGCCCGCCTACAGCACCTCGAAGGCGGCGGTGCTGATGCTGTCGGAGTGCCTGCGCGCCGAACTGGCGGACAAGTCGATCGGCGTCTCGGCGATCTGTCCCGGCATCGTCAACACCAACATCACCGCCACCTCCCGGTTCACCGGGGTGGACGCGGCGGAGGAGAAGCGCCGCCAGCAGCGATCCTCGCGGCTGTACGGGCTGCGCAACTTCCCGCCGGAGAAGGTCGCGGACGCGATCCTGCTGGCCGTGGTCAGGAACCAGGCGGTCGTGCCGGTGACGCCCGAGTCCAAGGGCGCCCTGTGGATGTCCCGCTTCGCGCCCGGCGCGCTGCGTGCCTTCGCGAAGCTGGAGCCCCGGTTGTGAGCGCGGCGACCCGGAGAGAGCCGGGCGCAGCCGTATCCCGCTCCTTCCGGCGGTCGTACCATCCCTCGCAGGAGGGCTCACTGCCCGTGGGCCTGTCGTAGGGAGTGGGATTGTCCGATCAGGCGGTAGCCGAGTACCGGATCGAGGACCTGGCGCACCACAGCGGGGCGACGGTGCGCACGATCCGGGCGTACCAGGACCGCGGCCTGCTGCCGAAGCCGGAGCGGCGCGGGCGGTCCAACGTGTACCGGGACACGCATCTGGCGCGGCTGCGCCAGATCGCCGACCTGCTGGACCGCGGCTACACCCTGGCCTCCATCAAGGAGCTGCTGGAGGCCTGGGACGCCGGGCGCGGCCTGGGCGGCGTACTCGGCCTGGTCGCCGAGGTGCACGGTCCGTGGACGGACGAGGAGGCGGCCCGGATCAGCCGGGCCGAACTGGACGAGCGCTTCGGCGGCACGCCGGACGACACGGCGGTCGACGAGGCCTGTGAGCTGGGCGTCCTGGAGCGGATCCCGGGACGGGCGGACGAGTTCCTGGTCCCGTCGCCGCAGGAACTCGCGGTGGCCGCCGAGCTGTACTCGGCCGGGGTGCCGTTGCCGGCGATCACCGGCCACTTGCGGGAGCTGCGCGGCCAGGTGGAGCACATCGCCTCGCGCTTCCTGGAGTTCACCACCGAGCACGTCTTCGCCCGCTACCTCGGCCACCACACCGACGCCACCGCCGCCGTCGACCCCGCCTGCGCGGTCGAGCTGACCCTGACGGACGCGGCGGCGACCGCCGCCGCCGCGATGGTGCGCAGGCTGCGTCCCCTGGCCCAGCAGACGGTGGACGCCGAGCTGGCCCGGGCCATGCGGCTGCTCGCGACCCGGCACCTCCAGCGGCACCTGGGCGCGGCCGGCCCGCCGCAGCCGCCGGGGCCCGCTCCCGTGGTGCTGCCGGCCGAGACCGTACGGGCGGTCCAGGAGCTGGTCGGGGCCGACCACGTGGCGGCCTTCGTCCGGGCCGCCACGGAGCGGGAGTTGCAGGCGCGGACCATGAACGAGCTGGCGCGGCGGGGCGGTTAGTTTCCACAGGCGGGTCACCCGTTTGCCGACAAAACCCGCCGAAACGGCTGTGGACAAGTGGGTCCGCCCTGTGGACATCCCGTCCGGTGGCTGCTCAGCCGGTGGGTGCGCCGGCGTTCGTGGTGGCGCCGTCGGCGGCGTCGGCGGGCGCGGCGGAGGCTGCCGGGCCGGTGCCGGCGGCGGGCGCGGTACGGCGCCCGTAGAGCACGCTCGCCACGAGCAGGCCCAGGGCCCCGCCGACGAGTTGCGCCGCGACGAATCCGGGCAGTGACCGCGGCGCGATCCCGGTGAAGGAGTCGCTGAAGGCGCGCCCGACCGTGCCCGCCGGGTTGGCGAAGGAGCCCGAGGAGGTGAACCAGATCGCGGCGGCGATGTACGCGGCCACCGCGGCCGGGATCAGCTTCGGCCGCCCGATCCGCCCCAGCCCCTGGATGACGAGGACCAGCCCGGCGGTGGCGACGACCTCGCCGACCAGCAGGTGCCCGCCGCCCCGGACCTGCGTGGCGAAGGTGCCGGGCACACGCCCGAACATCGCCTCGGCAAGCACCGCGCCGCCGACGGCGCCCGCGGTCTGGGCCGCGGTGTAGACGAGGGCCTCGCGCCCGGCCAGGCCCTCGCCCCCGCTGCGCCGCGCCCACCAGGAGGTGAGGCTGACGACGGGATTGAGGTGCGCTCCGGACAGCGGCCCCAGCAGGGTGATGATCAGACCGAGGCCGATCGCGGAGGCGAGCGAGTTGGCGACGAGGGCGACGCCCGCGTCCCGACTGAGGGCCGCGGCCTGTATGCCGGAACCGATGACGACGACGAGGAGCCCGCAGGTTCCGATCAGCTCGGCTGCGGCGCGGCGCGACAGCGAGGCTGTCGTGACGACGGTGGATCCGGTGGCGGCGGGTGCGGCGTCGGATGGTGCGGTCACTGCTGGCGCGGTGATCGCCGATGCGGTCATGGTGTCTCCCGGGAGTCGAGTACAACGGAAAAACTATTCCGTATACCGAAAACACGGAAGAGGCGTCTCGGCGGAGCCCGGGGGACGTAAAGCCTTTGGCAGGGCGCCCTCCACCGGGCAACCTGACCTCCATGGACGAGAAACGCGCCGTGAAGGTGTCCAAGTACGTCTCGAAACACCTGCGGCACCAGCCGGAACGGATCGGGCTGGTGCTCGATGCCCACGGCTGGGTAGAGATCGACGACCTGCTGCGCGCGGCCGCGGAGCACCGCTTCCCGTTCACCCGGGCGGAACTCGACCACGTCGTCGCCGCCAACGACAAGCAGCGCTTCGCCGTGGCGGGCACCCGCATCCGGGCCAGCCAGGGCCACACCGTCGACGTCGACCTGGAGCTGCCCGAGGCCGAACCGCCCGCGTACCTCTACCACGGCACCGTCGCCGCCGCCCTCGGCCCGATCCGCGCCGAGGGCCTGCGCCCCATGCGGCGCCACCACGTCCACCTGTCCCCGGACCGTGAGACAGCCACCCGGGTGGGCGCCCGGCGCGGCAGGCCGATCGTCCTCGCCGTGGACGCGGGCGCAATGCGGGCGGCAGGGTACGTGTTCCGGATCAGCGCCAACGGGGTGTGGCTGGTGGACGCCGTCCCCCCGCAGTTCCTGCGCCTGCCCTAGCTGCCCGCTCCTGGCCGGTCATCCGCACCCCAGCGCGGCCCCACCCCGCCACGTCACACCTCAGCCCAGCTGCGCGAGCCCCTCGGTGGCGATCTTCTCGAAGACGTCCTGGTCGGCGGCGAACTCGGTGTCCGGGATCGGCGCGTGGATCACCAGCTCGTCGAAGCCCAGCTCACGGTGGCGTCCCACGAAGTCGACGAACGCGTCGAGCGAGCGCAGCATCGTGTTCGCCTCCGGGGTGAAGCCGGTCAGCAGGATCTTCTCCACCGACTCCGGGTTCCGGCCGATCTCGGCGCAAGCCTTGCCCAGCTTCTCGATCTGGCCCCGGAGCGCCTCGACCGACTGCTCCGGCGTGCCCGTCTCGAACAGCTTGGGATCGCCCGTCGTCACCCATGCCTGCCCGTGCCGGGCGGCCAGCTTCAGCCCGCGCGGTCCGTTCGCGGCCACCGCGAAGGGCAGCCGGGGCCGCTGGACGCAGCCGGGAATGCTGCGGGCCTCGTTCGCGGAGTAGAAGGTGCCCTCGTACGTCACCGCCTCCTCGGACAGCAGCCGGTCCAGCAGCGGGACGAACTCGGCGAACCGGTCGGCCCGCTCGCGCGGGGTCCACGCCTCCTGCCCGAGCGCGGTCGCGTCGAAGCTGTTGCCCCCCGCCCCGATGCCCAGGGTGATCCGGCCGCCGGAGATGTCGTCCAGCGACATGAGGTCCTTGGCGAGGGTCACCGGGTGCCGGAAGTTCGGCGAGGTCACGAGGGTGCCCAGCCGCATTCGCCCGGTCGCGGCGGCCGCGGCGGTCAGGGTGGGCACCGCACCGAACCACGGACCGTCGCGGAAGGTCCGCCAAGTGAGGTGGTCGTAGGTGTAGGCGGCGTGGAAGCCGAGTTCCTCGGCTCGCAGCCACTGGTCACGGCCGCCGTCGTGCCAGGGACGTACCGGAAGGATCACAGTGCTCAGACGCAGGCTCATGTCCGAGAGCCTACGGGGATCCGTCCGGCGTCCCTGGTCCGGCCGGACGGGCCCATGGGCGAAGATGGAGCCGTGACCTCGGCTCCCCAGCGCCCGGACGGGCCAACCCCCACGCCCCGCCTCATCGCCACCGACCTCGACGGGACCCTGCTGCGCGACGACAAGTCCGTGTCCGACCGGACCGTCGCCGCCCTCGCGGCCGCCGAAGCGGCGGGCATCGAGGTCTTCTTCGTCACCGGCCGCCCGGCCCGCTGGATGGACGTCGTCGCCGAGCACGTGCACGGCCACGGCCTGGCCATCTGCGCGAACGGCGCGGCCGTGGTCGATCTGCACGCGGGACGGGAGTTCGTCCAGGTCAGGGAGTTGCCCCGGGCCGACGCGCTGGCCGTCGTGTACGCGCTGCGCGCCGCCGCCCCCGGCAGCTCGTTCGCCGTCGAGCTGACCACCGGCATCCACTACGAGCCCACGTACCCGCCCTTCTACCAGGACCCGGGGGCCACGGTCGCCACGGCCGAGAAGCTGCTGTACGAGGACCCGTCCACGGCGGCGGCGCCCGTGCTCAAGCTGCTCTCCCACCACCCCGAGCTGTCCCCGGACGCGTTCCTGACCCTGGCGCGCGCCGTCGCGGGGGAGCACGGCGCGATCACGCGCTCCAGTCCGACCGCGCTGCTGGAGATCAGCGGCCTCGGCGTCTCCAAGGCCAGCACCCTGGAACACTGCTGCGCCGAGCGCGGCATCTCCCCCGCCGAGGTGGTCGCCTTCGGGGACATGCCCAATGACGTCGAGATGCTGAGCTGGGCGGGCACCTCGTACGCGATGGGCAACGCCCACCCGGCCGTGATCGCGGCCGCGTCCGGACGTACGGTCGCCAACAACGAGGACGGGGTCGCCCTCGTCATCGAGCGGATCCTGGCGGACCTGCCCCGCCGGGACTGACGAGCGCACGGCCCCGGCGGCGCGCGGGTACGGCGTCCGGGGCACACCGACTACAGCGGGGCCTCCCACACCAGGGTCGTCCCGCCGCCGTCCTCGCCGATCCCCGGGCCGTACGAGCTGGAGCCGCCCAGCGACTCCGCCCGGCGCCGCAGGTTCCGCAGCCCGCTGCGCCGACCGCCCTCCGGGATGCCCACCCCGTCGTCCGCGACCTCCAGCCGGACGCCGGGCCGGCCGTCCGCCAGCGTGATCGTCGCGTCCAGCACCACCTCGATCCGCTCCGCCTCGGAATGCCGGAAGGCGTTCGACAGCGCCTCGCGCAGCGCGGCGATCAGGTTCTTGCCGACCAGCTCGCCGACCACCGCGTCGATCGGCCCGACGAAGCGGTGCGCGGGCTGGAAGCCCAGTGGCACGGCCGCCATGTTGATCTCGCGCAGCACCCGCGTGCGCAGCCCGGACGGGGCCTCCGCCGGGCCCTGATGGAGCGCGAAGATCGCGGTGCGGATCTCCTGGATCGTCACGTCCAGCTCGTCGACGGCCTTGCCGACCCCGTCGCGCACCTCGGGAACGATGGAGCGGCGCTGGGCGCCCTCCAGCATCATCCCGGTGGCGAACAGCCGCTGGATGACCAGGTCGTGCAGGTCACGGGCGATCCGGTCGCGGTCCTCGAAGACCGCGAGCCGCTCCCGGTCGCGCTGCGCCTCGGCCATCATCAGCGCGAGCGCCGCCTGCGAGGCGAACTGGGTGGCGAGCGTCCGTTCGGCCTCGGTGAACGGCCGCTTCCCGCGCGCCCGCGGCGTCACGAGCGCACCCAGCACCCGCCCGCCGCTGTGCAGCGGCAGCATCATGCAGGGCCCGTACTGGCTGGTCAGGCGGCCCATCGTGCGGGGATCCGAGGACGCGTCGTCGACGAACACCGGCTCGCCGCGGAGCAGCTTGTCCACCACGGGGCTCTCCCCCGGGATGAGGACGCCGAGCGAGGTGCCGGGGTGGTCGGCGGAGACCGCCACGATCTCCATCCCGCCCTCCTCGGCGGGGAGCATCACGATCCCGGCCGCCGAGTCCGCCAGCCGGCGGGCCTGTTCCGCGACGACGGCGAGCGCGTCGTCGGCGTCCCCGCCCGACAGGAGCGCGGTGGTGACGGCCACCGAGCCGTCGATCCAGCGTTCGCGCTGAGTGGCCGCCTCGTACAGGCGCGCGTTGCCGATCGCGATGCCCGCCTCGGTCGCCAGCACCCGGACCATGTGGACGTCGTAGTCGTTGAACTCGACGCCGCCGTTCTTCTCGGCGAGGTACAGATTGCCGAAGATCTCCCCCTGCACCCGGATCGGTACGCCCAGGAAGGTCTTCATCGGCGGGTGGCCCGCCGGGAACCCGGCCGCGCGCGGGTCGTCCGCCAGATCGGCCAGCCGGACCGGGTCCGGGTGCCGGATCAGCGCACCGAGCAGGCCCCGCTTGCCGTCGGGGCGGTGCCCGATGAGCCGGGCCGTCTCGGGGCCGACGCCGTGGGTGACGAAATCGGACAGGCCGCGGCCCTCCGTGTCCACGACGCCGATGGCCGCGTAGCGGGCGTCCGCGAGCTCCGCGGCGGTCTCGCAGATGCGGTCCAGCGTGGAGTGCAGTTCGAGGCCGGTGCCGACCGACCGCATCGCCTCCAGCAGCTGCGGCACCCGGGCGGTGAGCTCGGTGGACAGGCCCTGCAGACTGCGGGTGGCCTTGGTGGCGGCCTCCAGCGGGTCCGACGTGTCCCGCGGTTCCTGCGACTCCTGCACTGACATGCCCTTGAGACTAGTTAGTCCCTTTTGCCGGGGAAAGTCGGGCCGACGGGGAAAGTCGGCCCGACTCACCGGGGATCGCCGGTCCAGGCCGTCCCACCGCCCGATCACGCCGTTTCCCGGCGGCCCGCCGCGGCCAGGTCACCCTCCCGCTCCCGGTCCACCATCCGCCGCAACGGTCCCTCGACGCCCACGAGCAGGTCGTACGGGCCGCGCTGCACGACCCGGCCGCCGTCCAGCACGAGGATCTCGTCCACCGCGTCGAGCCCGGCCAGCCGGTGCGTGATCAGCACCGTGGTCCGCCCCTCGGTCGCGCGCAGCAGGTCCCGGGTCAGCGCGTCCGCGGTGGCCACGTCCAGGTGCTCGGCCGGCTCGTCCAGGACCAGGACCGGGAAGTCGGCCAGCAGCGCGCGGGCAAGGGCCAGCCGCTGGCGCTGCCCGCCCGAGATCCGTTCGCCGTGTTCGCCGACGAGGGTGTCCAGTCCGTCGGGCAGCCCGTCCGCCCACTCCAGCAGCCGGGCGGCGGCGAGCGCCTCGCGCAGCTCTTCCTCGTTCGCCCCGGTCCGCGCGAGGCGCAGGTTCTCCCGGACCGAGCTGTCGAAGAGGTGCGCGTCCTGCGCGCACAGGCCGACCAACCGGCGTACGTCGTCCCCGTCCAGCGTCCGTACGTCGACGCCCGCGACGGTGTACGCGCCCTCGCGCACGTCCAGGAAGCGCAGCAGAACCTGCGCCAGCGTGGTCTTGCCCGCACCGGAGAGCCCCACGACGGCGACCCGGCGGCCGGCGTCGAGCGTCAGGTCGATCCCCCGTACCGCGTCGTGCTCCTGCCCGGGGTGACGGGCGCCGAGCCCGGCCAGCCGCAGCGGGAACGGGGACGCGGGCGCGGGGCCCGGCCGCTCCGGCTCGGCGACCGGCGCCGGAGCGTCGATCACCTCGTACACCCGCTCGGCGCTGCGCCGGACCCGCTGGCGGTAGCGGACGGCCAGCGGGAGTCCGTTGACCGCCTCGAACGCGGCGAGCGGGGTGAGCACGGCGACGGCCATCGCCACCCCGCCGAGCCGGCCGTCGGCCACCGCGCCCGCGGCGACGGCGGCGGCTGCCACCACGGTCAGCCCGCAGACCAGGGCGGCCAGCCCACCGCCGATCCCGGTGGCCGCGGCCCCGCGGGCGGCGATCCGGGTGAGGACCCGGTCGCTCTCCCGCGCCCGTTCCTTGCGTCCGCCCAGCGCTCCGGCGACGGTCAGCTCGGCGGTGCCCGAGAGCAGGTCCGTCACCCGCGTGGCCAGTTCGCCCCGGGCGGGCGCCAGCCGGCGTTCCGCCCGTCGCGTGCAGGCACCGCTGACCAGCGGCACGCCGACCCCGGCGGCGAGCAGCCCGACCGCGAGGACCGCCCCCGCCTCGGGCAGCAGCCAGGCGGTGAAGCCGACCGAGCCCAGCCCGACGAGCACGGCGGTACCGACCGGCAGCAGCCACCGCAGCCAGTAGTCCTGCAAGGCGTCGGCGTCCGCCACCAGACGGGTCAGCAGATCGCCGCGCCGCCGCTCGCGCAGCCCTCCGGGCGCGATGTGCTCCAACCGCCGGTACACGGAGACCCGCAGCTCCGCGAGCATCCGCAGCACCGCGTCGTGGGAGACCAGCCGCTCCGCGTAGCGGAAGACGGCACGCCCCAGTCCGAAGGCCCGGGTCGCGGTGACGGCCACCATCAGGTAGAGGACGGGAGGGTGCTCGGACGCCCGGGAGATGAGCCAGCCGGATACGGCCATCAGACCGACCCCGCACCCGACGGCCAGCGCCCCCAGGAACAGCCCGAGCCGGAACCGGCCCTGCCACCGCGCGGCGTCCGCCCGGACCCGCGCGAGCGGATGCCGACCGCGGCCACCGGCCGGGACGGGCGCCTTCACACCGGTCCGCCGCCGGTCCGGCTCCCCGTACCCGGGGCGCTCCGTGTCCCCGGGGCGCTCCGCGCCGTCGTCGGCCTCGCCGAGGATCCATCCCCCGGCTTCCCCTTGCGGCCCGTTCGGCGCGTGGAGCGCGGAACCGGGGCCGGGATCCGTCACCGGGATCCGGGGCTCTGCGGCGTCCACGGCCCCCACGGCCATCACCCGGTCCGCCACGGCCAGCAGCGCCGGCCGGTGGACCACGAGCAGGACCGTCCGCCCGGCGGCCAGCCGGCGTACGGCGTCGACCACCGCGGCCTCGGTCTCGCCGTCCAGCGCGGCCGTCGGCTCGTCCAGGAGCAGCACCGGCCGGTCCGCCAGGAAGGCCCGGGCCAGCGCGAGCCGCTGGCGCTGGCCCGCGGACAGGCCGGCCCCGCCCTCGCCCAGCGCGGTCCCCGCCCCGTTCGGCAGCGCCGCTACGAACTCCTGCGCCCCGGCGTCCCGCAGCGCCCGCGCGACCTCCGCGTCCGAGGCGTCCGGACGGGCGAGGCGTACGTTCTCGGCGATGGTCCCGGCGAACAGGTGCGGGCGCTGCGGCACCCACGCGATCCGCTCGCGCCACCGCTCCGGGGACAGCCCGGCCAGGTCCACGCCCCCGATCAGCACCCGCCCCTCGCTCGGCGCCACGAATCCGAGCAGCACCTGGAGGAGGGTGGACTTGCCCGCCCCGCTGGGACCGGTGAGCGCGACGCACTCTCCCGGCGCGACGGTCAGCGAGACCGGGCCGGGTGAGCAGGCCGCGCGGCCCTCGTAGCGGACCGCGACGCCCTCGAACCGGAGCTCGGCGGAGGCGGCGGGCGCCGGGGCGGCCGTACCGCCCGTGACCGCGAGCGGGGTCTCCAGCACCTCGAAGATCTCTTCCGCCGCCGCCAGCCCCTCGGCCGCCGCGTGGTACTGCGCCCCCACCTGGCGCAGCGGCAGGTAGGCCTCGGGCGCCAGGATCAGGATGACCAGTCCCGTGTACAGGTCGAGGTCACCGTGCACGAGCCGCATGCCGATGGTGACGGCGACCAGCGCCACCGAGAGGGTGGCGAGCAGTTCGAGCGCGAAGGACGAGAGGAAGGCGATGCGCAGGGTGCGCATCGTGGCCCGCCGGTAGTCGTCGGTGATGGTACGGATCGACTCGGCCTGCGCCTTGGCCCGGCCGAACACCTTCAGCGTCGGCAGCCCGGCGACGACGTCGAGGAAGTGCCCCGAGAGCCGGGACAGCAGCCGCCACTGGCGGTCCATCCGGGACTGGGTGGCCCAGCCGATGAGGATCATGAAGACGGGGATCAGCGGCAGCGTGCCCGTGATGATGGCCGCCGAGACCCAGTCCTCCGTGACGATCCGCGCGAGGACCGCCACGGGCACCACGACCGCGAGTCCGAGCTGCGGCAGGTACCGGGAGAAGTAGTCGTCGAGCGCGTCCACGCCCCGGGTGGCCAGGCCCACCAGGGAACCGGTCCGCTGCCCGCACAGCCAGGACGGTCCCAGGTCCGCGGCCCGGTCCAGCAGCCGGCCGCGCAGCTCCGACTTGACCGCGGCGCTGGCCCGGTGGGCGGCCAGCTCGGTGAGCCAGGCCACCAGCGCCCGCCCCAGGGCCACCGCCGCGAGGAGCAGCAGGGGTGTCCGCAACGCCTGGCCGTCGAGGCCCTTTTCGAAGGCACCGACCACGATCTCGGCGATCAGCATGGCCTGGCCGACGACCAGCCCCGCTCCGGCGAGGCCGAGGGCCACCACCGCCCCCAGGAAGAGGCGGGTGGAGCGGGCGTACCGGAGCAGGCGCGGGTCGATCGGTTTCACGTGAAACATCCCCCAAGGCAGGGTCGGGCAGGAGGGTCGCCGGACGGGCCGGTGACCCGGGCTCAGTGCGTATCGGCGATGTGCTGCGTACCGATCCGCTTGCGGAACACCCAGTAGGTCCAGCTCTGGTAGAGCAGGACGAGGGGAGTCGCCACGCCCGCGCACCAGGTCATGATCTTGAGGGTGTAGGGCGTGGACGAGGCGTTGGTGACCGTGAGGCTCCAGGCATCGTTCAGCGAGGAGGGCATGACGTTCGGGAAGAGCGTCAGGAACAGCATGGCGACCGCGGCCGCGATGGTGATCCCGGACAGCGCGAACGACCAGCCTTCGCGGCCCGCCAGGTTGCAGCCGAGCGCCCCGAGGAGCGCGAGCACGGCGACGGCCATCGCGACCAGGCTCGCGGTGTCGCCCCGGGAGACCTGGGTCCACACCAGGAAGACGAGCGCGAGTACCGCGGTCACCACACCGAGCCGGGTGGCCAGCTTCCGCGAGCGGTCCCGGATGTCACCCACCGTCTTGAGCGAGGTGAAGACCGCGCCGTGGAAGGTGAACAGGGTGAGGGTGACCAGGCCGCCGAGGATCGAGTAGACGTTGAGCAGATCGAAGACAGTACCGACGTATTCCTTGTGCTCGTCGATCTTCACGCCGCGCGTGATGTTGGCGAAGGCGACGCCCCAGAGGAAGGCGGGGATCAGGGAGGTCCAGAAGATGGCGTGTTCCCAGTTGGACTGCCACCGGTCCTCGGGCCTCTTGTGCCGGTACTCGAAGGCCACGCCGCGGATGATCAGGCAGAGCAGGATGAGCAGCAGCGGCAGGTAGAAGCCGGAGAAGAGGGTGGCGTACCAGTCCGGGAAGGCGGCGAAGGTCGCACCGCCGGCGGTGAGGAGCCAGACCTCGTTGCCGTCCCAGACCGGTCCGATCGTATTGATCAGGACCCGCTTCTCCGTGCGGTCGCGAGCCAGCAGCTTGGTCAGGACGCCGACTCCGAAGTCGAAGCCCTCCAGGAAGAAGTAGCCGGTCCAGAGGACGGCGATGAGCACGAACCAGACGTCATGGAGTTGCATGGTGTGGTCTCCCCGGCCTCAGTACGAGAAGGCCATCGGCCGGTCGGCGTCGGCGTGGTCGCCGCCGATCCTGGTGGGCGGGTTGAGGTCGGCCTCGGTCAGCTCCGGCGGACCGGCCTTGACGTACTTCACGAGGAGCTTGACCTCGATCACGGCGAGGACGGCGTAGAGCGCGGTGAAGACGGCCATCGAGGTGATCACCTCGCCCTGCGAGACCGTCGGCGAGACGGCGTCGGCGGTGCGCAGGACTCCGTAGACGGCCCAGGGCTGGCGGCCCATCTCGGTGAAGATCCAGCCCCAGCAGTTGGCGATCAGCGGGAAGCCGAGCGTCCAGACCGCACCGAGCCAGTAGAGACGGGTCAGCCGCGGGCTCAGGGCGCTCTTGAAGAGGACCAGGTGCGGCCGCTCGTCCTCGCCGGTCCGCAGGGCCGGTGGGAGCATGAACTTCCGTCGGGTCAGCCAGAGCCCCACCGCGCCGAGGGCGAAGGACGCCATGCCGAAGCCGATCATCCAGCGGAAGCCCCAGTACGCAACGGGGATCGCGGGCCGGTAGTCACCGGGACCGTACTTCTCCTGCTCGGACTTGTTGACGTCGTTGATGCCCGGGACGAACGAGTCGAAGTTGTTGTCGGCGAGGAAGGACAGGACGCCGGGGACCTCTATGGCGACCTTGTTGTGGCCCTTGTCGACGTCCCCGTAGGCGAAGATCGAGAAGGGCGCGCTCCGCTCCCCGTCCCACAGCGCCTCCGCGGCGGCCATCTTCATCGGCTGCTGCTTGAACATCACCTTCGCGAGGGTGTCGCCGCTGATCGCGGTGAGCAGGCCCCCGATGACGACGGCGATCAGGCCGAGGCGCAGCGAGGTCCGCATCACGGGGATGTGGTTCTTGCGCAGCAGGTGGAAGGCGGCGATGCCGACCATGAAGGCGCCGCCGGTCAGCAGGGCGGCCGTCAGGGTGTGGAAGACCTGACTGAGCGCGGTGTTCTGAGTCAGCACGAGCCAGAAGTCGGTCAGCTCGGCGCGGCCGGTCTCCTTGTTGAAGCGGTACCCGACGGGGTGCTGCATCCAGGAGTTGGCCGCGAGGATGAAGTAGGCGGACAGGATGGTGCCGATCGACACCATCCAGATGCAGGCGAGGTGGATCTTCTTGGGCAGCTTGTCCCAGCCGAAGATCCACAGACCGATGAAGGTCGACTCGAAGAAGAAGGCGATGAGCGCCTCGAAGGCCAGCGGGGCGCCGAAGACGTCGCCCACGAACCGCGAGTAGTCGGACCAGTTCATGCCGAACTGAAACTCCTGGACGATGCCGGTGACGACACCCATCGCGATGTTGATCAGGAAGAGCTTGCCCCAGAACTTGGTGGCCTTGAGGTACTTCTCCTTGTCCGTTCGCACCCATGCCGTCTGCAGGACCGCGACGAGCGCGGCGAGCGAGATCGTCAGGGGGACGAAGAGGAAGTGGTAGACGGTGGTGATGCCGAACTGCCACCGCGCCAGGGTCTCCGGTGCCAAAGCCAGGTCCACGTCGTCTTCTCCTTCGCGTCGGCGTGGTCACCGCTGCTGTGTGCGTCTCACAACCACCCATCCAGGGAGGAAGGGGATGCGCTTGTGAACGCGTTCACATTCACAAGCATTATGTCGCACAGGTGTGGGACCGCATCGAGGGGGGTCCCTCTAGCCAACATCTTCAACAGATTGTTGAATGCCGCCCATGCAGATACGGATCTCCTGGCCCTCCGGCCAGCTCACCGCGACCCTCGACGACACCCCGACCGCCAAGGCCCTGACGCAGGCCCTGCCGATTTCCGCCTCCGCCAACCTCTGGGGCGAGGAGGTCTACTTCGACACCGGCGTCTCCGTCGCGCTCGAGGAGGACGCCCGGCAGGTCGTCGAACCGGGCACGGTCGCCTTCTGGACCGAGGGCGACGCGCTCGCGCTCCCCTACGGCCCCACGCCCATCTCACGGGGAGGCGAGAGCCGCCTGGCGAGCCCGTGCAACATCCTGGGCTCGTTCGACGGCGACCCCCGCCTGCTGGCCACCGTCCGCGAGGGCGACCCCGTCCGCGTGGAACTGGCGTAAACCGCGCCGCTCCCCACCAGCCCCTTCGGCCACCTCGGCATCCAGGGCTCCTACAGCTCCTACAGCCCTACAGCTCCTTGAAGAACGCCTCTGCCGTGTGCAGGAACAGGTCGTTCGCCTCGGTCTCACCGATCGTGACCCGCAGGCCCTCACCCGCGAAGGGCCGGACCACCACACCGGCCTTCTCGCAGGCCGCCGCGAAGTCGGCGGTGCGCTCGCCCAGCCGCATCCACACGAAATTGGCCTGGGTCTCGGGAACCACCGACCAGCCCTGGGCGATCAGCGTCTCGTACACCCGCGTCCGCTCCCCGAGGAGCGAGCCCACCCGGCCCAGCAGCTCGTCCTCGGCCCGCAGCGAGGCGACCGCCGCGTCCTGCGCGAGCTGACTCACGCCGAAGGGAACCGCCGTCTTGCGCAGCGCGGCGGCCACCGGCTCGTGCGCCACGGCGAACCCGACCCGCAGGCCGGCCAGGCCGTACGCCTTGGAGAAGGTGCGCAGGACCGCGACGTTCGGCCGGCTCCGGTAGATCTCGATCCCGTCCGGCACCTCGGTGTCGCGCACGAACTCGCGGTAGGCCTCGTCCAGCACCACCAGGACGTCCGCGGGCACCCGGTCCAGGAACCGCTCCAGCTCCGCACGGCGCACGACGGTGCCGGTGGGGTTGTTGGGGTTGCACAGGAAGATCAGCCGGGTGCGCTCGGTGATCGCGTCCGCCATCGCGTCCAGGTCGTGCACGTCACCCGGGGTCAGCGGGACCTGGACCGAGGTCGCGCCCGAGATCTGGACGATGATCGGGTACGCCTCGAAGGAGCGCCAGGCGTAGATGACCTCGTCGCCCGGACCGGCGGTCGCCTGGATCAGCGACTGCGCCACGCCGACCGACCCGGTGCCCGTCGCCACGTGCTCGACCGGTACCCCGAAGCGCTCCGCGATCTCGTTGACGAGCGCCGTGCAGGCCATGTCGGGGTAGCGGTTGAAGTCCCCGGCGGCCGCGACGACGCTTTCGAGCACCCCCGGCAGCGGCGGGTAGGGGTTCTCGTTGGAGGACAGCTTGTACGCCACCGGGCCTCCGGCGGCGGCGGGCTTCCCCGGCTTGTACGTGGGAATGCCATCCAGCTCGGCGCGCAGCCTCGGGCTCTTCTCGCTCACCGCAGGTCCTCCTCGACCATCCCGTGCAACTCAATACTGCTCACCTTATGAGGATTCCGTCGTCCCGAGAATGGTGGGCGCCAGGAAAGAGGGGGAGCGCGTGCATATATGCGTGCGCCGGTGGCCTGCGCCGTGGCGCGCGTCCCTCGTGCAGGTGAGTTGAGACCGGTCCGAGACCTCACCACTTTGGCATGCTCGGACCCGACGACAAGCGCCACGATCACTTACGGCTACCAAATGCCTTGTATTCCAAGGTCATTTGGGGTGGCGCACCGTGCAGAAACGTGCCTGTCAACGCCTGCATATGCATACGGACCAACCAGGCCCCCGAGCCCTACTATCGGCTCGCCATGACAGCAGCAGGGAAGCATCAGGTGAGCCGGACCGAGACCCCCCGGCGGACCGCGGGCCGTCCGGGCCGCGCGGGAATCAGGGACGTGGCCGCCGCGGCCGGCGTCTCGATCACGACCGTCTCCGACGCGCTCAATGGCAAGGGGCGGCTCCCGGACGCCACCCGCCGCCACGTCCGCGAGGTGGCCGACCGGCTGGGCTACCGCCCGTCCGCCGCCGCCCGAACCCTCCGTACCGGCAAGTCCGGCCTCATCGGCCTGACCGTGACGACGTACGGGGATGAACCTTTCACCTTCACCGAGTTCGCCTATTTCGCCGAGATGGCCAGAGCCGCCACCTCCGCCGCGCTCGCGCGCGGCTACGCCCTGGTCATCCTCCCCGCCACCTCCCGGCACGACGTGTGGTCGAACGTCGCGCTCGACGGGACCGTCGTCATCGACCCCTCCGACCACGACCCCGTCGTCACCGAGCTGGTCCGCCAGGGCCTGCCGGTGGTCTCCGACGGCCGCCCCGCCGGCACCCTCCCCGTCACGGCCTGGGTCGACAACGACCACGAGGCCGCCGTCCTCAACCTGCTCGACCACCTCGCCGCCGCGGGAGCCCGGCGCA
Source organism: Streptomyces sp. NPDC006529 (assembly GCF_040611795.1). Lineage (NCBI taxonomy): Bacteria > Bacillati > Actinomycetota > Actinomycetes > Kitasatosporales > Streptomycetaceae > Streptomyces > Streptomyces sp. NPDC006529. The sequence goes on along the minus strand of NZ_JBEXPB010000001.1, from coordinate 219,255 downwards.
TCGGACTCCTCACCGGCACCACCACGGACACCTACACCCGGCTCTCCACCACCGCCTACCTCAGCTGGTGCGAGCGCGTCGGCCAGGACCCCGTCTACGAGTCCTACCCCGCCCACGATCCGTGCGCCGGAGCCGTGGCGGCCGACCGGCTGCTCGCCCGGCCCGACCGCCCCGACGCCGTCTACGGACTCTTCGACCCCAACGGCACCGACCTGCTGGCCGCCGCGCGGCGCTACGGTCTGCGGGTGCCCGAGGACCTCCTGCTCGTGTGCTGCAGCGAGTCCACCGTGTACGCCTCCACCGAACCCCCCATCACCACCCTCTCCCTCAAACCGCGTCGCATCGGCACCGCCGTCGTGCAGTTGCTCATCGACGCGATCGAGGGCGTCGACACCGGACGACCCGTCGAACAGGTGGTCCCGACCGAACTGATCGTCAGAACTTCGTCACAGCGCAGGCAGCCGCGCACCACCGTCAGTCCGCCCCGATCCCCGTCCGGAGACTGACCTCCGGGTATTTCCGCACCATCCCGCAACACGCATATCGGTTGAAAACGGTAGGAAGGGTCGGCTCCGGCCAGGATTCACCACCCCTGGTGCGTCACAGAGCGCGAGCCGCATTCCTATGATGGGCGCACGACATCACGGACCCTCCGATCCTGGAGGTCAGGAGGGTCCGCAGATGTACGGCAGCGCGACGGTGGTGGAGGGGTCGATGACTCAGGGGGCCGGTCAGGGACCCGCGATGCGGACGGAGACGCTGCGGGACTTCCGGGTTCCGGCCGCCCCTCCCGTCGCGTACGGCACGGACGCACCCACGCCCGCGGTACCCCGCGAGGTGCCCGTCTACGGCGAGTACCCGGCGTACTACGACGAAGGCGCGTCGGTGCCGCCGCCGCGGCCCGCCTACGCCCCCACCCCGGTGCACGCTCCCGGTCCGCCTCCCGCGCCGGACGCGGGCCCGCCCGGCGGCACGGCGGCGCCCGTACACGCGGAACAGCACGGTCCCTCCGAGCCGGCCGCGGAGTCCGAGGACTACACGCCCACGCAGCGCGACCTCCCGATCATCAGCCGCGGCGGACCGGGCGACACCGTCCAGGTCCAGTACGTCCCCCAGGACGCCCCCGCCGACGGGCCCGGGCCGCTCTACGTCGTCGGCGACGTCCACGGCTACCTCGACGAGCTGATCGCCGAACTGCACGCTCAGCACCTGATCGACGCCGACGGCCGGTGGTCCGCCGGGAACGCGCGCCTGTGGTTCCTCGGCGACTTCACGGACCGCGGTCCCGACGGCATCGGCGTGATCGACCTCGTCATGCGGCTCTCCGCCGAGGCCGCGGCCGCGGGCGGGTACTGCAAGGCCCTCATGGGCAACCACGAACTCCTGCTCATCGGAGCCAAGCGGTTCGGCGACACCCCGGTCGTGTCCGGCGCGGGCACCGCCAGCTTCCAGGCCGCCTGGCTGCTCAACGGCGGCCAGCGCACCGACATGGAGCGCCTGCAAGACGTACACCTGCAGTGGATGTCGCGGCTGGACGCGGCCGCCCTGGAGGACGGTCACCTGCTGCTGCACTCCGACACCACCGCCTACCTCGACTACGGCGACTCCATCGAGGACGTCAACGACAAGGTCCACGAACTGCTCAACCAGCACGACGCGGACGAGACGTGGGACCTGTTCCGCAAGTTCACCAAGCGCTTCGCCTTCCGCGACCAGGAGACCGGCCCCCAGGCCGTGCGCGAGCTCCTCGGCACCTACGGCGGCGGGCGCGTGGTGCACGGGCACAGTCCGATCCCGTACCTGCTGGGCGAAGTGGGGACCGAGGACGGCGAGCGCACCCACGGTCCGGAGACCATCGACGGCCCCCACGTCTACGCGGAGGGCCTCGCCATCGCCATGGACGGCGGGGTCACGATGGCAGGGAAACTGCTGGTCGTACAACTCCCGTTGACCGACTGAGGGTTCCTGGAGCAGGGTATTTCGGAAAGCCCCTGTCACCGCGTGGCGGGGGCGTTCTACCATCGCACTATCCGTAGCAGGCTCTCCTCCGTTTGTGCCGGTGCCCGGTCCACACGGGCCCACCGGTCTCCACGGAGCATCGGGGGATGCACATGACCAGCGCTCCGCACCTGCTGACCGAAGACCGACCGGAGTTCGATCGGCTCCTCGACGAGGCGCTGCGCACCGCGCACGAACGGCCCGAACTCGCGACGCTCGGCGAACGACTGAACGCCGAACAGTTGCGCACCATGGCCCTCGATGCCAGTGCGCTGCTGACGGCCGCCGCCGCGGCCGAGTACGACCACTACGTGAAGATCCGCGGTGAGCTGCGCGACGAGACGGCGGCCACGCATGCACACGCGCCGGACGACGACACGAGCGGTGGCGGCGCGGGGGTGGGCGCCGTGGTCGCGGTCCTGGCACCGGTGCTGGCCGGCACCGCCATGCTCATTTTCCTGCTGGTGGGCTACACCCTGAAGATGATCGAGCCCGAACCGGCCTTTGCGGAAACCATGCTGACGGCGGGTTGGCTCTTCGGCGCCCTCACGGCGGCGGCGATCCTGATCGCCGCGATCGGTCTGCTGGTCACCGCGGTCCGCAACAGCGCGACCGAGGTGACGGTGGACGTGGCGGAGACCGTCCCCGACGAGGTTTCGCGCGCCCGGGAGGCGTGGCGGCACGCACTGCTGGAGCGGGGCATCATGCCGTTCCTCCAGGACGCGCTGGCGGATCCCAGTGCCGGGGCCGGCTCCCCGATACCGCGGCGCCGGCCCCGGCGCATCCCGCAACTGGGCTACAGTGCTCCCGATTTCAGCAGCCCGGGGAATTCCGAGAGCACCCATCCCGGCTATACGCCACCGGACTTCACGAGCCCCGACTTCGGCGGACCGGAGCACGAGCCGAGCTGACGCCGCAGGGGTGGATGTTTCACGTGAAACACGACGGCGCGTGGAACACGGAGGACAGGCACCCGGCGCCCGGCGCCGTTCCCGAGGCGGACCGACCTCGGAGACGACGCCGGGTCACCCGTGTCAGTCGGCCAGCGGCAGGTAGACGCGGTTGCCCGCCGCGGCGAACTCGGCGGACTTCTCCGCCATGCCCGCCTGGATCTCGTCCGCCTTCAGGTCCCCGCCGTGTTCGCGACGGATGTCCTGCGAGATCTTCATCGAGCAGAACTTCGGGCCGCACATGGAGCAGAAGTGCGCGGTCTTCGCGGGCTCGGCCGGAAGGGTCTCGTCGTGGAACTCGCGCGCCGTGTCGGGGTCGAGGGCCAGGTTGAACTGGTCCTCCCAGCGGAACTCGAAGCGCGCGTCGGACAGCGCGTCGTCCCATTCCTGAGCGCCGGGGTGCCCCTTGGCCAGGTCGGCGGCGTGCGCGGCGATCTTGTACGTGATGACACCGGTCTTGACGTCGTCACGGTTGGGCAGACCCAGGTGCTCCTTGGGCGTCACGTAACAGAGCATCGCGGTGCCCCACCAGGCGATCATCGCCGCGCCGATGCCCGAGGTGATGTGGTCGTACGCGGGAGCGACGTCCGTGGTCAGCGGGCCCAGGGTGTAGAAGGGGGCCTCCTCGCAGATCTCCTGCTGGAGGTCGATGTTCTCCTTGATCTTGTGCATCGGGACGTGACCCGGGCCCTCGATCATGGTCTGCACGTGGTGTCGCTTGGCGATGGTGTTCAGCTCGCCCAGCGTCTTCAGCTCCGCGAACTGCGCCGCGTCGTTGGCGTCGGCGATGGAACCGGGGCGCAGGCCGTCACCCAACGAGTAGGTGACGTCGTACGCGGCCAGGATGTCGCAGAGTTCCTCGAAGTTCGTGTAGAGGAAGTTCTCCTTGTGGTGCGCGAGGCACCAGGCGGCCATGATCGAGCCGCCGCGGGAGACGATCCCCGTCTTGCGGCGCGCGGTCAGCGGCACGTACGGCAGCAGCACGCCCGCGTGGACTGTCATGTAGTCGACGCCCTGCTCGGCCTGCTCGATGACCGTGTCCTTGTAGATCTCCCAGGTCAGCTCCTCGGCCCGGCCGTCGACCTTCTCCAGCGCCTGGTAGAGCGGAACGGTGCCGATCGGGACGGGGGAGTTGCGCAGCACCCACTCGCGGGTGGTGTGGATGTTGCGGCCGGTGGAGAGGTCCATGACCGTGTCGGCGCCCCACTTGGTGGCCCAGGTCATCTTGTCCACCTCCTCCTCTATCGAGGAAGTGACGGCGGAGTTCCCGATGTTGGCGTTGACCTTCACCAGGAAGCGCTTGCCGATGATCATCGGCTCGATCTCGGGGTGGTTCACGTTCGCGGGCAGGACCGCGCGGCCTGCCGCGATCTCCTCGCGGACGACCTCGGGGGCGACGTTCTCGCGGATCGCCACGTACTCCATCTCCGGGGTGATCTCACCGCGGCGGGCGTACGCGAGCTGGGTCACTGCCTGGCCGCCGCGGCCCCGGCGGGGCTGGCGGGGGCGGCCGGGGAAGACGGCGTCGAGGTTCTTGAGGCCGCCGCGGGGCGAAGTGTGCTTGATGCCGTCGTCCTCGGGGCGCACGGGACGGCCCGCGTACTCCTCGGTGTCACCGCGGCCGATGATCCAATTCTCGCGCAGCGGTGCCAGACCCCGGCGGACGTCGGTCTCGATCTGCGGGTCGGTGTACGGGCCGGACGTGTCGTAGAGCGTCACGTCCTTGCCGTTGGTGAGGTGGACCTGGCGGACCGGCACGCGGAGGTCGGGGCGGGAACCCGCGACGTACCCCTTGTGCCAGCCGGGCTGGCGCTCTTCCCGACCGTCGCTGTCCTGGCTGACGGCAGGCGTGTGTGCGTCCTGAATGGTCATGAGACCTGATCTCCCTACGCCGGCATTACCCGGTAACAGGTTCGGCGGTCGACGCAGCCTCTTCCCGTACGTGTCCACGTACGGTGATCAGCGCCCTCTCAGCCCGGTGCTCCGAGCTCCCGCGTTGTGCAAAGGTGCCCCCACGCTAGCGTCATCCCTGGCGTGCTGAACAGTGGGCCCCCTCATCTCTTGCGATGATCAGTCGGTGACGTCCTCGCCGCAGCCCCCCATCGAGCCCACGGAACCCACGGAACACACGGGTCACGCCCACGCCCGCCACGGGTCGCCGCACGAGGCCTCCCCCGGACCGTCCCACGGGCACTCCCACTCCCACGGTCACGGACCGGCGGCTCCCGTTTCGAAGCACCTGCGCAAGGTCATCGCGGCGGTGCTGATCCCCTTCGCCGCCGCCGTCCTGGTCGGCATGGTCGTCCTGTGGCCGGGCGGCGCCCCCGCCCACGAGCGCACCGGCGTGGGCTTCGACCGCCAGACCCAGCAGGGCGCGGTGGTGTCGATCGAGCGGGTCGACTGCAAGTCCGTCAACGCCGCCCAGGTCCCGCCCCCTTCCGACGCCCCCCGGAGCGGTGCGGCCGAGGCCGCTCGGGCAGGCGACTGCAAGAAGGCGACGGTGAAGGTCTCCACCGGCCCCGATCAGGGACGCACCTTCGTGGAGATCGTCCAGCCGGGCGCGCCGCGGCAGTTGGAGGACGGCCAGGAAGTCGTGGTCGCCTACGCGCCGGCCGCCCCCCGCGAACTGCAGTACTCCGTCATCGACGTGAACCGGAAACTCCCGCTGGCGCTGCTGGCCGGCATCTTCGCCCTCGCGGTCGTGGTGGTCGGCCGGATGCGCGGGCTGTTCGCGCTGATCGCGCTGGCCGTCAGCTTCTCCGTGCTGACGCTCTTCATCCTGCCCGCCATCCTCCAGGGCTCGAACCCGCTGGTCGTGGGCGTCGTCGGAGCCAGCGCCATCATGCTGATCGCGCTCTACATGTGCCACGGCCTGACCGCCAGGACCTCGGTCGCCGTCCTCGGAACCCTGGTCTCACTGCTGCTGATCGGGCTGCTGGGCTCGGTGTTCATCGGCTGGGCGTTCCTCAGCGGCAACACCGACGACAACACCGGCCTGATCCACGGTCTCTATCCGCACATCGACATGAGCGGCCTGCTGCTCGCAGGGGTGATCATCGGATCGCTGGGCGTCCTCGACGACGTGACGGTCACTCAGACGTCCGCGGTCTGGGAACTCCACCAGGCCGACCCGACGATGGGACCCCGCGCGCTGTACCGGGCGGCGATCCGGATCGGGCGCGACCACATCGCGTCCGTGGTCAACACTCTGGTCCTCGCCTACGCGGGCGCGGCGTTGCCGCTGCTGCTGCTGTTCTCCATCGCGAACAGCAGTGTGGGAACGGTGGCCAACAGCGAGCTGGTGGCCGAGGAGATCGTACGGACGCTCGTGGGCTCGATCGGTCTGGTCGCCTCGGTCCCGGTGACCACGGCACTGGCCGCACTGGTCGTGTCCGCCGACCGGTCGGGATCCCCGGCCGCCACGGCGGCCTCGGGGCCGAGCCGCGGAGGGCGCGGTCGTCGACGTAAGCGGTGACACTGTGTGATGGCATTCAGCCCGCGTTCTGCTCGTTCTGCCGGGCCTCGGCGAGGATCTTCTCCAGCGCCTCCTCCAGGTTTTCCTCGAAATCACCGAGGTTGCGCTCCTGACCGAGCGGCACGATGCGGTCCGTGCGGTCGAGGAACGCCACCAGCGGCGCCGCGCTCGCCCGGAACAGGGCCCGGTCGGCGCCGACCTGGAGCCGGATGTGCACGTCCGACAGCTCCTCCGGTTCGGTCGGAGCGATGTGCACATCGCCGTCACCACATGCCTTGTTGATGCCGTCCAGCAGCAGTTCGCGGCCGAATGCCCAGGTCACGGGCGCGTCGCCGGGGAGGTGGAACGTCAGGCGCACCGCGTAGGGGTCACGCGCCTCGTACCGCAGCTCCACCGGGATCCGGAAAGCGAGCTCCTCCGAAACGAGGAAGCTCATCATGACCTCTGCCTGTACCGATTCGCGCATTGCCTACCCCGCTGTCGTGGAAGTGGCCAGGAATGGTCCCTCAAGGCCCTCTTGACAAGAGTGGTGTAAGCGCTTGCAGATCACAAGGAGTGAGTTTTCAGATACTGATAGAGAACGAGAGGCTACTCAACAGCGCGCCTACTTCACTCCGTAGCCGAGCGAGCGCATAGGGCAACCGGCCTTCGAGGTGCAACGGAAGAGAAATCGCCAAGGTCGCGGCGATGTCTCCGGCTGTGATCGGGATCGCCGCACACACCGTGCCGAGGGAATACTCCTGACGCTCCGTAACCGACTGCATCCGGCCGAGCGAGTCGATCCGCTGCTCGAGAGCGTGCATGTCCGAAACCGTGTACGGGGTGACGGGCTGGACCGGATGGCGGTCGTAGTGGTCCTTGCGCGCCTTCTCGTCGAGCTGTGCCAGCAGGCACTGGCCGATGGCGTGCGCGTGGCCTGTCTCGCGGAAGGCGGCCCACTCCTCGCAGGCGGGGCCGGCCGGGGTGTCCGAAACACCCACGACCTCGATCTCACCGTCGCGGTAGACCGCGAAGTAGACGGGGGCTCCGACCGTCTCGCGGAAATGCGCGAGCGAGTCCAGGATCATGGTGCGACGTTTCTGCTCAAGCCCGCCACCAGCCAGTCGCCCCACGGCTTCCCCCAGGACGAACACTCCGCCCTCCCGGCGCAGATAGCCCTCGTGCGTCAGGGTCCGCAGTAGGTGGTAGGCGGTGGCGAGCGGGAGACCGGCCTCGCGCGCCAGTTGCTTCGCCGGAGCTCCCTCGCTGTGGGAACCCACCGCTTCGAGCAGCCGCAGAGCACGCTGTACCGAGCCGATCAGTGTCGGCACACCGGCATTGTGAACCGATGGCAAAGCTCACCCCCAGGCGTGGCGGCGGGCCTTGGGGGCGGCCCGCCCGCGGGGGCCGCCCCCGCGTGTCCGCGCTTCCTGGGGGTCGCACTCGGCTGTACGTGAAATCACCGCGGGTCAGGGCGGATTACCGGCTTCAGCGCCCAGGGAACGGCACGGATTTTTCACTGTATCCGCCACGCCCCGGCGTGTGCGCGGTGTTCCGGTTCCCGTCCCTCACCTGGGTTAATCCGCCGCGTGGCGGGTTGCTACCACTCGCTCGACGAGGACTTGGAACCGCCGGTGACCTTCTTGACGACGAAGACCAGACCCGCGACCAGGCCGACGAAGAGCAGCACGTTGAAGAGCAGGTGGATCAGCGTTCCCAGGATGCTGGTGACCACACCGCCGAAGACGAACAGCGCCAGCAGCGGAACGGCGACCCACTTAACCCACCAGGGCATACCTGCGAATGTCTCCCGGATGCCGTCCATGTCCCAACCTCTTCCTGGTCCGTTGCTTCCTGCCTCCGATGCTAGGAGCCGGGGGAACGCAACGGGGGCCGCTGAGCCCTTGGAGTCCCCTGACCCGCCCCCTAGGGGCTCCGGGCCCGTGGAACACCGGGTACTCGGGGGTCACCCGGCCCCGGAGCCGGCTCAGCCCTCCGGCGGCGAGAAGACCACCAGCACCTTCAGGTCCTCGGTGATGTGGTGGAAGCGGTGCGGGACCCCGGCCGGGACGTAGACCACGCCGCCGCGCGCGACCGTCGTCGTCTCCTCCCCGACGGTGATCGACGCCCGCCCGCTGACGACGAAGTAGACCTCGTCCTGGGCGTGCGGCTGCTGGGGATCGCTCTGCCCGGCGTCCAGCGCGTACAGCCCGACGGACATGTTCCGTTCGCGCAGGAACTGGAGGTAGGCGCCGTCATTGGCCAGTCGCTCGGCCTCGAGTTCGTCCAGCCGGAATGCCTTCATCGTCCTTGCGCCCCTTGTGCTCTTTCATGCCTGTCATCCGCTGTCGCGCTGATGTCCCAGCCGGATCTTCTCTGCAACGATCAGACACATGACGAATTTCGTAGTCAAGACGCTCGCCAACGCCGCGGCCCTGGCCGTGGCGATCTGGCTGGTCGCGGACATCACGCTCAACGACGGCAGCAGCATGGGTCACCGGACCCTCACCCTGATCCTGGTCGCCCTCGTGTTCGGCCTGGTCAACTTCCTCGTCAAGCCGGTGGTGAAGCTGTTCTCGCTGCCGCTGTTCATCCTTACGCTGGGCCTGTTCACCCTGGTCGTGAACGCCCTGATGCTGCTGCTGACCTCCTGGCTGGCCGGAAAGCTCGGCCTCAGCTTCCACGTCGAGGGCTTCTGGACGGCCGTGGTCGGCGCTCTGATCATCTCCATCGTCTCCTGGGCCGTGAACCTGGTCCTCCCTGACAAGGACTGAGCGGGCTCGCCCGGCAGCCATCCGTACCGCGCTGAAGGAGCACACCCCGTGAACCCCCACGACCGAGCCGGCCTCGGTGACGGCACCCGGGCCGTACGCGCCGGACTGCCCGATCCCGCGAAGAACGAACCGACGCTGCCGGGCCCAGTCTTCGCGGCCCACTTCCACCTGCCCGGCGATGTCGAAGGGCCCTACACCTACGGCCGCGACACCAACCCGACCTGGACCCTCCTCGAACGCGCCATCGGGGAACTGGAAGCGCCGGGCGAGGAAGTGGACACGGTCGTCTTCGCCTCCGGCATGGCGGCGGTCTCCGCCGTCCTGCTCTCCCAGACCCGCGCCGGGGACACCGTCGTCCTGCCGGACGACGGGTACCAGGCCCTGCCGCTCGTCCGCGCCCAGCTGGAGGCGTACGGAGTCCACGTGCGCACCGCCCCGACCGCCGGGGAGGCCCAGCTCGCGGTGCTCGACGGGGCCCGGCTGCTCTGGATCGAGAGCCCGTCCAACCCGGGGCTCGACGTCTGTGACGTACGGCGGCTGGCGGAGGCGGCCCACGCCGGCGGCACGCTGGTCGCCGTGGACAACACCCTGGCCACCCCGCTCGGCCAGCGGCCGCTGGCCCTCGGCGCGGACTTCTCCGTCGCCAGCGGCACCAAGGGGCTGACCGGCCACGGTGACGTCCTCCTCGGATACGTCAGCTGCCGCGACCCCGAACTCGCCGCCCGGGTCCGCCAGTGGCGCAAGGTCGTCGGCGCGATCCCGGGGCCCATGGAGGCCTGGCTGGCCCACCGCTCCCTGGCCACCCTCCAGCTGCGCACCCTGCGCCAGTGGGACAACGCACTGGCCGTCGCCGAGGCGCTGGCCGGCCGCGGCGATGTCACGGGCCTGCGCTACCCGGGACTGCCCGCCGACGCCTCCCACGCGACGGCCGGCCGGCAGATGTCGGGTTACGGCTCGGTGGTCTCCTTCACCCTGGCCGACCGGAGCCACGCCGAACGCTTCATGAGCGCCCTGCACCTGGTGGAGGACGCCACGAGTTTCGGCGGTGTCCGCTCCACGGCCGAGCGGCGCGGCCGCTGGGGCGGCGACGCCGTTCCCGACGGCTTCATCCGCTTCTCCGCAGGGGCCGAGGACACCGATGACCTGGTCGCCGACGTGCTGCGGGCCCTGGACACCGCGGCTTCCGGCGGGTCGGGCGGGACCGGGACCCCGGGGAACCGCGACGTCTGAACCACCCGGGTGCAGGTGGTCCGGGCCGCCCCCGGCGGCCCGGACCACCTGCTCGGCGCCGCGGCGTTTCAAAAGCGGAGTCCTGGGCCACGCTTCACCCATGACCGAACGTCCTGTGGTCAAACGCACCGCCCGCGCGATCCTGCTCGACGGTGACGATCTGATCCTGATCAAACGCACCAAGCCCGGCGTCGATCCGTACTGGCTCACCCCCGGCGGCGGAGTGGAGTCCACGGACGCCACCGTCGTCGACGCCCTGCACCGCGAAGTCCACGAGGAACTCGGAGCCAAGATCACCGATGTGGTGCCCTGTTTCGTCGACACCGTCGAACACATCGCCGAAGCAGGAGTGACCGGCGTCAAGGTGCAGCACTTCTTCGTCTGCCACCTCGAATCGATGGACCCCAGCCAGCGTCACGGACCCGAGATCGATCAGCCCGAAGGCGAGTACGAGATCGTCAGGGTGCCGTTCAGCCGTGTCGGCATCGCCGCCGTCCATCTCGTCCCGCTGTCCCTGCGGCACTACCTCGACGGCAACATCGAGGGCGTCCGCGCCATGCACGCCGCCGACCTGGGCTGAGCCGCTCCGGTGGGGGCCCACGGCTCAGCCGGAGACCCCCACCGGCTCCTCGACCGAGTCGTACCGGATCCGGTCCCCCGGGATCCCTATCCGCTTCAGGGCGTCCACACCACTGCGGATCATCCCCGGCGGACCGGAGATGAAGGCGTCGTACGAATTCCAGGGCCCGTGCTCACCGGCCGCCTGCGGCAGCTGCCCGGCCAGCCCGTCGCACACCACGGGCCGCACCGACAGCCACGGGTGCGAGCGCTGCAGACCCAGCAGCGTGTCCTTGTCGTAGAGGTCGTCGTCGCTGCGCGCCCCGAAGAACACTTCCATCGGGCGCCGCTCGCCGTGCCCCGCCACGTCCTCGATCAGCGCCTTGATCGGGGCGATTCCCGTACCACCGCCCAGGCACAACATCCCGTTGTCGGTGGAGTGGTCGACCACCATCGAGCCCGTCGGCGGCCCCAGCCGCAGGACATCGCCGGGACGGGCGTGGCGCACCAGCGCGTTGGACACCCACCCCGCGGGGACGGCCTTGACGTGGAAGGACAGCAGCCCGTCGGCGCGCGGCGCCGACGCGAAGGAGTAGTGCCGCCACACCCGGGGCCACCAGGGAGTCTCCAGACTCGTGTACTGACCCGCCAGGAAGGTGTAGGGCTGATCCGGACGGACCGTCAGTACGGCGATGTCCGGGGTGCGCAGGTCGTGCGAGACCACTTCGGCCTGCCAGAACGCGGGGGCCTTCCGTTCGTCGTCCGCCGCGGCATCGATCATGATCTGGGAGATCGCGGTGTACGCCCGCACCCAGGCGGCTTCTGCCTCCGGGCCCCAGCTCCGCTCGGCGTACCGGGCCAGCGCGCCGATCAGCGCCTCGCCGATGATCGGATAGTGCCCGGCCATGGTGCCGTACTTGCGGTGACCGGCGCCCAGCCGGCTCAGAAAAGGGGTGAGCACCTGCGGATCGTCGATGTGCTCGGCCGCCGTGAGCAGGGCCTTCAACAGCCTGTCCCGCTGCAGGTCCATGGCCACGGGGAACATCGACCGCAACTCCGGATGACCCGTGAAGACCAGGGCGTAGAAGTACGACGTCACCTTGTCGGCTATGGGACCGATCTCGGTGAGGGTCTGACGGATGAGCACGGCATCGGAGGAGGGCTCGGTCACGCCGCCCCCGGAGGGTATTGCGTCGGTCCCCCATCTGGCCGATCTGGTGGGCGGAGCGTCCATGCGGTGCCTCGCTTCGAACATCTCGGACGGTGTGCACGCGCCACGGCCTTGAATCCGTGGTTCCGGGCTTCGCAGCATGCCAGCCGAAAGAACGGCTTGCGGAGAAATGCGGAAATTCCGCAGTTCGAACCGGCGCCCGCCTTAAGATGCCCCGACTTCGGGCAAGGATGCCCCCACTTCGGGGACGAGCGGCGCCGCGCCGGCGAGCCGGTACGCCGCACGAAGGTCCCGGCCCTCGTAGACGTGGGTCGCGAGGGCGGCCACGTGGGGCCGCGCATTGACCGCCACCGAAACCGGTAACACCCCGAACAGGACCGCGTCGGTCATGGAGTCCCCATAGACGACACAGTCGCTCCGGGTCACCCCGAACTGCGCGCAGAGGCGGTCCGCCACCTCCAGCTTGCCCTCCGGGGTCAGGATCCCCGTCACGTCCACGGCCCGGGTGAACGGCACCTCGGGGAAGACGGAACCGTGCGCGGCGTGCGCGCCCCACTCCAGCAGGAGTTCCACGAAGAACGACGGTGACAAGGACACGACCGCGCAGTACTCCCCGCGCTCCCGGATCTCCTGCCAGACCTCGCGGATGCCCTCGATCCAGGGCGCTCCGTCGAATGCGGCCCGCACGTGAGCAGGGGTCAGTCCCGCCCAGAGGGCGTGCACGCCCACCGCGAATTCCGGCGGTCCGATCTCCCGCGCGCTGAACGCGCGCTCCAGCTCGGCGATCTCAGCACTGAGCCCGAGCTGCCGGGAGATCTCGACGGGCGCCGCCGAGCCGAACATCAGCGTGCCGTCGAGGTCGAAGAGGTGGAGACGTGTCATGAGAGCCGAGGCTAGCCTGTCGGTTTCACGTGAAACAGCTGTTGGTTTCACGTGAAACAGCGCGTTTCACGTGAAACAACGGCCGGTTTCACGTGAAACATCCGCCTCCAAAACCTCTGGACGCTCCCCGTCCGGTGATCCACGCTGGGTCGGTGACACCACCACAGCTCATCGATCTACCGATCCGCGCACTGACCCTGGACGATCTCCGGTACTGCGCCGACCTCTCCCAAGACCGCGGCTGGCCCCGCGAGGACCACAAGTGGGGTCTGCTCCTCGCAGCGGGAGACGGGTACGGGGTCGACGCCCCTGACGGCCAGGGACTCGCGGCCGCGTGCGTCGTCACCCGGTACGGACAGACGCACGACACGGCGGAGCTGGCCGCCATCGGCATGGTCCTCATCGCCGAGCGGTACTCCCGTCAGGGCCTGGGCCGCCGCCTGATGACGTACGTCTGCGACGACGTCCTCGAGGGCATCCCGCTCACGCTGAACGCCACTCCGTACGGCCGTCCCCTCTACGAGGAGCTCGGCTTCGACGCCACCGGCCGGGGCGAGATGCTGGCGGGCAGCTTCCGGCCCGGCCCGGCAGCGTCCGGCGCGGATGCCCACCAGGTCCGTCCGGCCACCGCGGAGGACCTCCCGCGCATCCTGCGGCTGGACGCGGAGATCTTCGGCGCCGACCGGACCCACATCATCGTCCGGTTGCCCGCCTTCGCGGACCGGCTCGCCGTCGCCGAGGACCACACCGGCGAACTCGTCGGGTACGCCGCCATCTGGCCGAACATGGAGACGCACGTCATCGGCCCTCTGATCGCGCGCGACACCTCCGGTGCCCAGGCGCTCGTCACGGCCCTCGCGGCGACCACCGATCGCCCCCTGCGCACGGACATCGACGTGCGCCACGAGGAACTGCGCGACTGGCTCAAGGACCGCGGACTCGACTCCATCACCTACAACACCGTCATGACCCGGGGCCTCCCGGATCTGCCCGGAGACTGGACCCGTCGCTGGGCCCCGCTCACCGTGGCCGCGGGCTGAGAGAGGACTGCTCCATGACCGACCTGACCGCACTGGACATCCGGCCCGCCACCGAGGCCGACCTCCCGGACATCGTCGCGATGCTCGCCGACGACCCGCTCGGAGCCACCCGGGAATCCCCGGACGACCTCAGCCCGTACATCGCGGCCCTCAAACGGCTCACCGACGACCCGAACCAGCACCTGGTGGTCGCCGTTCGCGGAGAGCGGGTGGTCGGCACCCTCCAGCTGACCGTCATCCCGGGCCTGTCCCGCAAGGGTTCGACCCGTTCCATCATCGAAGGCGTCCGTGTGCACGCCGATGAACGCGGCAGCGGACTGGGCACCCGCTTCATCGAATGGGCGATCGAGAAGTCCCGGGCGGAGAACTGCCAGCTCGTGCAGCTCACCTCCGACGTCACCCGTACCGATGCGCACCGGTTCTACGAGCGGCTCGGCTTCGTCGCCTCGCACGTGGGCTTCAAGTACCAGCTCTGACCGAGGTCGGCACACGGCCGATGGCCGGGCCCCTGTCGGTGGCCCGGCCTACCATCCCGAGGATGAGCCGCAGCCTCCCCCTCGTCACCACCGCCGACCGCCGTCACCGGCTCGGCCGTCGGCACCGTCTCGCGCCCTCCACCCGCGCCACCACGGTGGCGGAAGCGGCGGACGCCGTGGTCGCCCTGCACGCCACCGACGCGGCGACCGTCTTCCTCTCCGCCCGCGCACGCCTGCTCAACTGCGGGCCCGACACCATCGAGCAGGCCCTCTACGAGGACGTGAGCCTCGTCCGCCTGCTCAGCATGCGCAACACGCTCTTCGCCGTCTCGCGGGAGTGCGCCCCCTACGTCGACTCCTCCACGGCGCGGGCGATCGCCCTCAAGGAGCGGCGCAGCCTGCTCAAGCACCTCGCGGAGGACGGCCAGGGACTGGACGCCGAGTGGCTCGCCGATGTGGAGGCCGCGGCCCTCGCCGCCCTGGACGCCCACGGCCCCTCGACAGGAAGCCAACTCTCCGCCGCGGTGCCCGCCCTGCGCCAGAAGATCACCGTCGGACGCGGAAAGAAGTACGAGGCGGAGACCGGCGTGACCACCCGGGTGATCCGGCTGCTGGCCGCCGACGGGCGCATCCGCCGGGACCGGCCCCGTGGTTCCTGGACGTCCAGCCAGTACCGCTGGGTCCACACGGAGCCCTGGGCGCCCGTACCCGCGGCCGAGGCACGCGCCGAACTGGCCCGGCGCTGGCTGTACGCCTACGGACCGGCCACCGAGGCCGACCTCAAGTGGTGGACCGGGTGGAACCTCTCGGACGTGCGCAAGGCCCTGGCCGCCGCCGGGACCGAAGAGGTACGTCTCGACGACGGTGGGACCGCTCTCGTCGCCGCCGCAGACTCCGGGCCCAAGGCGGCGCCCGAGCCCTGGGCAGCCCTGCTGCCCGCGCTCGACCCCAGTGGCATGGGGTGGGCCGACCGCCGCTTCCAGCTCGATCCGGCCCACCGCACCGCCCTCTTCGACTACGCCGGGAACATCGGTCCCACGGTGTGGTGGAACGGCGAGATCGTGGGGGGTTGGGCCCAGCGGGCGGACGGAGAGGTGGTCTGGAAGCTGCTGGAGGACCGGGGCCGTGCGGCCGAGCGGGCGGTCACCGCCGAGGCGCAGAGGCTGGCCCGGTGGGTGGGCGACGCACGCGTCACCCCGCGCTTTCGCACCCCACTGGAACGCGAACTCGTCGGCTGATCAGCCGACGCCCCGCCACCCCTGGGGGTCGACGCCCCCGGGGACCGGCGCGGCCGGATCGTAGGGCGCCCGCGTGAAGACGAACGACCCGATGTCCAGGTGGCTCACCGATCCGTCCGCCCGGCGCACCGCGCGCAGGGTCTCGCCGGCGTGGTAGCCGCTCACTCCGATCCAGTTCCCGTCACCGGCGGCCCGGAAGCGGGCCGCCCGTCCGGTCGCCGCCACGGGACCGAGCGCCAGACTTCCGTCCGCGTTCAACCGGAGCACGTGCGGGGCCGTGCCCCAGTACCAGGGGCCGGTCAGCTCCAGAGCCACCTCATCGGCCTCCCGGAAGGGCTTCCAGGGCTCCGGGATCCGCGGCTCCGCGTCTGCCACGATGCCCAGCAGCTCGGCGGCGAGCAGGGAGACCGGCAAGCCGGAGGTGCCGTTCGCCAGGGCGACCACGGCGAGGTCGTCCGTCTCGCTCGTCCACAGGCAGGCGACGAAGCCCGGGAGCGAGCCGCTGTGCCCCGCCAGGGAGCGCCCGCCGGAAGCCGTCAGTTGCATGCCCAGGCCGTACCCGCCCTCCGCGACGCCCGGCTCGGGCGGCGAGGCCGCCGTCCGCATCTCGCGCACCGTCTCCGCGGCCAGCACCCGCTCGTCGCCCCGCGTGAGGAAGACGGCGAACCGAGCCAGATCCCGGGCCGTGGACCAGAGCTGCCCGGCGGGCGCCATGAGCCCCAGGTCTTCCAGGGGCTCCGGCAGCATCACGTCCGCCCAGGGGTGCACGGCCCAGCCGCCCGCGTGCGGGGCCTGCGGATGCACACTGGTCCGCTCCAGCCCCAGCGGCCGCAGCACCTCGTCGTGGAGCACCTCGGCCCACGGCTTCCCGCGCACCGCCTCCACCAGCGAACCGAGCAGGGTGTACCCCGGGTTGGAGTAATGGTGGCGCCGGCCGGGCACGTGCCGGAACGGCTCCTCCCCCAGGACGTCCGCCAGCTCGGGCCGCAGCGCGCCCGGGGTGCGCTCCCACCACGGAGCCGGAGTTTCCGCCGCCAGCCCACCCGTGTGGGCGAGCAGCTGAGCGATGGTCACCTCGCCCGCCCCCGTGCCCGGGAGGTGCTTCTCCAACGGGTCCTCGAGGTTCAGCAGGCCTTCGTCGCGCAGCCGCAGCACGAGCACGGCGGTGAAGGTCTTGCTGATCGAACCCACCCGGTACTGCACGTCACCGTCGGGCCCGTGCCCGTCCACACAACTGCGGGAGCCCTCCCACACGATCTCGCCGCCGCGGACCACCGCGGCCACGAGCGACGGCACCCGTCCCTCGCTCTGGGCGACGGCGATGCGGTGCAGCAGTGCCCGCCGGGTCGAAGGGAGCAGGTCCCGCTCGTCGGACGTACCTGCCGCGCCGAACGGACCTGCTGTGTCTGCTGTACCTGCGGAAGTCATGATCCGACTCTAGGTGTTGGCCATGTCCACGAACCGCGAATAATGGCCCTGGAAAGCGACTGTGATCGTCGCCGTCGGACCGTTGCGGTGCTTGGCCACGATCAGGTCCGCCTCTCCGGCCCGGGGGGACTCCTTCTCGTAGGCGTCCTCGCGGTGCAGCAGGATCACCATGTCGGCGTCCTGCTCGATGGAGCCGGACTCTCGCAGGTCGGAGACCATCGGCTTCTTGTCGGTGCGCTGTTCGGGACCACGGTTCAGCTGGGACAGCGCGATCACCGGCACCTCCAGCTCCTTTGCCAGCAGCTTGAGGTTTCGGGACATGTCCGAGACCTCCTGCTGACGGCTCTCGGGACGCCGGGAGCCGCCGGACTGCATGAGCTGCAGGTAGTCGATGACGACGAGTGACAGATCGTTTCGCTGCTTGAGCCGGCGGCACTTCGCACGGATCTCCATCATCGACAGGTTGGGGGAGTCGTCGATGTACAGCGGGGCGGCGGAGACGTCCGGCATCCGGCGGGCCAGCCGGGTCCAGTCGTCGTCGGTCATGGTGCCCGAGCGCATGTGGTGGAGCGCGACCCGGGCTTCCGCTGAGAGGAGGCGCATGGCGATCTCGTTGCGTCCCATTTCGAGGGAGAAGATCACGCTGGGCAGGTTGCTCTTGATGGAGCAGGCACGGGCGAAGTCCAGGGCCAGGGTCGACTTGCCCATGGCCGGGCGTGCCGCGATGACGATCATCTGGCCGGGGTGCAGCCCGTTCGTCAGCGAGTCCAGGTCGGTGAAGCCGGTGGGCACACCGGACATCTGCCCGCTGCGCGAGCCGATGGCCTCGATCTCGTCGAGGGCGCCCTCCATGATGTCGCCGAGCGGCAGGTAGTCCTCGGAGGTCCGCTGCTCTGTGACGGCGTAGATCTCGGCCTGGGCGCTGTTGACGATCTCGTCGACGTCCCCGTCGGCCGCGTATCCCATCTGCGTGATCTTCGTGCCCGCCGCGACGAGCCGTCGCAGGACGGCCCGCTCGTGGACGATCTCCGCGTAGTACTCCGCGTTGGCCGCCGTCGGCACGGACTGGACCAGCGTGTGGAGGTACGAGGCACCGCCGACCTTGCTGATCTCGCCGCGCCGGGTCAGCTCCGCGCCGACCGTGATGGGGTCGGCGGGCTCTCCCTTCGCGTACAGGTCGAGGATCGCCTGGTAGATCGTCTCGTGGGAGGGGCGGTAGAAGTCGTGCCCCTTGAGCACCTCGACCACATCGGCGATCGCGTCCTTCGAAAGCAGCATGCCGCCGAGGACCGACTGCTCGGCGTCGAGGTCCTGGGGCGGGACCCGCTCGAAGCCACTGCCGCCACCGTCCCAGGAACCGCCCTCGCGGCCCCGCTCGGGCTGCTCGTCCCCGCGGCCGCGGCCTTCGCCACCACGGCGCGGACGGGCGGGCAGACGGTCACCTGGACCGCTGTCGGCCCAAGGGTCGTCCATGGGCTCGGGACTGCTCACCGGGCCGCCTCCTCCCGTCCGCAAAGCGGACCTTGCCGTGCCGACTCTTTCTACGACACGGCTCTGACATTTGGGGCGCCCGGACCGGCTCTCGGCGCGTCGGGCAACGCACCACGGTAGAGCCGCCGGCGACGTCAGCCAATCTTGTTATCCACAGGCTGTGTGGATGAGATGTGGATGACGGGCCCAATGCTGTGGGTAACTCCCCGGAAGCTGTGTACGGACCGGGGGACGGAGCTGTGGACAAAATCACCCGACCCACCCCGTGACCCCATCTGACCTGCCCTTTCATCTTTCACGGCCTGCGGGGAAGAAAATTCTTCGCCTCCGTTCCGAGATCGCCTCCAAAGGGGTGGGAAGAACGCCCAAGTCAGCGTGTCAGTAAGGCTCAGTAGGGGCTTGCATCCATTACCTGTGGAAGATTAGATTGAGCCCATGACACAGGCCCCCGAGACTCCGAAGGCTGCCCCGAGAGGGCACGACCGCGAGATCTTCGCACTCGCGCTCCCCGCCTTCGGCGCCCTCGTCGCCGAACCCCTCTTCGTCATGGCCGACAGTGCCATCGTGGGGCACCTCGGCACCCCTCAGCTCGCCGGTCTCGGGGTCGCCGCCGCACTCTTGACGACCGCCGTGAGCGTCTTCGTCTTCCTGGCCTACGCCACCACCGCGGCGGTCGCGCGCCGGGTCGGCGCGGGCGACCTCCAGGCCGCCATCCGGCAGGGCATGGACGGCATCTGGCTCGCCCTGCTGCTCGGCGCCGTGGTGGTCGCGGTCGTCCTGCCCACCGCTCCCTGGCTGATCTCCCTCTTCGGCGCCTCGGACACCGTGGCCCCCTACGCCGTCACCTATCTGCGCATCTCGGCCCTCGGCATCCCGGCCATGCTCATGGTCCTGGCCGCCACCGGCGTGATCCGCGGACTCCAGGACACGCGAACCCCGTTGTACGTGGCCATCGGCGGCTTCGCCCTCAACGGAGGCCTGAACGTCGCCCTGGTCTACGGAGCGGGGCTCGGCATCGCGGGATCCGCCTGGGGCACGGTCATCGCCCAGTGCGCCATGGCCGCCGCGTACCTGATCGTCGTGGTCCGGGGGGCCCGGCGCCACCACGCCTCCCTGCGGCCGGATGCCGCCGGCATCCGGGCCTGCGCACAAGCCGGTGTGCCCCTCCTGGTGCGGACCCTGTCGCTCCGGGCCGTCCTGATGATCGCGACCGCCGTGGCGGCCCGACTGGGCGACGCCGAGATCGCGGCCCACCAGATCCTGCTGTCCCTGTGGAGCCTGCTCGCCTTCGCGCTGGACGCGATCGCCATCGCCGGGCAGGCCATCATCGGCCGTTACCTGGGCGCGGGGGACACCGAGGGGGCCAGGGCCGTGTGCCGCCGCATGGTGCAGTGGGGCGTCGCCTCGGGAGTGGTCCTCGGCATCCTGGTCATCGCGGCGCGACCGCTCTTCGTACCGCTCTTCACCGGTGACGCCACGGTCAAGGACGCCCTGCTGCCCGCCCTGCTGGTCGTCGCCCTCTCACAGCCGGTCTCGGGCATCGTCTTCGTCCTCGACGGAGTCCTGATGGGCGCCGGCGACGGCCGCTACCTGGCCGGAGCCATGGTCGTCACGCTGGCCGTCTTCACCCCGGCCGCCCTGCTCGTCCCGCGCGTCGGCGGGGGCCTCACCACCCTCTGGTGGGCGATGACGCTGATGATGCTGGTCCGGATGGTCACCCTCCAGCTGCGGGCCCGCTCCGGCCGCTGGCTGGTCACGGGCGCCGCGCGCTGACGGCTCCCCATGCCGGGCCTTCCCGGCCGACTCGGGCCTCCCCGCACCGCCGATGTTTCACGTGAAACGCTCCGTTTCACGTGAAACAGCGTGTTTCACGTGAAACGTACGCCGCCGCAGGGCGCCCGTTCCGCCTGGAAACGACGAAGGGCCGCACCCCGAGGGGTGCGGCCCTTCGTGCGCGGCACTTAGGCGGCGACGACCTCGACACCAAGGTTCGCGACGACCTCGGCGTGCAGACGCACGGAGACCTGGTACGAACCGAGGGTCTTGATCGGGGACGCCAGCTCAACGCGGCGCTTGTCGACCTTGGGACCACCGGAAGCCTCGATCGCCGTGGCGATGTCGGCCGGGGTTACGGAGCCGAAGAGGCGGCCGGTGTCACCCGAACGGGTGGCCAGACGCACCTTCACGCCCTCGAGCTTGGCCTTGAACTCGTTGGCCTGCTCGATGGTCGCGATCTCGTGGATCTTGCGGGCGCGGCGGATCTGCGCCACGTCCTTCTCGCCACCCTTGGTCCAGCGGATCGCGAAACCGCGCGGGACCAGGTAGTTGCGAGCGTAGCCGTCCTTGACGTCTACGACGTCGCCGGCCGTTCCGAGGCCAGAGACCTCGTGGGTCAGGATGATCTTCATTATTCGGTCACCCTTTCCTTATCGCGCGGTGGACGTGTAGGGCAGCAGCGCCATCTCACGGCTGTTCTTGACTGCCGTGGCGACGTCACGCTGGTGCTGCGTGCAGTTGCCGGTGACGCGGCGGGCACGGATCTTGCCGCGGTCGGAAATGAACTTCCGCAGCATGTTCGTGTCCTTGTAGTCCACGTACACGGTCTTGTCCTTGCAGAACGCGCAGACCTTCTTCTTAGGCTTGCGCACAGGCGGCTTCGCCATTGTGTCTCTCCTGTGTGATCAAGAAGTGGGGTAGAGCTGCCCTTAGAAGGGCGGCTCGTCCGAGTAGCCACCGCCGCTGGAGCCGCCGGAGCTTCCGCCCCAGCCGCCCCCGCCGCCGCCCTGCTGCGGCTGGCCGCCGGCCGGTGCGCTGGAAGCCCAAGGGTCGTCGGAAGGTGCTCCGCCGCCCTGAGGGGCCGCACTGGGGGCTCCGCCCCAGTTGCCACCGCCGCCGCCCTGCTGACCGCCGGCACCGCCGCCGTAGCCGCCCTGGCCGCCGCGTCCCGTGGTCTTGGTGACCTTGGCCGTGGCGTTCTTCAGGCTGGGGCCGACTTCCTCGACGTCCAGCTCGTAGACCGTGCGCTTGACACCCTCACGGTCCTCGTAGGACCGCTGGCGCAGCCGGCCCTGAACGACGACACGCATGCCCCGCTGAAGGGACTCCGCGACGTTCTCGGCCGCCTGCCGCCACACCGAGCAGGTCAGGAACAGGCTTTCGCCGTCCTTCCACTCATTGGTCTGGCGGTCGAAGGTGCGGGGGGTGGACGCGACACGGAACTTCGCGACCGCCGCACCCGAGGGGGTGAAGCGCAGCTCGGGGTCGTCGACGAGATTGCCGACGACCGTGATGACGGTCTCGCCTGCCATGGATGAACCTCTCGGCGGGTTTTGCTGGCTGCTTGTGCTACTCGAAATCCCGATTACCGCTGAACTGGGAGGTTCAGTGGGTCTCGGGACGGAGGACCTTGGTCCGGAGGACCGACTCGTTCAGGTTCATCTGTCGGTCGAGCTCCTTGACGACCGCAGGCTCGGCCTGAAGGTCGATGACCGAGTAGATGCCCTCGGGCTTCTTCTTGATCTCGTAAGCGAGACGACGACGGCCCCAGGTGTCGACCTTCTCGACCTTTCCGTTGCCCTCACGGACGACAGAAAGGAAGTTCTCGATCAGCGGGGAGACAGCGCGCTCCTCGAGATCGGGGTCGAGGATGACCATCACTTCGTAGTGACGCATGTGGAACCCACCTCCTTTGGACTCAGCGGCCACGGTCGTTCCGTGGCAGGAGGGTCGTGATGCGTATCGGCACCGCGTCCGAGTGAACGGACACAGGTGCAGACCGTACAGAGTACCTGCTCACCTCCTTCCGGTTGAAATCCGGCACCAGGAGGCCACACTCTGTACCCATCGGGTGTGCTCGGTGCTATGCCCCCGGCTCCGCCGGACGGCAACGCCGCAGCACCGCTCTGCGTCAGCCAGGAGGTGCCTTTCCGATGGCACAGGCAATGCGGCCCCAGTCGTCCATCTCGCTGTTCTCCACCGACGGGAAGCCCCACCCGCTGCAGGACACCCTTGTGGCGGTCACTCTGATCCTCGGCGTCGTGGCGTTCGTCACGGCGTTCTTCCACAACCTGCACCTGCTCAGCTCGTGGACCGGACTGATCGGCATCCTCACCGGCGCCTACGGACAGTTCATCTCGGCCACGACACGCGAGCGCTTCGCACTGATCGTCGGCCTGGGAGCCGCTGCGGTCGGGTTCTATCTCGCCATGGCACACGGCGGTCTCTTCGGGTAGCCGGGCACCTCCGCGACGGGGCGTCGGCCGACCGCCGGCCCGGACCGGGTCCGTCCCCCAGATGGGTGGCGCCCTTGTCGCAGTAGGCTTCGCGCCATAGCCAGCGAAGCCGCCTAGGAGACGCCCCGCATGAGCCTGTCCCTGAGGACCATCAGCCGAGAGCAGCATCTGGCATACCTCCAGAGCCTGCCCTCGGCGAGCCACTGCCAGGTTCCGGCGTGGGCCGACGTGAAGAACGAGTGGCGTTCGGAGAACCTCGGCTGGTTCGACAACGCCGGTGAACTCGTCGGTGCCGCACTGGTGTTGTACCGGCAGCTGCCCAAGGTCAAGCGCTACCTCGCGTACCTTCCCGAGGGCCCCGTCATCAACTGGTACGCCCCGAATCTCGAGGAATGGCTCCAGCCGATGCTGGCGCACCTCAAGCAGCAGGGCGCCTTCACCGTGAAGATGGGCCCGCCCGTCGTCATCCGCCGCTGGAACTCGACGGCCATCAAGGCCGGCATCCAGGACCCCGACGTCAAGCGCCTGCGCGACGTGGAGGCTTCGGTCATCGAGCCGCGTGCCTTCGAGGTGTCCGACAAGCTGCGCCGCATGGGCTGGCAGCAGGCCGAGGACGGCGGCGCCGGTTTCGGTGACGTCCAGCCGCGCTACGTCTTCCAGGTGCCGCTCGCCGAACGCTCCCTGGACGACGTCCTCAAGGGCTTCAACCAGCTGTGGCGCCGCAACATCAAGAAGGCCGAGAAGGCCGGCGTCGAGGTCGTCCAGGGCGGCTACGAGGACCTGCCCACCTGGCAGCACCTCTACGAGATCACCGCCGAGCGCGACAAGTTCCGCCCGCGTCCCCTCAGCTACTTCCAGCGCCAGTGGACGGCCCTCAACTCCGAGGACCCGAACCGGATGCGGCTGTACATCGCCACGCACGAGGGGGAGCCGCTGGCCGCCGCCACGATGCTCACCGTCGGCCAGCACGTCTGGTACTCCTACGGCGCATCCGCCAACCACAAGCGCGAGGTCCGCCCGTCGAACGCGATGCAGTGGCGCATGCTGCGCGACGCGTACGCACTCGGCGCGAGCGTCTACGACCTGCGCGGCATCAGCGACACCCTGGACGAGAACGACCACCTGTTCGGCCTGATCCAGTTCAAGGTCGGCACGGGCGGCGAGGCCGTCGAGTACGTCGGCGAATGGGACTTCCCGCTCAACAAGATGCTGCACAAGGCGCTGGACATCTACATGTCCCGCCGCTGATCCCCACCCCACTCCCCGCTGCACCGCGCAGTTCTTTTCTAGAGAGGTTCCGGACGGGCATGGCGCTCACGCTCTACGTCGACACCGCGCGCTGGCGTGCGCACCAGAAGCAGATCCAGGATCAGTTCCCCGGACTGATCCCGGTCTGCAAGGGCAATGGCTACGGCTTCGGCCACGAGCGGCTGTGCGAGGAGGCGACCCGCATGGGCGCCGACATCCTGGCCGTAGGGACGACGTACGAGGCCGCCGCAATCAAGGACCTGTTCGGCGGCGACCTGCTGGTCCTGACCCCGTTCCGGCGCGGCGAGGAGCCCGTGCCGCTGCCCGACCGGGTCATCCGCTCGGTGTCCTCGGTGGACGGGGTGCGCGGGCTGGTCGGCGCGCGCGTCGTCATCGAGTGCATGAGCTCGATGCGCCGCCACGGGATCTCCGAACACGACCTGGGCCAGCTGCACGCGGCGATCGAGGACGTACGGCTGGAGGGCTTCGCGCTCCACCTCCCGCTGGACCGCCCCGACGGCTCGGACGCCGTCGAGGAGGTCATCTCGTGGATGGACCGGCTGCGCTCGGCCAGGCTGCCGCTGCACACGATGTTCGTCAGCCACCTGCGGGCCGAGGAGCTGACGCGGCTGCGCCAGCAGTTCCCGCAGACCCGGTTCCGGGCCCGGATCGGTACCCGGCTGTGGCTGGGCGACCACGAGGCGACCCAGTACCGGGGTGCCGTCCTCGACGTCACGCGCGTCGCCAAGGGCGACCGCTTCGGCTACCGCCAGCAGAAGGCCGCCTCGGACGGCTGGCTCGTCGTCGTGGCGGGCGGCACCTCGCACGGGGTGGGCCTGGAGGCTCCCAAGGCCCTGCACGGGGTGATGCCCCGCGCCAAGGGGGTCGCACGGGCGGGGCTGGCCACCGTGAACAGGAACCTGTCCCCGTTCGTGTGGGCGGGCAAGCAGCGCTGGTTCGCGGAGCCCCCGCACATGCAGGTGTCGATCCTCTTCGTGCCGTCGGACGCGACCGAGCCGCGCGTGGGCGACGAGCTGGTGGCCCACCTGCGGCACACCACGACCCAGTTCGACCGGGCGCTCGACGCCTGAGGAGCGGCGGGGCCCCCTAGGGCGTGTTTTAAAAGTCCCGCCTGGCCTGCGACCTCCGGGCGTCCGACGCTACTTTTAAAACACGCCCTAGTCCCGGGGGCTCCCCCACTCGACCACCCGCTGTCCCTCCGAGGGCGTCGCTGCGAGCGGCGCCCTCGTGGCGTGGGTGAGCGTGAAGCGGTCCTCGGCCCCGTCCAGGACGCCGCCCGAGGGGTCGTCCGAGCCGTCCCGGCGTACGACGTCCCGTTCGGGCAGCAGGACGTCCCGGACGATCACGGCGCAGAGGTAGAGCGTGCCGAGCAGATGGGCGGCGATGGCCAGCTGGTAGCCCTCGATGGGCAGCCCCTGGTGCTTCTCGCCGCTGGTCGTGTAGGCGAGGTAGAACCAGATCCCCAGGAAGTACGCGACCTCGCACGCCTGCCAGATGAGGATGTCCCGCCAGCGCGGGCGGGCGAGGGCGGCCAGCGGGATGAGCCACAGCACGTACTGCGGCGAGTAGACCTTGTTGACGAGGATGAAGGCGGCGACGACCAGGAAGACCAGCTGGGCGAAGCGGGGCCGCCGGGGGGCGGTGAGGCCGAGGAGGCCGATGGCCCCGCAGAGCAGCAGGGTCAGGCCGGTCGCGTAGGTGTTGGCGTTCTCCAGGGGGTATCCGGAGCGCTGGGAGATCAGCAGCCACACCGATCCGAAGTCGATCGGCCTCTCCTGGCTGAAGGTGTAGAACTTCGACCAGCCGTCCCAGGCGTAGAGCATCACGGGCAGGTTCACCACGAGCCAGGACGCGACGGCGCCGAGCAGTGCCAGGCCGAAGGCCCGCCACTTGCCGGCACGCCAGCACAGGACGAACAACGGACCGAGCAGCAGCACGGGGTAGAGCTTGGCGGCGGTGGCCAGGCCGATCAGGACACCGAAGGCCAGGGCCCGGCCGCGGGACCACATGAGCATCCCGGCGGCGGTCAGCGCGATGGCGAGCAGGTCCCAGTTGATGGTCGCCGTCAGCGCGAAGGCGGGCGCGAGGGCGAAGAGCAGGGCGTCCCAGGGGCGGCGGCGGTGCGTACGGGCGACACAGACCGCGATGACGGCAGCGCAGGCCATCAGCATGCCGGCGTTGACCATCCAGTACATCTGCTCGCGGTGCTGCATGGAGCCGCCCGTGGGCGTGAGCCAGGAGGCGACCTGCATGAAGAGGCCGGTGAGCACGGGGTACTCGAGGTACTGCATATCGCCCGTGAGCCGGTCGAAGTAGGGCGTCAGGCCGTCGGCGAAGCCGCGTACGACGTACAGGTGCGGGATGTCCGAGTAGCACGCGTGGGTGTACTGCGAGCCCGCGCCGCGGAACCACGCCCAGTCGTAGCAGGGCAGCTTCTGGACCATGCCGAGCGCGAACATGCCGATCGCGATCAGGGCGATGACGCGCACCGGCCCCAGCCAGTGGCCGCCGAGCCGTGCGTACCTGCCCATCGGGCCGCCAAGCAGCTCGCTGCCGGCCGCTGCGACCTCGTCCTGCTGGGTGGGCAGTACGGGGCGGTCCTCGTGCACCTTCGTCATGCGCTCATCCTGCCGTACGGGGCTGTGCACGCGCCGGGGGCCGCCGCATCGGTATCCGACGGCCCCCGGACGGGTGGGACGGGACGGATCAGCCGGTGTCGGGGTCGGTTTCGGCGCCCGAGGGTCCCCAGATGCTGTTGCCCGGCCGCGTGGGCCTGATCTTGGTGGGAGTGGGCTTCCCGGTGGGCGAACCGCTGGGGTCCGGGTCGCAGTAGAGCTTCCACGGGTTGCAGCTCGGCTTGCCGCCCGCCGTCGGGGAGGGCGAGAGCGTCGGGGACGGCGACACGGTCGGGGACGGGGACACCGTCGGGGAGGGCGAGACGGGCGGGGTGGGCGTGGGGGTCGGAGCGCCCGCGGCGTCCGCCACCACACCGATGTCCTCGGCCTCGGGGAAGTCCTTCTCGGGTGCGCCCTTGAGCGCGTCCTTCATGTACTCGGTCCAGATCACGGCGGGGATGTCACCACCGTGGATGGAGTCGACACCGCCCACCTTGTTCATGGACATCAGCTTCTTGTCGGCCGAGTTCGGGTCGGTGCGGAACAGGGTGACGGCGGTCGACAGCTGCGGGGTGTAGCCGACGAACCAGGCTGACTTGTTCTGGTCGGTGGTGCCGGTCTTGCCCGCGGCGGGGCGGCCCAGCTTCTTGGCCTTGGTGCCGGTGCCGTTCTCCACGACGTTGCGCAGGACCTTGGTGATGTTGTCCGCGATGGAGTTGTCCATGGCTCGCTGGGCCTTGGGGGCCGCGAAGCCGGGCAGCTCCGTACCGTTCTTGAGCACCTTGGTGACCGAGAAGGGCTCGTGGTGGGTACCGGAGTCGGCGAAGGTGCCGTAGGCGTCGGCCATGCGGATGGCAGAGGGGGTGGAGGTACCGAGGGCGAACGACGCGTTGTCGGTCGGGTCCATCGACTCCTTGAGGATGCCGGAGGCCTGGGCCACTGCGCGCACCTTGTCGTGGCCGACGTCGAAGACGAGCTGGGCGAACGGCGTGTTGATGGACTTCTCCATCGCCTCGTTGAGGGTCACGTAGCCGTACTGGGTGGGGCTCTCGTTCTTCTGCTTGAAGGGCTTGCCGTCGGCGGAGCGCAGCGGCTTGCCCTCGCGGTTGTTGATGACCGCCAGGTCGTTGCCGTTGTACTTGCTGTCGACGGAGAGGCCCTCGCCGTGCGAGTTCTGGGTGCCGTACTCGAGCGCCGCGGCCAGGACGAACGGCTTCCAGGTGGAGCCGACCGGGACGCCGATGGTGTTGGCGTTGTTGGTGAAGTGCTTCTTGTCCCAGCCGGGCCCTCCGTAGAGGGCGACGACGGCGCCGGTCTTCACGTCCACCGAGGCCGCGCCGAACTGCACGAAGGTGTCGTAGTCGGGCCGCGCCTTCTCGTCCAAGAAGCCGTTGCGGGTGTCCTCGACCGCCTTGACCAGCGCGTCCACCTTGGGCTTCTGGAAGGTGGTGGTGATCTGGTAGCCGCCGAGGGCCATCTGTTCGGCGGTGATGCCCTGGGCCTTCATCACGTACTGCTTGGCCGTCTCGACCAGGTAGCCGGTCTGGCCGCCGAGCGAACGGGCCTGCGCGGAGTCGACCAGCTTGGGGAACTCGCGGTACTTGTCCCGTTCGGCCTGGTCCATCCGGCCCACGGCGACCTCACGGTCGAGCACCCACGCCCAGCGGGCCATCGCGCGCTTGGTGTTGGCCTCGGGCGTGGCCGCGGAGCCGATGCCGCCGTCCGGGTTGTAGAGGTTGGGGCCCTTGAGGACCGAGGCGAGGAACGCGCTTTCGGAGGGGGTCAGCTTGTCGCAGTCCTTGTCGAAGTACGCGCGCGACGCGGCCTGGATGCCATAGGCGTCCCGGCCGTAGTACGCCGTGTTCAGGTAGCCCGCGAGGATCGTGTCCTTCTCCGTGGTCACACCCAGCTTGATCGAGATGAACAGCTCCGTGACCTTCCGCTTCAGCGTCTGGTCGGAGTCCAGGAAGGTGTTCTTCACGTACTGCTGGGTGATGGTCGAGCCACCCTGGGTGGAGCCGCCCTTCGCCATGTTGACCACGGCCCGGGCGATGCCCATCGGGTCGACGCCCTTGTCCGTCTCGAAGGACTCGTTCTCCGCCGCGATCACGGCGTTCCGCATCGACCGCGGGATCGTGTCGATGGGCACGATCTGCCGGTTGGTCGAACCACCGGTCGCGACCATCTGGCTGCCGTCGGCCCAGTAGAAGACGTTGTTCTGGGCCTTGGCGGCCTTGTTCGCGTCAGGGGTGCCCACCATCGCGATGCCGATGCCCGACCCGGCCGTGACGATGGCGAAGAAGCCGAGGGCCGTGCCACCGACCAGCTTCCAGGAGGGCAGGAAGCGCTGCCAGCCCTCCCGGTCGGACCGCGGATAGTTGATCAGCCGCTTGTCCTTGCGGCCCGGCCCCTTGCCGCCGCGGCCCGCGCCGGCTCCCCGGGCGCCCTGGCGGGCTCCGGCACGGCTGTCGTGGACCGGCTGTCCGGCGTACGGACCCGCGGGCGATGCGGTGGGGGCGTCACGCCCGGGCATGGCGCCCCGGCCGGGCCGCTGCTGGGCGGCCCTTCGGGCCGCAGCGCGCCCACCACCTTGTTGCTGCGGCGGTTTGCGGCGGTGCTCGCTCATCGAACGACTACTCCTCGGGCAGGCGAGTGGCCTGGAAGCGGCAGGCGTGTTCCGGATTCCCCCGGCGCACAGACTACGCACGCTCAAAACCTCACCACTGCCGAAGTTCACCCCAAATCAGGCAACTTGCCTCCCACGAATTGATGATGTGACGCCGGTCACCACGCCTCCCCTTGTCGTAACGGGCCGCCCGTTCTATCGTCTGGATGTATCGAGTCGATACATCAGCTCGGCATAAAGACTCAGGGGCGAGGAGGAAGCAGGCGGATGAGCCGGCGATCGGGCATTCTCGAGTTCGCTGTCCTCGGCCTGCTCCGCGAGTCCCCCATGCACGGCTATGAGCTGCGCAAACGACTCAATACCTCGCTGGGGGTGTTCCGGGCGTTCAGCTACGGGACGCTCTATCCCTGCCTCAAGACGCTCGTCGCCAACGGGTGGTTGATCGAAGAACCGGGCAATGCCCTGGAAGACGCGCTCGCCGCTTCACTCGCAGGGCGCCGCGCCAAGATCGTCTACCGGTTGACGGCGGAGGGGAAGGAGCACTTCGAGGAGCTCCTCTCCCACACCGGCCCCGATACCTGGGAGGACGAGTCCTTCGCCGCCCGCTTCGCGTTCTTCGGTCAGACCGAACGGGACGTGCGCATGCGGGTGCTGGAGGGCCGCCGCAGCCGGCTGGAGGAGCGCCTGGAGAAGATGCGCACCTCCCTCGCCCGTACGCGGGAGCGCCTCGACGACTACACGCTTGAGCTGCAGCGGCACGGTATGGAATCAGTGGAGCGCGAAGTGCGCTGGCTGAACGAGCTGATCGCGAGCGAGCGGGCGGGCCGGGATCGCAGACGATCCGACCCGTCCGGTGAAAGTGAAAAGTGAGGCCCTGCATTCGCAGGCCTCGTCCGAGAACAAACAGGGAGCAACCGGAATGGGTTCGGTTCGCGTAGCCATCGTCGGCGTAGGCAACTGCGCCGCCTCGCTGGTGCAGGGCGTCGAGTACTACAAGGACGCCGACCCGGCGGCCAAGGTCCCCGGCCTGATGCACGTCCAGTTCGGCGACTACCACGTCCGCGACGTCGAGTTCGTTGCCGCCTTCGACGTTGACGCGAAGAAGGTCGGCCTCGACCTTTCGGACGCCATCGGCGCCAGCGAGAACAACACGATCAAGATCTGCGACGTCCCCAGCAAGGGCGTGACCGTTCAGCGCGGCCACACCCTGGACGGCCTGGGCAAGTACTACCGGATGACGATCGAGGAGTCCGCCGAGGCGCCGGTCGACATCGTCCAGGTCCTCAAGGACAAGCAGGTCGACGTTCTGGTCTGCTACCTGCCCGTCGGTTCCGAGGCCGCCGCGAAGTTCTACGCGCAGTGCGCCATCGACGCCAAGGTCGCGTTCGTCAACGCCCTTCCGGTCTTCATCGCCGGCACCAAGGAGTGGGCGGACAAGTTCACCGAGGCGGGCGTCCCGATCGTCGGCGACGACATCAAGTCGCAGGTCGGCGCCACCATCACGCACCGCGTGATGGCGAAGCTGTTCGAAGACCGCGGTGTCCGCCTCGAGCGCACGATGCAGCTCAACGTGGGCGGCAACATGGACTTCAAGAACATGCTCGAGCGGGACCGCCTCGAGTCCAAGAAGATCTCGAAGACGCAGGCCGTCACCTCGCAGATCCCCGACCGCGAGCTGGGCGAGAAGAACGTCCACATCGGTCCGTCGGACTACGTCGCGTGGCTCGACGACCGCAAGTGGGCCTACGTCCGCCTCGAGGGTCGCGCCTTCGGTGACGTTCCGCTGAACCTCGAGTACAAGCTCGAGGTGTGGGACTCCCCGAACTCCGCCGGTGTCATCATCGACGCCGTGCGCGCCGCGAAGATCGCCAAGGACCGCGGCATCGGTGGCCCGATCCTGTCGGCTTCGAGCTACTTCATGAAG
Organism: Streptomyces sp. NPDC006529; assembly: GCF_040611795.1. NCBI lineage: Bacteria > Bacillati > Actinomycetota > Actinomycetes > Kitasatosporales > Streptomycetaceae > Streptomyces > Streptomyces sp. NPDC006529. Next base: position 187,899 of record NZ_JBEXPB010000001.1, on the reverse strand, counting down.
TCCCCGCCGGTGCAGTACTTCGACGACGAGGCTTACGCGAACGTCGAGAAGTTCATCAAGGGCGAGGTCGAGCGCTAGGCAGGACACAGCGCGATGCGCCAGGAGCCACCGGCACTTGGACGTCGACTGTTCTTCCGCGGAGGGTCCCCAGGCAATGTGCCCGGGGACCCTCCGCGTATGTGACCCTTGCCCACATGCCTGTCGTAGGTGATCTGCGCGTACTGCTGCGCCTGAGGGATTTCCGGAATCTGCTCGCCGTGCGGCTGTTGTCCCAGGCTGCCGACGGCGTCTATCAGGTCGCGCTCGCCACCTACGTGGTGTTCTCCCCCGAGAAGCAGGCCTCGCCCGCGGCCATCGCCTCCGCCATGGCCGTCCTGCTGCTGCCCTACTCGGCCATCGGACCCTTCGCCGGAGTGCTGCTGGACCGCTGGCCCCGCCGTCAGGTCTTCCTCTACGGCAACCTGCTGCGGGCCTTCCTCGCCTGCATCACCGGGATGCTGATCGTCGCGCAGGTGCCCGACTGGCTGTTCTACGCCTCCGCGCTCTCGGTGACGGCCGTCAACCGCTTCGTCCTGGCCGGGCTCTCGGCCTCGCTGCCGCGGGTCGTCGGCGCCGACCAGCTGGTGACCGCCAACGCCCTCTCACCGACCGCCGGTACCCTCGCGGCCACCCTCGGCGGGGGCCTGGCCTTCCTGGTACGCCTGCTCGCCGCCGAGTCCAACGCGGTCGTCGTGCTCCTCGGCGCCGCGCTCTACCTGTGCGCGGCGCTCGTCTCGCTACGGCTGGACATCCGTCTCCTCGGCCCCGACCTGACCCCGGTGCACCGGCAGCCGACGGTGACTCGGGACGTGCTCCTGACGGCGCGCGGCATGGTCCAGGGGTTGCGCCACCTGTACGAGCGCCGGGACGCCGCCCGAGCGCTCACCGCCATGACCCTGATGCGTTTCTGCTACGGCGCGCTGACGGTGACCCTGCTGACCCTCTGCCGTTACGCGTGGTCGGACAGCGAGTCGGACGGCCTCGCCCTGCTGGGGGTGGCCGTCGGGGTATCCGGCGCCGGGTTCTTCACCGCTGCCGTCATCACACCCTGGGGGGTGGGGCGGCTCGGGACCAGGGGCTGGATCATGCTCTGCGCGGCGATAGCGGCCGTGCTGGTACCGGGCCTCGGCCTGTTCTTCGCGCCCGGACCGATGCTGGCGGCGGCCTTCGTGCTGGGCACGGCCACCCAGGGGGCGAAGATCGCCACCGACACGGTGGTGCAGTCCCGGGCCGACGACGCGTTCAGGGGCCGGATCTTCTCCGTCTACGACGTGCTCTTCAACGTCGCCTTCGTCGGTGCGGCCGCCGCGGCCTCGCTCATCCTGCCGCTCGACGGGAAGTCCGTCCCCCTGATTTTGGGCGTCGCCGCGCTCTACGCGGTGACCGCCGCCCTGCTGATCCGGCGGGAGCCGGACTCTTCAGGGGCGATGTTTCACGTGAAACATCGCCCCTGAACGACCGCTGGAATGCCCGCGCTCCGCCCGCGACGTTTCACGTGAAACATCGGGCTGCGGTGCTCAGTTCTCGGCGGCCCACCACTCCTTGAGCGCCGCGACGGCCGCTTCCCGCTCCATCGGGCCGTTCTCCAGCCGCAGCTCCAGCAGGAAGGCGTAAGCCTTCCCGATCACCGGGCCGGGTCCGACGTCGAGCACCCGCATGATCTCGTTGCCGTCGAGGTCGGGACGGATCGAGTCCAGCTCCTCCTGCTCCTGGAGCTGTGCGATCCGCGCCTCCAGGCCGTCGTAGGCGTGGGAGAGGGCGTTGGCCTTGCGCTTGTTGCGCGTGGTGCAGTCGGAGCGGGTCAGCTTGTGCAGCCGCGACAGCAGCGGCCCCGCGTCCCGCACGTACCGGCGGACCGCCGAGTCCGTCCACTCGCCCGCCCCGTAGCCATGGAAGCGCAGGTGCAGCTCCACCAGCCGGGAGACGTCCTTCACCATGTCGTTGGAGTACTTGAGCGCCGTCATGCGCTTCTTGGTCATCTTGGCACCCACCATCTCGTGGTGGTGGAAGGAGACCCGGCCGTCGCTCTCGAAGCGGCGGGTCCGGGGCTTGCCGATGTCGTGGAGCAGCGCGGCCAGCCTCAGCACCAGGTCGGGGCCGTCCTCCTCCAGGTCGATCGCCTGCTCCAACACGATCAGGGAGTGGTCGTAGACGTCCTTGTGCCGGTGGTGCTCATCGCTCTCCAAGCGCAGCGCGGGCAGCTCGGGCAGCACCTGGTCGGCCAGGCCCGTTTCCACCAGCAGAGCCAGCCCCTGACGGGGCCGGTCCGACAGCAGCAGCTTGTTCAGCTCCGCCTGCACCCGCTCGGCCGAGACGATCTCGATCCGGTCGGACATCGCCTTCATCGCGGCGACGACCTCGGGGGCGACCTCGAAGTCCAGCTGCGCGGCGAAACGGGCGGCCCGCATCATGCGCAGCGGGTCGTCGGAGAAGGAGTCCTCGGGGGTGCCGGGGGTCCGCAGCACGCGGGCCTCCAGATCCTCCAGGCCGCCGTGCGGATCGATGAACCGCTGCTGCGGGAGGGCCAGAGCCATCGCGTTGACCGTGAAGTCCCGGCGGACCAGGTCCTGCTCGATGGAGTCGCCGTAGGACACCTCGGGCTTGCGCGAGGTGCGGTCGTAGGCCTCGGACCGGTAGGTGGTCACCTCGATCTGGAAGCCGCCCTTGTGCGCTCCGACCGTGCCGAAGGCGATGCCGACGTCCCAGACGGAGTCGGCCCACGGCCGGACGATCTTCAGTACGTCCTCGGGGCGGGCATCGGTGGTGAAGTCGAGGTCGTTGCCGAGGCGCCCGAGCAGCGCGTCACGAACGGACCCGCCGACCAGCGCCAGGCTGAAGCCCGCCTCCTGGAAACGGCGGCCGAGATCATCGGCGACAGGGGCGACCCGCAGCAGTTCACTGACCGCGCGGTGCTGCACCTGACTCAGGGCACTGGGGTTGTCTTCGTTGGCGTTCGGCACAACTGAAAAGGGTACGTGCCCCGCCCGGCGGGAGCTTCCTTCTTTACGGGCACCCCGGCACAGCGCGGCCGGCCGGCGGATCCGATCATGTGGAGCAAGGCGCGGCACTCGCGCACAGCGGGCCTCGTTACCATGCGTGGACGCACAAACGACGACCACTGACACTTCGAGGACGGGCGGGCGCGTGGCCGAGGCGGCAGACATCCAGGGGACGGCACCCGCCCCTGTCCGGCGCCGCTGGCTGCGGCGCGCGATCGTCATGCTCACCGGGACACCGGTTCTCGCCGCCCTCGTGTATGCCCCCGCCCCACCGGCGCACGCCACCGGGAACGCCCCCGCCGCCACGGCGGTCGACGTCCAGCTGGACACGCTGACCCCGAGCGCACCGGTCAAGGGCGACACCCTCACCATCTCCGGCACCGTCACCAACAACAGCCGCGAGACGATCACCGAGGCGCACGTCGGCCTGCGCGTCGGCCCGGTCCTCGGTGACCGGGAGGCGATCGGTGACGCCTCCGAACAGAGCGGATACCGGCCCGGCAGCGATCCCGCGGAGATCGACGCCGCCTACTCCGCGAAGCTCTCCGCTCTGCCCGCGAAGAACAGCCAGCCGTTCACCCTGAGGATTCCGGTCGACAAGCTGGGGCTCGACAAGGACGGCGTCTACCAGCTCGGCGTCTCGGTGTCGGGCGAGAGCGAGAGCCGGACGACCGAGCAGGTCCTCGGCATGCAGCGGACGGTGCTGCCGTGGCAGCCCGAGGCCGCCGCCAAGCGCGCGCAGCTCAGCTACGTGTGGCCGCTGATCTCGCGCGTCCACCTCACGGCCGAGACCGGTTCCGACGAGTTGCAGACCCCCGTCTTCGAGGACGACGCCCTGGCCGACGAGCTGCGGCCCGGCGGACGACTGGAGCAGATGGTCTCGCTCGGCAAGGACCTGCCCATCACCTGGGTCATCGACCCCGACCTGCTGTACACGGTCGACGCCATGACCAAGGGCTACCGCGTCCGGGTCCCCGGCGGGAAGCCGGTGCCGGGCAGGAACAAGGCGGTCGCCGAGCGCTGGCTGAGCGCCTTGGAGGCGGCCGTCCAGGGCAAGAAGGTCGTCGCGCTGCCCTTCGCCGATCCTGACCTCGCCTCCCTCGCACACCGCGGCAAGGACGTCTCGGGCACCCTGGGGCAGCTGCGCCCCGCCACCGACAAGGCGAAGCAGGCGGTGGAGACCGTCCTGCACGTCACTCCGTCCACCGACTTCTCCTGGCCCGTGGACGGTGCCATCGACCCGGCCATCGTCAATGTCGCCACGTCGGCCGGCGCCCACAACGTCCTCACCCGCAGTGACTTCCTCCAGGAGAACGCGGGCCTCGGCTACATCCCCTCCGCTGCCCGCCCGATCGGGGCGGGGGCCACCGCCGTGGTCGCCGACGCCCGGCTCTCCACCGCCTTCGAGGGCGACATGCTCAGCGCCGGGAACTCCGTCCTCGCGGTCCAGCAGTTCCTCGCCCAGACCCTCGTACTCAACCAGCAGGGTCCCGACGAGCAGCGCAGCTTCGTCGTCGCCCCCCAGCGGATGCCCTCCGCCAGCCAGGTCCAGACGATGGCCACCGCCCTGCGCGGCCTCCAGGCGGGCCGCTGGAGCCAGCCCGTCGACCTCGAAGCCGCAGCGGCCGCCAAGCCCGATCCGAGCGCCGCCACGCAGGTTCCGGGAGCCGGCCAGTACCCCGAGGGCCTGCGCAAGCAGGAGCTGCCGGTCTCGGCGTTCGAGAAGATCCGTACCACCCAGAGCACCCTGGATCACTTCAAGGTGATCCTTTCGGCCCCCGACCGGGTCGAGATCCCCTTCGGGAACACCACCAACCGGGAGATGTCCGCCTCCTGGCGCGATCGGCCCGAGCAGGCCGCGCTCTACCGCGACGGGGTTCAGCAGTACCTGATCGGTCTCACCGAGCAGGTGCAGCTGATCCCCAAGTCGGACGCGACCCTGTCCGGCCACAGCGCGACGATCCCGGTCACGATCCAGAACAGCCTCGTCCAGGACGTGCGCGGGCTGGTGCTGCGGCTCAAGTCCGCCAACCCGACCCGCCTGATGTTCGGCGACGACGGCGAGGACGAGAAGGACGTCACCGTCCAGGCCGAGCACAGCCTGACCTTGAAGTTCGACGCCAACGCCAGCGCCAGTGGTCCCGTCGAGGTCACCGCACAGCTCTACACCCGGGACGGCGTTCCCTACGGCAAGGAACGCCGGTTCACCGTGGAGGCAACGGAGATCACTCCGACCGTCATGCTCGTCATCGCGGGCGGGGTGCTGCTCCTCGTCGTGGCCGGCATCAAGATGTATGCCAGCCGCAAGCGCGTCGCGGCGCGTGCCGCCGGCGAAGACAGCACGCAGCAGAGTGACGAGACCCCGGACACCGGACCGCAAAGCACGAGCGGGTCCGGCCCAGGTGAGACAGTGGACCGTTGAGCGACGCCGTGGCCGGTCGGCCTGGGGACGATGAGGTGGGGTTTCGATGAACGCGCCGTACGACGGTGACCGCGGGCAGGGCGCCGGCGGTCCAGCGCCCGCCCAGGGCACTGCCCCGGGCACGCCGGTACCGGGGCAGGTGCCTCCGCCTGCCGCCGCGCCGGAACACGACCCGTATGTCCAGGATGCCTACGACTACGACCCGTACCGGTCACAGGACCTGTCCGCGCAGGACCCGGTGGCCGAGGTCCTCTACGACCGGGCCGCACACCCGCCGCCGCCCCCCGGCACCTACCAGGAGCCCGGCCCGCTCTACGCGGCCCCGGAGGCCCCCGCCTACTCCCCGGACCCGCGCGTCTGGGCCCAGACACCGCCGCCTGAACCGGACGGCCCCTCCCGCCACCTGCCGTACGGCGACAGCGCGACCACCACGCAGTTCGTCGGCGTCGACTCGCTCGTCACCCGGGCCACCGACCAGGAGGCGGAGCCGGACGCCTTCGCGCACCTCTACCGGGACCAGCAGGCCGCTCCCCACACCGCGACCGAGGAAGCCCCCGTCGCCGCGCCCGCGCCCGGCAAGCCCGCCGGACGCGCTTCCAGCCTGCTGAAGTCCAGTGCCCTGATGGCGGCGGGCACGATCGTCTCCCGCCTCACCGGCTTCCTGCGCACGCTGGTCATCGCCGGGGCGATCGGTGTCGGCACCTTCAACGACACCTACCAGATCGCCAACACCCTGCCGACGATGATCTACGTCCTCGTCGGCGGCGGCGCCCTCAACGCGGTCTTCATCCCGCAGCTCGTGCGCGCCATGAAGAACGACGACGACGGCGGCGAGGCCTACGCCAACCGGCTGCTGACCCTGGTCGTGGTCCTGTTGGCGGGCATCACCACGGTGTGCGTGCTCGCGGCGCCGCTGTTCATCACGATGATGTCGCCGAAGATCGCCTCGAACCCCGAGCAGATGGACGTCGCGGTCGCCTTCGCCCGCTACTGCCTGCCGACCATGTTCTTCATGGGCGTGCACGTCGTGCTCGGGCAGATCCTCAACGCCCGCGGCCGGTTCGGCGCCATGATGTGGACCCCGGTCCTCAACAACATCGTCGTCATCTCCACCTTCGGCGCCTTCATCTGGGCCTTCGGCGGCTTCACCACCTCCGGCGTCAACGCGGCCACCGTCACGGCCGACGGCGTCCGGCTGCTCGGTCTGGGCACCCTGCTGGGCCTCACCGTCCAGGCCCTGGCGATGCTGCCGTACCTGCGGGACGCGGGCTTCACCCCGAAGCTGCGCTTCGACTGGAAGGGCCACGGCCTCGGCAAGGCCGCCGGGCTCGCCAAGTGGACGTTCTTCTTCGTCCTCGCGAACCAGGTCGGTCTGGTCGTCGTCACCCAGCTGGCCACCTGGGCCGGATCGGTCGCCGAGAAGCAGGGCCACCCCGGTACCGGCATCACCGCCTACAACTACGCGCTGCTGCTGTGGCAGATGCCGCAGGCCATCATCACGGTGTCCGTCATGACGGCGGTCCTGCCGCGGATCTCCCGTTCGGCCCACGACGGGGACGTCGCCGCGGTCCGTGACGACATCTCCTACGGGCTGCGCACCTCGGCGGTCGCGATCGTGCCCTGCGCCTTCGCCTTCCTCGCCCTCGGCGTGCCGATGGCCACCCTGCTCTACGCGGGCTCCGGCGCCGGCGCCCAGAACATCGGCTACGTGCTGATGGCCTTCGGCCTCGGGCTGATCCCGTACTCCGTGCAGTACGTCGTCCTGCGCGGGTTCTACGCCTACGAGGACACCCGCACCCCCTTCTACAACACCTGCATCGTCGCGGGCGTCAACGCGGCGGTCTCGATCGCCGCGTTCCTGGTGCTGCCCCCGCGGTGGGCCGTGGTCGGCATGGCCGCCGCCTACGGTCTCGGCTACGCGGTCGGCGTTGGTGTGGCCTGGCGACGGCTGCGCACCCGGCTGGGCGGCGACCTGGACGGGGCGCACGTGATGCGGACCTACGCCCGCCTCGCCGGAGCCTGCGTGCCCGCGGCCGTCGTGGGAGGTGGCGTCGCCTTCGGCATCACCCGGCTGCTCGGGAGCGGAGTGACCGGTTCCCTGGCCTCCCTGGTGGCCGGCGGCATCACTCTGGCGGCGGTGTTCCTCATCGCGGCCAAGCGCATGAGGATCGAGGAACTCAACGCCATGGTCGGCATGGTGCGCGGACGTCTGGGGCGCTGATGCGCACAACCATCGGCCCCCCTAGCGTGTCGTGCATAGCGTCGGACTGTGGGCACAATTGGCACGGCTTCGCAGACTGGCCGACAGCGCGTAACGGATGGGGAGGCAGGAACGACGGTGGCGGAACGTAGCACGGCTGCCGTCGACGTGGCCGACAACAGCGGCGACGAGCCGCTGACCGCCGAGGCGGTCGAGGCCACGGCCGACGGGACTGAGATCCAGGACGCACGAGCCTCGGACGGACCCATGCCCGAACCGGACGGAAAACGCGGGAACGCCAAGAAGTCCCAGAGCTCCGCGCCTTCCGCACCGGAGCTGCACAGCGGTCACAAGCTGGCTCGGCGCTACCGGCTCGAAGAGTGCGTCACCCGTCTGGACGGATTCAGCAGCTGGCGCGCGATGGACGAGAAGCTGCGCCGGGCGGTGGGCGTCCACCTGCTGCCGGCCGACCACCCGCGAGCCCGTTCCGTGCTGGCAGCGGCCCGCTCCTCCGCCCTGCTCGGCGACCCCCGGTTCGTCCAGGTCCTTGACGCCGTGGAAGAGAACGACCTCGTCTACGTCGTCCACGAATGGCTGCCCGACGCCACCGAACTGACGGCCCTGCTGGCCGCGGGCCCGCTGGAGCCGCACGAGGCGTACCAGCTCGTCAGCCAGGTCTCCCAGGCGATGACGGCGGCCCACCGGGAGGGCCTGGCCCACCTGCGGCTCACGCCGAGCGCCATACTGCGCACCTCCAGCGGCCAGTACCGCATCCGCGGCCTCGCCGTGAACGCCGCCCTGCGCGGCATCAGCAGTGACACCCCGCAGCGCGCGGACACCGAGGCGATCGGCGCACTGCTGTACGCCGCCCTCACCCAGCGCTGGCCCTACGAGAACGACGCCTACGGCCTCACCGGCCTGCCCAAGGGCGTCGGCTTGATCGCCCCCGACCAGGTCCGCGCGGGCGTCCACCGGGGCCTGGGCGAACTCGCCATGCGCGCGCTCGCCAACGACGGTGCCACGGCCTCCCGCCAGGAGCCCGCCTGTACCACCCCGGAAGAGCTGTCCAAAGCCGTCGCCGCGATGCCCCGCATCCGGCCGCCCGAGCCGGCCTTCACCGCGCCGCCCGAGTACCAGCACACGACGTACCAGCAAGGCAGCTACGGCCGCCCGGCGGTGCACAACGGCATCACCACCGTCACGCCCCTGGCGCCCGTCCCGCCGCCGCCCCCGCTCCAGAGCCGGACCGGCCGGGTCCTCAAGTGGGGCGTCGCGGCGCTGCTCATCGCCGCTCTCGGCCTGGGCAGCTGGCAGCTGGCCGACACCCTTCTGCGCGGCAATCAGAGCGACGGGAACCAGCAGGCTCCGCAGCCCAAGGCCGACGACGCTCCGCCGAAGAAGGCGCCCGTGGCCCTCGCCATCAAGGACGCGTCGGAGTACTACCCCGACGGCAAGCCCCAGGACACAGCGGACGTGGCGAGCACCTACGACGGGGACGTCTCCACCTACTGGCGCACCAAGAACTTCCTCGACGGTCCGGACATGAAGGCCGGCGGCTACAAAGCAGGCGTCGGCCTCGTCTACGACCTCGGCTCCGAACAGGAGGTCACCGCCGCCTCGATAGGGCTCCGGTACGCGGGCGACCACACCACGGCCACGCTGTACGGCGCCACCTCCATGTCCTCGTCCAGGCCGGTCGGCTCCATGAAGAAGATCGCCGCGGGCACCACCAAGGACAGCAGCCTGACCCTGACCGCGGAGAAGCCCGTCAAGACGCGCTACGTGGTCCTCTGGATCACCGCCATGCCCATGTCCGGCCCCGACCAGTACAGCGACGCGGGCTACAAGCAGGCCGTCACGGACGTGAAGTTCTCCGGCTGAGGCCGCGGCAGGGGAGGGGCTCACCGTTGGACGACGCCGCACCCGGCGGCCGCAGCGACCAGGAACTCCTGGCGCTGCACGCCGCCGGAGACCCCGACGCGTTCGGTGAACTCGTGCGGCGCCACCGCGACCGGCTGTGGGCCGTTGCGCTGCGGACACTCGGCGACCGCGAGGAGGCCGCCGACGCCGTCCAGGACGCCCTGGTCTCCGCCTACCGGGCCGCCCACACCTTCCGGGGCGAGTCGGCCGTCACCACCTGGCTGCACCGGATCACCGTGAACGCCTGCCTGGACCGGGCCCGCAAGGCCGCCTCGCGCAAGACCGCGCCCCTCGACGACACGGAGCGCCTGGAGCGGCTCCTGGAGCCGCACGAGCCCGCCGACGCCCCCGCCGAGCGCCACGACCTCCACCGGCAGCTCCTGGCGGCTCTGGCCACCCTGCCGCCCGAGCAGCGGGCCGTCCTCGTCCTGGTCGACATGCAGGGCTATCCCGTGGCCGAAGCAGCCCGGATCCTGGACGTCCCCACCGGGACCGTGAAGAGCCGCTGTGCCCGTGGCCGGGCGAAACTCGCCCCGCGCCTCACTCATCTGCGCGCCGATCCCGTGGATAACACCGACGCCGAGCGGGGAAGGAACCGGACGCAGGGGACATCCGTCCCACCAGCGGCAGAGCCCAGACATCCAGATCCAGGCTCGGTGAAGGGCGGAGGTGGACGAACATGACCCCCACGACCGGCGCGACCGGTGTGACCGGCACGATCCGGCACCCGGAGGTCTCGGAGATCTCCGACCTGACCGAGGGTCTCCTCTCTCCTTCCCGGACGTCCGAGGTACGGCGCCACCTGGCCGCATGCGCCCTGTGCGCCGATGTCCGCGCCTCCCTGGACGAGATCCGTTCGCTTCTCGGCACGCTTCCCGGGCCGCCGCGGATGCCCGTGGACATCGCGGGCCGCATCGACGCGGCACTGGCGGCGGAAGCCCTGCTCGACGCCCGGGGCCCTGCCCCGGAACCCCGCCCCGTCCCGGTGCGCCCCGCTGCTCCGGATGTTTCACGTGAAACATCGCCCGCCGCCCGCGCGCCGGGGGGACACCCCACAGGCCCGACCGGCCCCGGACGGCGTCGTGCCCGCAGGCGCATCGCCGTGCTGACCGGACTGGCCGGAGCCGCGGCCTGCGCCCTCGGGGTCTTCCTCTTCACCGCCCTGCCGCACTCGTCCTCGCAGAGCACCTCAGCCCGCAAGGACGCCGCCAGCACGCTGGCCGAGCCCAGGGCCGCGGGCGAGTATTCCGCCCAGAACCTGCGCTCCGCCGTCCAGAACCTGCTCGCCGAGGGGAGCGTCGCCGGGCAGTCAACCCCGGAGGGACGCAGCCCAGGGCTCCAGAAGACCTCGCCCGACGGGAACACCTCGTCCGACGGGGCGATCGCCCCCCAGGACCGCCGGGCGGCGGGTCCCGTCCCGCAGTGCGTCCAAGAGGGCACCGGGCGGGCGGATACTCCGCTCGCGAGCGGGCAGGGCAGCTACCAGGGCACCCGTGTCCACCTGGTGGTCCTGCCGCACCCGGGAGATGCCGCTCTGGTGGACGCCTACCTCGTCGACTCCGCCTGCGCGGACGCCGCCGGGGCTGGCCCGGGCGCGGTGCTGCTGACCAGCACCTACCCGCGCCACTGAAGCCCGCGGACGCCACGGGGACAACTCGGGAATGCTCGCGCCGTAGGATCCGTTGGGTGGGGTGAAGGTCCGCACCGGCCCCCCGGTAGGCAAGAAGCAGTCCGCAGAGACGAGGAAAGTACCCGTGAGCGACGTCCGAAACGTGATCATCATCGGCTCCGGGCCGGCCGGTTACACGGCCGCCCTGTACACCGCACGTGCCTCGCTCAAGCCCCTCGTCTTCGAGGGCGCCGTCACCGCGGGCGGTGCGCTCATGAACACCACCGAGGTCGAGAACTTCCCCGGCTTCCGTGACGGCATCATGGGCCCCGACCTCATGGACAACATGCGCGACCAGGCCGAGCGCTTCGGCGCCGAGCTGGTTCCGGACGACATCGTCTCCGTCGACCTGACCGGTGACATCAAGACCGTCACCGACACCGCCGGTACCGTGCACCGTGCCAAGGCCGTCATCGTCACCACGGGCTCCCAGCACCGCAAGCTCGGCCTGCCCAACGAGGACGCGCTCTCCGGCCGGGGTGTCTCCTGGTGCGCCACCTGCGACGGGTTCTTCTTCAAGGACCAGGACATCGCCGTCGTCGGTGGCGGCGACACCGCGATGGAGGAGGCGACCTTCCTCTCCCGGTTCGCCAAGTCCGTCACGATCATCCACCGGCGTGACAGCCTGCGCGCCTCCAAGACGATGCAGGACCGCGCCTTCGCCGACCCGAAGATCAAGTTCGCCTGGGACAGCGAGGTCGCCGCGATCCACGGTGACCCGAAGCTGACCGGTCTGACCCTGCGCAACACCAAGACCGGTGAGACCTCCGAGCTTCCCGTGACGGGTCTCTTCATCGCCGTCGGCCACGACCCGCGGACCGAACTCTTCAAGGGCCAGCTGGAGCTGGATGCAGAGGGCTACCTCAAGGTCGACGCCCCCTCCACCCGCACCAACCTGACCGGCGTGTTCGGCGCGGGCGACGTGGTGGACCACACCTACCGCCAGGCCATCACCGCCGCAGGCACGGGCTGCTCCGCCGCCCTGGACGCCGAGCGCTTCCTGGCCGCCCTCACGGACGCCGAGCACGCCGCCGCGGCCGTCTGAGCCCACCCCCCGGCACCACCCCCACACCCCACACCCCGTAAAGAAGAAGGAGGCCGTTGTGGCCGGCACCCTGAAGACTGTGACCGACGCGAGCTTCGACGCGGACGTCCTGGCCAGCGACAAGCCCGTCCTCGTGGACTTCTGGGCCGAATGGTGCGGCCCGTGCCGCCAGATCGCCCCGTCCCTGGAGGCCATCGCGGCCGAGTACGGCGATGAGATCGAGATCGTCAAGCTCAACATCGACCAGAACCCGGACACCGCCGCCAAGTACGGCGTCATGTCCATCCCGACGCTGAACGTCTACAAGGGCGGCGAAGTCGTCAAGACCATCGTCGGTGCCAAGCCGAAGGCCGCCATCCTGCGCGACCTCGACGGCTTCGTGACCATCAAGCCGGTCGCCTGAGCCGTCGGTCGAACCCGGTACGCGAACGGGGCCGCCCCTGCTGGGGCGGCCCCGTTCGCGCATCTCCGGGACGGATCAGAGCGGGCGCAGGGCCGGCTCCTTGCGCGCGCCGCCCAGCAGCCGGTCCAGGGCCAGCTCCACGTCTTCCTTCCACGACAGCGTGGAGCGCAGCTCCAGGCGCAGCCTCGGGTGCACCGGATGCGGCCGGACCGTCTTGAAGCCCACCGCCAACAGGTGATCCGCGGGCAGGAGACAAGCCGGTCCCTCCCACCGCGCGTCCCCGAAGGCCTCGATCGCGCGGAACCCGCGCCGCAGCAGGTCCTTGGCGACCGTCTGCACCATCACCCGCCCCAGGCCTTGGCCCTGATAGCCCGGCATGATCCACGCCGTGATCAGCTGGACGGCATCCGGCGACACGGGACTCGTGGGGAACGCGGTCGCCCGCGGCACATAGGCGGGCGGGGCGTACAGCACGAAGCCCACCGGGACGTCGTCCACGAAGACCAACCGGCCGCAGGAACCCCATTCCAGCAGAACCGCGGAGATCCACGCTTCCTTCTCCTGCTCCGCGGTCCCGGACTTCACCGCGGCATTGCCACTGACGGGATCCAGCTCCCAGAACACACAGGAACGGCAACGTCTGGGCAGGTCCCGGAGGTTGTCCAGCGTGAGCGGTACGACCCTGCGACCCATGGACGCATCGTATCCACCGGCTCCCCGCTCCGACACCGGAGCACGACAAAGGGCCGGGCAAAAGGAGCGGAACACGGCAAAGGGCGGGCCGCACCGGTTCCCACCGGCACGACCCGCCCCGAGGCGACCGGGATCACTCCCCGGCGATTCCCTGCTCCAGCACCCGTCCCTCACCCGGGGCCAGCGTGCCCAGGATGCGCTCCAGATCCTCCATCGAGGCGAACTCGACGGTGATCTTGCCCTTCTTCTGACCCAGATCCACCTTCACCCGCGTCTCGAACCGGTCCGAGAGCCGCGACGCCAGATCGTTCAGCGCCGGAGCCACCCGGGCCCCCGCCCGGGGGCCCTTCGGCTTCACCGAACTCGTCGGCTGCGACCCCATCAGCGTGACGATCTCCTCGATCGCCCGCACCGACAGGCCTTCCGCCACGATCCGGTGGGCCAGTCGGTCCTGCTCGTCGGAGTCCTCCACCGACAGCAGGGCCCGCGCGTGCCCCGCCGAAAGGACGCCCGCCGCCACCCGGCGCTGAACCCTTGGCGAGAGCTTCAGCAGCCGCAGCGTGTTGGAGACCTGCGGCCGCGAACGCCCGATCCGGTCCGCCAGTTGATCGTGGGTGCAGTGGAAGTCCTGGAGCAGCTGGTCGTACGCGGCCGCCTCTTCCAGCGGGTTCAGCTGCGCCCGGTGCAGGTTCTCCAGGAGCGCGTCCAGCAGGAGCTTTTCGTCATCGGTCGCCCGGATGATCGCGGGAATCCGCTCCAGGCCGGCCTTGCGGCAGGCACGCCAGCGCCGCTCGCCCATGATGAGTTCGTAGCGCCCGGGACCGGACTGCCGGACCACCACCGGCTGGAGCAGACCTACCTCCTGGATGGAAGTGACCAGCTCCGCGAGTGCGTCCTCGTCGAACACCTCACGCGGCTGCCGCGGGTTGGGCGTGATCGCGTCCATGGCAAGCTCGGCGAACATCGCGCCTGCCACCGTGGTCGCCGCGAGCAGCCCGGCCGCCTCCGGCTCGACCGCCGCCCGCTCCGTTTCACGTGAAACATCGGTTTCACGTGAAACATCGGCCTGCGCCAGCGAAGCCAGCTTCGCCGCCGCGATCCCGCGCTCCGAGGGCAGGACCGGAACCGCCGACGGCGACGTCGATCCCGCGCCCACCACCGAGGGGCTTCTCTCTTGCGGAGCCGCGGGAATCAGCGCACCGAGTCCCCGCCCCAGACCCCTACGTCGCTCACTCACTGGATCCCCTCCGACATGCTCTGCGTGCTGTTCACACCGGCGCCCAGATGGGCGTGCCGGGCGTCGTACCGGATTCCGACCCCGCGCAGCGCGATCTCGCGCGCGGCCTCCAGGTAGGAGAGGGAACCACTGGAACCCGGGTCGTAGGTGAGCACCGTCTGCCCGTAGCTCGGGGCCTCCGAGATGCGCACCGACCGCGGGATGCTCGTCCGCAGCACCTCGTTGCCGAAGTGGCTGCGCACCTCCTCGGCGACCTGGGAGGCCAGCCGGGTCCTGCCGTCGTACATGGTCAGCAGGATCGTGGAGACGTGAAGGTTCGGGTTGAGGTGGGCGCGCACCAGGTCGACGTTGCGCAGCAGCTGTCCCAGCCCCTCCAGCGCGTAGTACTCGCACTGGATCGGGATCAGCACCTCCGCGCCCGCGACCAGAGCGTTCACCGTCAGAAGTCCCAGCGAGGGAGGGCAGTCGATGAGGATGTAGTCGAGCGGCTGCTCGTACGCCTGGATCGCCCGCTGGAGCCGGCTCTCGCGGGCCACCAGCGACACCAGCTCGATCTCGGCGCCCGCCAGGTCGATCGTGGCGGGAGCGCAGAAGAGACCTTCCACGTCGGCCACCGGCTGGACGACCTCCAGCAGGGGCCTGCTCTCCACCAGGACGTCGTAGATGGACGGCACATCGGCGTGGTGATCGATGCCAAGCGCCGTGGAGGCGTTGCCCTGCGGGTCGAGGTCGATCACCAGGACCCGGGCGCCGTGCAGTGCCAGCGACGCAGCCAGGTTGACGGTCGTCGTGGTCTTGCCGACGCCACCCTTCTGGTTGGCCACCACCATGATCCGCGTCTGGTCGGGGCGCGGCAGACCTTCACCGGCCCGGCCCAACGCTTCTACCGCCATCTGGGCGGCACGGCCGATCGGGGTGTCATTGTCCACAAGGGGCGGAGACGATGTTTCACGTGAAACATCGTCGCCCGCCGACTCTGAGCGGGGACCGGGGACCGGGTCGGCCAACGGCCCCGCGAGGTTGGCGTCAGACCGCACGGGTTCACTCTCCTCGACATCAGGCTCGCGATGAACAGAGCCTGCCATGCCTTCGGGGTCGCGAACCAGCGGGGCCCGTACTCCTGTGGATGATTCCACCGTTGTGGACAACTCGATCACCCTCGGGTTGTCCTTGCGGTCACGCGGGGAGGTGGCCGCGCGGCCGCGGCTGATGATTCCGTGCAGCAGAGAGCGACGTTTCACGTGAAACACGATGCGCCGCGTCCACCGGTCAGCGGCGGCGGCGCGTCCGTGACACCCGTGCAGCCTTAGCCCGCTTGGCCGCAAACCTCACTCCGCCGGGGCTTTCTCCCACTTCCACCCGGACCACGGTCGAGAGCGGATCCACGATCCCCTCACCGACGTGCAGCACCGAGGTCTTCACCACACCGAGCTTCGCCAGCGCGGACTTCGCCGCCACCAGCTCCTCCTCGGCCGTGTCCCCCTTGAGCGCCAGCATCTCTCCGTACGGACGCAGCAGCGGCACACCCCAGCCGGCCAGCCGGTCCAGAGGAGCCACGGCACGCGCCGTCACCACGTGCACCGGCTGCACCTTGCCGAGGACTTCCTCCGCGCGGCCGCGCACCACGGTGACGTGGTCGAGGCCCAGCAGCTCCACGGCCTCCTGGAGGAAGTTCGTGCGCCGCAGCAGCGGCTCCAGCAACGTGATCTTCAGATCCCGCCGCACCAGGGCCAGCGGGATGCCGGGCAGACCCGCCCCGGAGCCCACGTCGCACACGGTGACGTTCTCCGGCACCACCTCGGACAGCACCGCGCAGTTCAGCAGGTGCCGCTCCCACAGCCGTGGGACCTCACGGGGCCCGATCAGGCCCCGCTCCACTCCCGCGTCCGCCAGCAGCTCGGCGTAGCGGACAGCTTCCGGGAAGTACTCACCGAATACCGCGCGCGCTTCTTCGGGCGCCGGGGGAAGCTCCGCTGTCTCCGTCACGGGGACCGTCCTTCCGTACCGCACTCAACATCGTGTAGTTCAACAGTCAGGCTGACAAACTTCGGCCCCGCCTGCGCTACAGACGGGGCCGAACACTCGCGCTCGCGATCAGGCGGGGAGCACAACGACGAAGCGCTGCGGCTCCTCGCCCTCGGACTCGCTGCTCAGGCCGGCCGCCGCCACGGCGTCGTGGACGACCTTGCGCTCGAACGGAGTCATCGGGGCAAGCTTGACCGGCTCGCCCGAGGACTTGGCGTCCGCCGCAGCCTGCGCACCGATGACCGCCAGCTCCTCGCGCTTCCTGGCACGGAACCCCGCGATGTCCAGCATCAGCCGGCTCCGGTCGCCGGTCTCCCGGTGCACGGCCAGGCGCGTCAGTTCCTGCAGAGCCTCCAGCACCTCGCCGTCGCGCCCCACGAGCTTGCTCAGGTCACGGCTCGCCGAATCACTGACGATCGACACCGCGGCCCGGTCGGCCTCGACGTCCATGTCGATGTCACCGTCCAGATCGGCGATGTCCAGCAGACCCTCAAGGTAGTCAGCCGCGATCTCGCCCTCCTGCTCCAGGCGGGTCAGGGTGTCGCCACCCTCGGCAGCGGCGGCGGAGATGGTGCCTTCCGTCACGGGATGGACTCCTTCTTACTTCTTGGTGGAGGGCTTGCCGGGGGGCGGCGACTGCCGCTGCGACTTCGACTGCCGCTTGGGCTGCTGCCGCTTCGCGGCACCACCGCTCGCCGCGTCCGCGTCCGCCGTGGTCTCGGAACTCTTGATCACCGAACCGTCCGCCTGAGCGGCCAGGCCCTGCTTCGCCAGGGTGGTGATGAACTTGCGCTCGTTGTCGTTGCGGTCCGGGCCCTTGGCCACGATCGCCGCGACGATCTTCTTCTTGCCCCGGCCCTTGATCTGGCCGTGCGAACCGACGTGCTTGACCAGACGGGTGAGGTACTGGTCCTGCGCCTTGCTGCCCGGAGTCGGGTTCTGGCTGATCACGTACATCTGCTGGCCCATGGTCCACACGTTCGTGGTCAGCCAGTAGACGAGGACACCGACGGGGAAGTTGATTCCCATCACCGCGAAGATCAGCGGGAAGATGTACATCAGCATCTTCTGCTGCTGCATGAACGGCGTCTTGACCGAGAGGTCGACGTTCTTCTGCATCAGCTGACGCTGGGTGTAGAACTGCGAGAAGGACATCATGACGATCATGACGGCGGTGACGATCCGCACGTCGACGATCGAGGCGTTCAGGCTCGCGACCTTGTCCGCGCTGTCCATGAACTTGGACGCCAGCGGGGCACCGAAGATGTGAGCGTTACGGGCGCTCTCCAGCAGCGGCTTGTCGATGACGCCGATGGTCGTGCCGTTGGCGATGCTCGACAGCACGTGGTAGAGCGCGAAGAAGAACGGCGACTGCGCGAGGATGGGAAGGCACGAGGACAGCGGGTTGGTACCCGTCTCCTTGTACAGCTTCATCATCTCTTCGGACTGACGCTGCTTGTCGTTCTTGTAGCGCTCCTGGATCGCCTTCATCTTCGGCTGGAGCGCCTGCATGCCCCGCGTCGACTTGATCTGCTTCACGAAGAGCGGGATCAGGCAGATACGGATCAGGATCACCAGGGACACGATGGACAGGCCCCAGGCCCACCCACTGTCCGCACCGAAGACCGCGCCGTAGACCTGGTGGAACTGAACGATGATCCACGAGACGGGATAGGTGATAAAGCTGAACAGACTGGCAATCGTGTCCACTAATCAGGCTCCTTGAGCAATGCGAGATCGACGCAACGCACTGCGCAGCTGCTCGTGCCAACGCGGGCGTTTACGGGGTGGGACATGATCCACACCGCCAGGACTCCACGGGTTGCACCGCAGGATCCGCCAGGCGGTCAGTACTGTCCCCTTCACCGCACCATGCCGGTCGATGGCCGCATAGCCGTAGCGCGAGCACGACGGGTAATAACGGCACACCGGGCCGAGCAGCGGACTGATCGTCCACTGGTACAGCTTGATCAGGGCGAGCAGCGGGTACTTCATCGAGCCACGCCTCCCAGGAGCCGCGCCAGTGCGGCGTCCAGGTCCCGGGCAAGATCGTCATAGTCGGCCTCGCCCGCTCCGGGCAACGCACGCACCACCACCAGGCTACCGGCGGGCAGCTCGGAGAGCCGCTCGCGGACAAGATGGCGCAGCCTGCGCTTGACCCGGCTGCGGACGACGGCGACACCTACCGCCTTGCTGACGACGAAACCCGCACGCGTCGAGGGATCGATCTCCCCCGGCTCGTGCGGGTCCGTGGCACCGCTGGTACGTAGGTGTACGACGAGGAGCGGGCGACCAGCCCGACGACCTCGGCGTACCGCGCTCGCGAAGTCCTCGCGCCGCCTCAGCCGATTTTCGGGAGACAGCACGACGTCACGACCTGTGTGCGTTGGTTACGCGGAGAGGGCGGTACGGCCCTTGCCACGACGGTTGGCCAGGATCGCGCGACCGGCACGGGTACGCATCCGGAGACGGAAGCCGTGGGTCTTGGCACGACGGCGGTTGTTCGGCTGGAAGGTGCGCTTGCTCACTCGGGGGCTCCAGAGAATGAATCGTTGTGGCGGGACATCGCCTGGCTGTCACCGTGCGCCCACGAGGAAACTCGCGTGATCGCCCGAGTGGCACCGCTACATGATCACTAAGGGTGATCTTCGCCCATCGGTAGGCAGGCGGCAGCAGCCATCGACAACTCGACCTCGTTACGGTACGCGCGGCTACGCCATCCGGTCAAACCGAGGCGGCGACGTGGTCCACTGTGCACAGGCTGTGGACAACGACTTGAACCGTACCCGTCGGCCTGACTACCGTTGCCCGACCCCTGATTTTTTGTCCCGACCGTCCCAAAGAACCACACATTCGTGGGACCCCCGTGAGAGAGCGTGCTCTGTGGCTGACGTACCTGCCGATCTTGCCGCAGTGTGGCCGCGCGTGCTCGAGAAGCTGCTCGGGGAAGGTCAGCAGGGCATCGAGCCCAAGGACAAGCAGTGGGTCGAACGCTGCCAGCCGCTGGCCCTCGTCGCCGACACCGCGCTGCTGGCCGTCCCCAACGAATGGGGCAAGCGCGTCCTGGAGGGCCGGCTCGCCCCTCTGATCAGTGACGCGCTGAGCCGCGAATGCGGCCGCCCCATCCGGATCGCCATCACCGTGGACGACTCCGCCGGCGAGCCCGCTCCGCAGTCCCAAGGGCCGCAGCGCGACTCCTATGAGTCCGGTTCCTACTCCGGCCAGCGCGCCGGAGGCCACACCGGTCACTCGGGGCACACCGGCCCCGCCGAAGACCAGGGCCCCACCGCCCGCCCCGCCTACCCGGACTACCAGCAGCAGCGCCCCGAGCCCGGCGCCTGGCCCCGCGGCGGCCAGCAGGACGAGTACGGCTGGCAGCAGCCGCGCCCCGGCGGCTACCCGGAGCGCGACCCGTACGCCTCCCCGCAGCCCGGCTACCTCCAGCAGTCCGAATCCCAGGGCTACGAGCCGCCGTACGATCCGCAGCAGTACGAGCAGAACCGTCAGCAGGGCTACGAGCAGCAGTCCTACGACAAGTCCTCCTACGAGCAGCAGCAGTACGAGCAGCCCGCGCCGCGCCCCGCCCCCGGACGCACCGGCCCCGGCGGCCCCGGCGGCCCGGGCGGACAGAGCGGCACCGGCAGGCAGTCGGGCTCCTCCGGCGGCTCGGGCGGTTCCTCCTCGGGCCCGCTGGAGCCCACGGCCCGCCTCAACCCCAAGTACCTCTTCGACACCTTCGTCATCGGCGCCTCCAACCGCTTCGCGCACGCCGCCGCGGTCGCCGTAGCCGAGGCGCCGGCCAAGGCCTACAACCCCCTCTTCATCTACGGGGAGTCGGGACTCGGCAAGACGCACCTGCTGCACGCCATCGGGCACTACGCGCGCAGCCTCTACCCGGGTACCCGGGTGCGGTACGTGAGCTCCGAGGAGTTCACCAACGAGTTCATCAACTCCATCCGCGACGGCAAGGGCGACGCGTTCCGCAAGCGCTACCGCGAGATGGACATCCTGCTCGTCGACGACATCCAGTTCCTCGCGAGCAAGGAGTCGACGCAGGAGGAGTTCTTCCACACCTTCAATACGCTGCACAACGCGAACAAGCAGATCGTGCTCTCCTCCGACCGGCCGCCCAAGCAGCTCGTCACCTTGGAGGACCGGCTCCGCAACCGCTTCGAGTGGGGCCTGATCACCGACGTCCAGCCGCCCGAGCTGGAGACCCGGATCGCGATCCTGCGCAAGAAGGCGGTCCAGGAGCAGCTCAACGCCCCGCCGGAGGTACTGGAGTTCATCGCCTCCCGGATCTCGCGCAACATCCGCGAGCTGGAGGGGGCGCTGATCCGGGTGACGGCCTTCGCCAGCCTGAACCGGCAGCCGGTGGACCTCGGGCTGACCGAGGACGTCCTCAAGAACCTGATCCCCGGCGGCGAGGACGCGGCCCCGGAGATCACGGCCGCGGACATCATGGCCGCCACGGCGGACTACTTCGGGCTGACCGTGGACGACCTGTGCGGCTCCTCGCGCAGCCGGGTGCTGGTGACGGCCCGCCAGATCGCCATGTACCTCTGCCGGGAGCTGACGGACCTCTCCCTGCCCAAGATCGGGGCGCAGTTCGGCGGCCGGGACCACACCACCGTCATGCACGCGGACCGCAAGATCCGCGCGCTGATGGCCGAACGGCGGTCCATCTACAACCAGGTCACGGAGCTGACCAACCGCATCAAGAACGCCTGATTCCGGGCCTTGGGCCCGCCAGCGAGCACCGCCAAAGGGCGCTTCCGGAGCACACCGGGGGCGCCCTTCGTCGTGCGTGCGCCCCCAAGTTGTTCGAATACGCCCCCGCGAGGCCAACTCATCCACAGATTGGGCGACTTTCTGTCGTCCACAGGCTGGGGACCGGGACCGTCACCCACAATCTGTCCACAGGGGCCTGTCCTGAGCGATCATCAGCCCAGGTCATGACCCTGTGGATTTGTGCGCAACCTTTGTCCACAGGCTGTGGACAACTTTTTGTCCACAGGTTCGTCCACGGCTCTGTCCACCGGCAACCCACAGGTTTGGATCCACCGTGCACAGGATCGGGGTGCTTCTCCACACCCTTGTCCACTGTTCGGCAACCGAGGGGCCCCTGTCACCACCCCGAGTGAAAGCGGTCACACCGATGTAGACGTTTGGGTTGTGGAGTACCGGGGGAAACCTGGGGACGCACCTGTGGAGTAACCGGGGTCACCTGGGGACGGCCTGTGCAGAAGTTTTTGTTCTCCACAGACACCGTGGGTTATCCACCGGCTCCGCCCACAGGCCCGGTGGATAAAAAACGCGCGCTGACCTGCGAAAAGGCAGTTATCCACTGTATCCACAGGCCCTACTACTACCCCTATGGACAGTTAGGCCTGGTCTGGTTTTCAAGCAGGGCCTGTGCACAACTCGCCGCTTCCGGCATCCCGACACCTCCCACCCGACTTGACCGCCGACAGCAACGGCTGTCGGCGGTGTGCGTCAGACTGGTCTCCGGCATCGGGGCAGAGAGCCTCCAGCCGACGACGAAGGCCAGCAATCAGCAGGAGGCGGTTTCCGGTGAAGATCCGGGTGGAGCGCGACGTACTCGCGGAGGCGGTGGCCTGGGCCGCCCGTAGCCTCCCGGCCCGGCCGCCGGTGCCCGTTCTCGCGGGCCTGCTGCTGAAGGCCGAGGAGGGCACCCTGAGCCTCTCCGGCTTCGACTACGAGGTCTCGGCCCGCGTCTCGGTCGAGGCGGACGTCGAGGAGGACGGCACGGTCCTCGTCTCCGGCCGGCTGCTCGCCGACATCTGCCGCGCCCTCCCCAACCGGCCGGTGGAGATTTCCACAGACGGTGTACGGGCGACCGTGGTCTGTGGCTCCTCGCGGTTCACGCTCCACACCCTGCCTGTGGAGGAATACCCGGCGCTGCCGCAGATGCCGACCGCGACCGGCACCGTCCCCGGTGACGTCTTCGCCTCCGCCGCGGCCCAGGTGGCCATCGCCGCCGGCCGCGACGACACCCTGCCGGTGCTCACCGGTGTGCGGATCGAGATCGAGGGCGAGCGCGTCACCCTGGCCTCCACCGACCGCTACCGCTTCGCGGTCCGCGAGTTCCTGTGGAAGCCGGAGGACCCGGAGGCCTCGGCCGTGGCCCTGGTGCCCGCCAAGACGCTCCTGGACACCGCCAAGTCCCTGACCAGCGGTGACACGGTCACCCTGGCGCTCTCCGGCTCCGGCAAGGGCGAGGGCCTGATCGGCTTCGAGGGCGCGGGCCGCCGCACCACCACCCGGCTGCTCGAAGGCGACCTGCCGAAGTACCGCACGCTCTTCCCGACCGAGTTCAACTCCATCGCCGTGATCGAGACCGCCCCCTTCGTCGAGGCCGTCAAGCGCGTGGCCCTGGTCGCCGAGCGCAACACCCCGGTCCGGCTGAGCTTCGAGCAGGGCGTGCTGATCCTGGAAGCCGGTTCCAGCGACGATGCACAGGCTGTGGAGCGCGTCGACGCCAAGCTGGAGGGCGACGACATCTCGATCGCCTTCAACCCGACCTTCCTGCTCGACGGCCTGAGCGCGATCGACTCGCCCGCCGCCCAGCTGAGCTTCACCACCTCGACGAAGCCCGCGCTGCTGAGCGGCCGCCCGGCCGTCGACGCCGAGGCCGACGAGGCGTACAAGTACCTGATCATGCCGGTGCGCCTCTCCGGCTGACCCGGACCGTCCGCCGCCAGCAGGCCGCCCAGGCCCGGTCCCGCCGCCCGCGGGTCCGGGCCTGCCGCCTTCCCCCGCGGCGCCGGATGGGCCGGGCCGCGCGGCCCGGCGTAGGCTCGGACGCGGGAAAACCCGGGAAAAATCGCCTAGACGCTTAAGGAACCACCTGATGGAGCTCGGTCTCGTCGGTCTCGGCAAAATGGGTGGCAACATGCGCGAGCGCATCCGCCGCGCAGGCCACACCGTCATCGGATTCGACCGCAACCCCGACCTCGCCGATGTCCACAGCCTGTCCGAACTTGTGGACAGACTGCAGGCCCCCCGCGTGGTGTGGGTGATGGTCCCGGCCGGCGAGGCCACCCAGTCCACCGTCGACGAGCTGGGCGAACTGCTCTCGCCCGGCGACATCGTGGTCGACGGCGGCAACTCCCGCTGGACGGACGACGAGAAGCACGGCGCCGAGCTGGCCGCCAAGGGCATCGGCTTCGTCGACTGCGGCGTCTCCGGCGGCGTCTGGGGCCTGGAGAACGGCTACGCGCTGATGTACGGCGGCGCCCCCGAGCACGTCGCGACCGTCCAGCCCGTCTTCGACGCCCTCAAGCCCGAGGGCGAGTACGGCGCCGTGCACGCCGGCAAGATCGGTGCGGGCCACTTCGCGAAGATGGTTCACAACGGCATCGAGTACGCCATGATGCAGGCCTACGCCGAGGGCTGGGAGCTGCTGGAGAAGGTGGACTCGGTCACCGACGTCCGCGAGGTCTTCCGCTCCTGGCAGGAGGGCACGGTCATCCGCTCCTGGCTGCTGGACCTGGCGGTGAACGCACTGGACGACGACGAGCACCTCGAAGGCCTCAAGGGCTACGCCCAGGACTCCGGCGAGGGCCGCTGGACGGTCGAGGCCGCGATCGACAACGCGGTGCCGCTGCCGGCGATCACCGCGTCGCTGTTCGCGCGCTTCGCCTCGCGCCAGGAGGACTCCCCGCAGATGAAGATGATCGCCGCGCTGCGCAACCAGTTCGGCGGCCACGCGGTCGAGAAGAAGTAGCGAGGAGCCGCCGCACACCACCCGGCAGCACCACAGCAGCATCAGCACCACCAGCAGTACCACGCAGTAGGGCCGGGGGAGGTCGGCGCCGTCATGCACGTATCGCATCTGTCGTTGGCCGACTTCCGCTCGTACGCCCGGGTCGAGGTTCCGCTCGACCCGGGCGTCACGGCCTTCGTGGGCCCCAACGGCCAGGGCAAGACCAACCTGGTCGAGGCCGTCGGCTACCTCGCCACCCTCGGCAGCCACCGCGTCTCCTCCGACGCCCCGCTCGTGCGGATGGGCGCCGAGCGCGCGGTGATCCGAGCGGCCGTGACCCAGGGCGAGCGCAGCCAGCTCGTCGAGCTGGAGCTGAACCCGGGCCGCGCCAACCGGGCCCGCATCAACCGGTCCTCGCAGGTCAGACCGCGGGACGTGCTGGGGATCGTACGGACGGTGCTGTTCGCGCCCGAGGACCTGGCCCTGGTCAAGGGCGACCCCGGGGAGCGCCGCCGCTTCCTGGACGAGCTGGTCACCGCGCGCTCGCCGCGGATGGCGGCGGTCCGCTCCGACTACGAGCGGGTGCTCAAGCAGCGCAACACCCTGCTCAAGTCGGCCGCGATGGCCCGGCGCCACGGCGGCCGCTCCATGGACCTCTCCACCCTGGACGTGTGGGACCAGCACCTGGCCCGCACCGGCGCCGAGCTGCTGGCCCAGCGCTTGGACCTGATCTCCGTCCTGCTGCCGCTGGCCGACAAGGCGTACGAGCAGCTCGCGCCCGGCGGCGGCCCGCTCGGGCTCGTCTACCGGCCGACCTCGCTGGCCGGGGAGGCGGGAGAGGCGGTGGACTCGGGCGCGGCGCGGACCCGGGAAGCGCTGTACGAGGTCCTCATGGGCGCCCTGGCCGGGGCGCGCAAGCAGGAGATCGAGCGCGGCGTGACCCTGGTGGGCCCGCACCGCGACGACGCGCTGCTGCGCCTCGGGGAACTGCCCGCGAAGGGCTACGCGAGCCACGGCGAGTCCTGGTCTTACGCCCTGGCGCTGCGGCTGGCCTCCTACGAGCTGCTGCGCTCCGAGGGCAGCGAGCCGGTGCTCGTCCTGGACGACGTCTTCGCCGAGCTGGACGCGCGGCGCCGGGAACGGCTGGCGGAGCTGGTGGCCGACGGGGAGCAGGTACTGGTGACGGCCGCCGTGGACGACGACGTCCCGGGGGTGCTGGCGGGGGCTCGGTTCGGGGTGTCCGGCGGTGAGGTGACGCGGTGGTGAACGACGACGTGAACGGCCCCGGCGCTGCGGGGGTCCCGAGGGCCCCGGAGCCGTCGGGCGTGGACCTGGCCCGCCAGGCCCTGGCGGCGGCCCGGGAGCAGGCGCGGGCGCGCGGCCTCGTGGCGGGCGCCAAGAAGTCCCGCCACGGCCAGCCGGGCCTGCGCTCGGGCGCCCGGGCGGACGGCCGGGACCCGATGCCGCTGATGGCGGCGCTGGACCGGCTGCGCACCGAGCGCGGCTGGGAGATGCCGATGGCGGTCGCGGGCGTGATGGAGCGCTGGGCGCAGATCGTGGGGCCGGAAGTGGCCGCGCACTGTGAACCGGAGCGCTACGAGGACCGTGAGCTGGTCGTGCGGTGCGATTCCTCGGCGTGGGCGGCCCAGCTGAAGCTGCTCGCCCCGCAGCTGGTGGCCCGGCTCAACGAGGACCTCGGGCAGGGCACGGTCCGGCTGATCAAGGTGCAGGGGCCGGGCGGCCGGGGCCGCCGGTACGGGCCGCTGCGGGCCCCGGGCAGTACCGGCCCCGGGGACACGTACGGCTGAGCGGGAGCAGGCGCGGGCGTGGTGGCAAGCCGCCCCGCGCGGTCCTTCCAGTGGTCTCGCTCACGGTGGCGGGAGGTTGACAGCCCGAAGGGCTGGATGCCCGTGTGAGCCTCTTTGAGCCCCTGCCCGGATATGGGGAGTCGGAGAGTGAGGGTTGAGGGCGGCACATGCGTACTCAGGTACTGGCAAACCCCCATTCATGTCCGTGGTACCGGTAGACTGACGGGAATCCCGCCGCCTCGCGGGATCCAGTCGACAAAAGCTGACAACGCAGATTGACGCAGCCGCTCCCGCTCGCATGACTGCTGGCCCGGAGTACGGCCTGTGCTGTGCCAGAAAGGGCGCTTCGTGGCCGATTCCGGCAACCCCAACGACAACCAGTCCACAGTCGGCCAGAACGGCGAGGTCACGTCCTCGTACGACGCCAGTGCCATCCAGGTCCTGGAGGGTCTGGACGCGGTCCGCAAGCGGCCCGGCATGTACATCGGCTCCACCGGTGAGCGCGGGCTCCACCACCTCGTCTACGAGGTCGTCGACAACTCGGTCGACGAGGCCCTGGCCGGGCACGCCGACACCATCGACGTGACGATCCTCGCCGACGGCGGCGTGCGCGTGGTCGACAACGGTCGCGGTATCCCGGTCGGCATCGTGCCGTCCGAGGGGAAGCCGGCCGTCGAGGTCGTGCTGACGGTCCTGCACGCGGGCGGCAAGTTCGGAGGCGGCGGCTACGCCGTCTCCGGCGGTCTGCACGGTGTCGGTGTGTCCGTCGTGAACGCCCTGTCGACCAGGGTCGCCGTCGAGGTCAAGACCGACGGCTACCGCTGGACCCAGGACTACAAGCTCGGTGTCCCGACCGCCGCCCTCGCCAAGAACGAGGAAACGTCCGAGACGGGCACCTCGGTGACCTTCTGGGCCGACGGCGACATCTTCGAGACCACCGAGTACTCCTTCGAGACGCTCTCGCGCCGCTTCCAGGAGATGGCCTTTCTCAACAAGGGCCTGACGCTCTCGCTGACGGACGAGCGCGAGTCGGCGAAGGCGACGGCGGGCGCGGACGACCCGGACGCGGACGCGGCCGAGCCCCAGGCGCGCACGGTGAAGTACCACTACGAGGGCGGCATCGTCGACTTCGTGAAGTACCTCAACTCGCGCAAGGGCGAGCTGATCCACCCGACCGTCATCGACGTCGAGGCCGAGGACAAGGAGCGCATGCTCTCGGTCGAGATCGCGATGCAGTGGAACTCGCAGTACACGGAGGGGGTCTACTCCTTCGCGAACACGATCCACACGCACGAGGGCGGCACGCACGAGGAGGGCTTCCGCGCGGCGATGACGGGTCTCGTCAACCGCTACGCGCGCGAGAAGAAGTTCCTGCGCGAGAAGGACGACAACCTCGCGGGCGAGGACATCCGCGAGGGTCTGACGGCGATCATCTCGGTGAAGCTGGGCGAGCCGCAGTTCGAGGGCCAGACGAAGACGAAGCTGGGCAACACGGAGGCCAAGACCTTCGTGCAGAAGGTCGTCCACGAGCACCTGAACGACTGGTTCGACCGGAACCCGAACGAGGCCGCGGACATCATCCGCAAGGCGATCCAGGCCGCCACGGCGCGCGTCGCGGCGCGCAAGGCGCGCGACCTGACCCGCCGCAAGGGCCTGCTGGAGTCGGCCTCGCTGCCGGGCAAGCTGTCGGACTGCCAGTCCAACGACCCGGCGAAGTGCGAGATCTTCATCGTCGAGGGCGACTCGGCCGGTGGCAGCGCGAAGTCGGGCCGCAACCCGATGTACCAGGCCATCCTGCCGATCCGCGGCAAGATCCTGAACGTCGAGAAGGCGCGGATCGACAAGATCCTCCAGAACACCGAGGTCCAGGCGCTGATCAGCGCCTTCGGTACGGGTGTGCACGAGGACTTCGACATCGAGAAGCTCCGCTATCACAAGATCATTCTGATGGCGGACGCCGACGTCGACGGCCAGCACATCAACACCCTGCTGCTGACCTTCCTGTTCCGCTTCATGCGGCCGCTGGTCGAGGCGGGGCACGTGTACCTCTCCCGGCCGCCGCTGTACAAGATCAAGTGGGGTCGCGACGACTTCGAGTACGCCTACTCGGACCGCGAGCGCGACGCCCTGGTCGAACTCGGCAAGAGCCAGGGCAAGCGGATCAAGGAAGACTCGATCCAGCGCTTCAAGGGTCTCGGCGAGATGAACGCCGAGGAGCTGCGCATCACCACGATGGACGTGGACCACCGCGTCCTCGGCCAGGTCACCCTGGACGACGCGGCGCAGGCCGACGACCTGTTCTCGGTGCTGATGGGCGAGGACGTCGAAGCCCGGCGCTCCTTCATCCAGCGCAACGCCAAGGACGTCCGGTTCCTCGACATCTGAGTCGGCTCAGCTGACCGCCTGAAAGGATCTTTGACCAGCAATGGCCGACGAAACCACCCCCACCGCGGCGAACCCCGCGGAGGAGCAGCCCGTCATGCGCATCGAGCCCGTCGGGCTCGAGACCGAGATGCAGCGCTCCTATCTCGACTACGCGATGTCCGTCATCGTCTCGCGCGCCCTGCCCGACGTCCGGGACGGCCTCAAGCCGGTCCACCGGCGCGTGCTGTACGCGATGTACGACGGCGGCTACCGGCCCGAGAAGGGCTTCTACAAGTGCGCCCGCGTCGTCGGTGACGTCATGGGCACCTACCACCCGCACGGTGACAGCTCGATCTACGACGCCCTGGTCCGCCTGGCCCAGCCGTGGTCGATGCGCATGCCGCTCGTGGACAGCAACGGCAACTTCGGTTCCCCGGGCAACGACCCGGCCGCCGCGATGCGCTACACCGAGTGCAAGCTCATGCCGCTGGCCATGGAGATGCTCCGGGACATCGACGAGGAGACCGTCGACTTCCAGGACAACTACGACGGCCGCAACCAGGAGCCGACGGTCCTGCCGGCGCGCTTCCCGAACCTCCTGGTCAACGGCTCCGCGGGCATCGCGGTCGGCATGGCGACCAACATCCCGCCGCACAACCTCCGCGAGGTCGCGGCCGGCGCGCAGTGGGCGCTGGAGCACCCCGACGCCACCCACGAGGAGCTCCAGGACGCGCTCCTTGAGCGGATCAAGGGCCCGGACTTCCCCTCCGGCGCGCTGGTCGTGGGCCGCAAGGGCATCGAGGAGGCGTACCGCACCGGTCGCGGCTCCATCACGATGCGCGCCGTGGTCGAGGTCGAGGAGATCCAGAACCGCCAGTGCCTGGTGGTCACGGAGCTCCCGTACCAGACCAACCCGGACAACCTCGCGCAGAAGATCGCCGACCTGGTCAAGGACGGCAAGGTCGGCGGCATCGCCGACGTCCGCGACGAGACCTCGTCCCGCACCGGCCAGCGCCTGGTGATCGTGCTCAAGCGCGACGCCGTGGCCAAGGTCGTGCTGAACAACCTCTACAAGCACACCGACCTCCAGACGAACTTCGGCGCGAACATGCTGGCGCTGGTCGACGGGGTGCCGCGCACGCTGTCGATCGACGCGTTCATCCGGCACTGGGTCACGCACCAGGTCGAGGTCATCGTCCGGCGCACGCGCTTCCGCCTGCGCAAGGCGGAGGAGCGCGCCCACATCCTGCGCGGCCTGCTCAAGGCACTGGACGCGATCGACGAGGTCATCGCGCTGATCCGGCGCAGCAACACCGTCGAGATCGCGCGCGAGGGCCTGATGGGCCTGCTGTCGATCGACGAGATCCAGGCGAACGCGATCCTGGAGATGCAGCTCCGCCGCCTGGCGGCCCTGGAGCGGCAGAAGATCGTCGCCGAGCACGACGAGCTCCAGGCCAAGATCAACGAGTACAACGCGATCCTGGCCTCGGAGCAGCGCCAGCGCTCGATCGTCAGCGAGGAACTGGCGGCGATCGTCGAGAAGTTCGGCGACGACCGGCGCTCCAAGCTGGTGCCCTTCGACGGCGACATGTCCATGGAGGACCTGATCGCCGAAGAGGACATCGTCGTCACGATCACGCACGGCGGCTACGTCAAGCGCACCAAGACCGAGGACTACCGCTCGCAGAAGCGCGGCGGCAAGGGCGTGCGCGGCACGAAGCTGAAGCAGGACGACCTGGTCGACCACTTCTTCGTCTCCACCACGCACCACTGGCTGCTGTTCTTCACGAACAAGGGCCGGGTCTACCGCGCGAAGGCCTACGAGCTCCCGGACGCCGGCCGCGACGCCCGCGGCCAGCACGTGGCGAACCTGCTGGCCTTCCAGCCGGACGAGCAGATCGCGCAGATCCTCGCGATCCGCGACTACGAGGCCGCCCCGTACCTGATCCTGGCCACCAAGGGCGGCCTGGTGAAGAAGACGGCGCTCAAGGACTACGACTCCCCCCGTTCGGGTGGTGTCATCGCCATCAACCTCCGGGAGACGGGCGACGGCAACGACGACGAGCTGATCGGCGCCGAGCTGGTCTCCGCCGAGGACGATCTGCTGCTGATCAGCAAGAAGGCGCAGTCGATCCGCTTCACCGCGACCGACGACGCGCTGCGCCCGATGGGCCGCGCGACCTCGGGCGTGAAGGGCATGAGTTTCCGTGAAGGCGACGAACTGCTCTCCATGAGCGTGGTCCGGCCCGGTACGTTCGTCTTCACCGCGACCGACGGCGGCTACGCCAAGCGGACGCCCGTGGACGAATACCGTGTCCAGGGACGTGGCGGTCTGGGCATCAAGGCTGCCAAGATCGTGGAAGACCGCGGTTCGCTCGTCGGAGCGCTCGTGGTCGACGTCACGGACGAGATCCTCGCCATCACCCTCAGCGGTGGTGTGATCCGTACGCGCGTCAACGAAGTCAGGGAGACCGGCCGTGACACCATGGGCGTCCAGCTGATCAACCTGGGCAAGCGCGATGCCGTGGTCGGTATCGCTCGTAACGCCGAGGCGGGCCAGGAGGCTGACGAGGTCGACGAGACCGAGGAAGCCGAGGGACAGGCCGCCGAGGCCGCCGAGGGCACGCAGCCTTCGGCTGGGGAGCACGAGGAGTAAGCGTGAGTGGAGCCACGGGCGCCGGACCGGCCGAGAGCGGAGCGAACGGTGCCCGTGGCCCCGCCGCGGACTCCCAGGGGGGAACCGTGACGGACACCCGAGGACCGAAGTCCCAGGCCGGCGCAGCGGGCGGGCAGAACCGCCCCGCACAGCAGCACCAGCCGTCGCAGGTCCCCCCGGCGCCTTCGGGCCCGGGGGCTCCCCGCGGCGCGGCGCAGCGGCCGCCGCAGACGGGCGTGCGCACTGCGCCCAGGACGCGCAAGGCGCGTCTGCGGGTGGCCAAGGCCGACCCGTGGTCGGTGATGAAGGTCAGCTTCCTGCTGTCGATCGCGCTGGGCATCTGCACGATCGTGGCGTCGGTGGTGCTGTGGATGGTCATGGACGCCATGGGCGTCTTCTCGACGGTCGGCGGCACCATCAGCGAGGCCACCGGGTCCAACGAGAGCAACGGGTTCGACCTCCAGTCGTTCCTGTCGCTGCCGCGGGTCCTGATCTTCACGTCGGTGATCGCGGTCATCGACGTGGTGCTCGCGACGGCGCTGGCGACGCTGGGGGCCTTCATCTACAACCTGTCCGCGGGCTTCGTGGGCGGCATCGAGCTGACCCTCGCCGAGGACGAATGAGCCGCGAATGACCTGCGCGGACGCCGTCCCGCAGCGGATTTTGGACTGACCCGGTCTGTGCGCTAATCTTCATCAAGTCAGCGCACAGCGCGGAGGGGCTATAGCTCAGTTGGTTAGAGCGCATCCCTGATAAGGATGAGGCCACAGGTTCAAATCCTGTTAGCCCCACAGTACGGATTCGGTCCGGCGGAGATTCTCCGCCGGACCGTTCTCGTTTCCCGTCTTCTCCCGGACGGGGTCCGGCCGTTGGGCTGCCGGGGGGCCTTCCCAGGTAACCGATCGGTATCGGTCGGTGTGTATAGTCGGGCGCCAGTAGTCCCCAACGTCAACGAAGGACGAGGTCGCGCGGTGAAGAAGCTTCTCCTGGTCGCACTGGCCGCCATCGGCGGGCTCCTCGTGTACCGCCAGATCCAGGCGGACCGCGCCGAGCAGGACCTGTGGACGGAGGCAACTGACTCCGTGCCTTCTGGTTCCGGTGTGTGAGAGACCGAAGATTGATCTCATGAAGCCCCGACTGCCGCTGCGGTCGGGGCTTCGTGCTGTTCCGGAGCCGGTCCGGCGCTGCCCCGGCCCCGGCTGTTGCGGTATGCAAAATCGTTGATTGCGCTGGCAAACTCGGGGTGGGTGGGCGTGATGGTGCGGGTGTTCTCGGCTGTGCTGCTGGCGGGAACCGCCCTGGTGGGAACGGTGGGCGCCGCCGGCGCGGCGGCCGGCCCGGGAGCGGTGGCCGCGTACCGGCCCGCCGACGGAGCGAAGGCGGTCACCGGCGCGGCGACCACGGCGGACGCTCCGGCGCTGGTCGCCGGGGCGACGTACGAGGACACCGCGGCCCCCGGCGAGCGCTACTACCGGGTGGTGCTGGACGCGGGCTCCAGCGTGTACGTCTCGGCCGTCGTGCGGCCCCCGGCCGGCGCGAAGGTCGGGTACGCGGACGGCGTGGAGGTCACGCTCATGACGAACGCCGGGAAGGCCTGCCCCGGCAACCCCGGCCGGGCCGCCTTCGGCGACGACCCCGTGCCCCTCGCAGCGGTGGGCTCCCGGACGCAGGCCGAGGACGCCGACTGCCAGGCGGCCGGGGTGTACTTCGTGAAACTGACCCGGACCGCAGCCAAGGACGCCGACCGGACGCCGTGGCCCGTGGAACTCCGGGTCATGCGCGAACCGGGCCTGGCCCCCGGCGCGGCGCCGACGGCCGCGCCCTCGGTCTGGCCGTCGGTCCCGCCCGCGGTCCCCGGCACCGAACCGGTGCCCCGGGCGGGCGGCACCGGCTTCAACGACGCCCGGGCGCTCGGCGCGGGGGTCTGGCGCGACGACCTGCGGCCGGGACAGACCCGTTGGTACCGGGTGCCCCTGGACTGGGGCCGGCAGCTCGCGGTCGGCGCGGAGCTGGCGGGCGCGCGGATGACGAAGGAGTACGGGGCGGCCTACGCCGGGCTGAGCGTCTCCCTCTACAGCCCCTACCGGAGCCTGATCGGCGCCAAGGACACCCCGTACGACGGCAGACAGGCGGCCACGGCACTGGCGTTGACGCCGCCGGTGGCCTACGCGAACCGGCTGTCCGACGACCGGTCGGTGCGGTCGGTCCGGGTGGCCGGCTGGTACTACCTGGCCGTGACGATGAGCGGGAAGGTCGGCGAGTTCACCGAGGACGCCTCCCCCGTGCCGCTGACCCTGCGGCTGACCGTCCAGGGCGGCCCCGCGGCCGCGCCGCCGTACGCGCAGGACCCGGCGGCGGGCGGCTTCGGGGTCCGGGCCGATGACCGGAGCGCGGCGCGCGAGGGGCTGACGGCACCGGAGGCGCGGGCCGCGGCCGGGAACCGCTCGGCGATGCGGGCGGTGGCCGCCGGCGGATTCGGGGCGGGGGCGCTGCTCCTGGCGGTGCTGGGCGGATGGATGCTGCTGGCGCGGCGGGGCGCCCGTACGCCCTAGGCGTATTGCGCGCCCTAGATCCGGGTCAGGGCCCAGAGACCCACGGCGAAGCACGCCAGGGCGGCCAGCAGCAGGGTGGCGGTGGCCTTCGGACCGGGCGCGGGGAGCGGGCCGACGCGGGGGGCGGGCGCCGCGGGGAGGTGGGCGTGCGGGGCGGCCGTCGGGTTCGTGGGCGGGGTGGCCGGTGGGTCCGCGTGCGGGTGCGGGGGTGGGGGCAGGTGGAAGCTGCCGGTCGCCGAAGGGGCGGGCGGGGGCGGGGGCGGGGGCGTGTCGTGCGGACCGAGGGGGCCGTAACCGGCGGGGAGCGGGCCGAGTTGGTCGAACACCTCGACCGGATCCTCGTCGGGCGCGGGGGCGGGCAGCAACTCCACTGCCCCGGCAAGGGCCTTGCGAGCGCCTGTGGCCGTGCGGAAACGGTTTCCGGGGTCCGGCTGCAGAAGAGTGGCGATGACGTCCCACAGGGCCGCGGGGACCCCTTCCGGGGCGTGCGGGGTGCCGTGGGCGAGGAAGTGTTCGACCAGGGCCTGCGCGTCGGGCTTGCGGCCCAGGAGCAGGTAGAGGGCGACCAGTCCGACGGCGAACAGGTCGGCGGAGAAATCGGGTTCGGCGCCGAGGAGCTGCTCGGGCGCGAAGTAGCCGGGGGTGCCGACCACGTGGTCCGTCGCCGTCAGGCGGGGCTCGCCCTTGCGCAGGGAGATCCCGAAGTCGGACAGCCGCAGGTGCGGCCGTCCGGTTCCGGTGGCCTCCATCAGGATGTTGGCCGGTTTGATGTCGCGGTGGACGACACCTTC
Source organism: Streptomyces sp. NPDC006529 (assembly GCF_040611795.1). Lineage (NCBI taxonomy): Bacteria > Bacillati > Actinomycetota > Actinomycetes > Kitasatosporales > Streptomycetaceae > Streptomyces > Streptomyces sp. NPDC006529. The sequence goes on along the minus strand of NZ_JBEXPB010000001.1, from coordinate 153,347 downwards.
GGCGTGCACCGCCGCCAGACCCGACAGGAGCTGGTCGAGCAGGGTGCACGTGAAGCGGGGCGGCAGGGGCCCGTAGTCGCCCATGACGTGGCCGAGGGAACCGCCGCTGACCAGGTCCATGGTGAACAGGACCTTGTCGTCGTCGGCCGCCCAGCTCGTCGGGGCCAGTACGTGCGGATGGTCGATGCGAAGGGCCTGCTCGCGCACGAAGCGGAGCAGGGTGTGGGCGTCGCTCTGCTGGAGGACCTTGGCGGCGACGTAACGGCGGCGCCTGTGGTCCCAGGCGCGCCACACGGCGCCGACCGCTCCCCGGCCGATCGGGTCGATCAGCTCGTACCGACCGGCGAAGACCTCACCCATCGCTGCGCCCGTCCCCCCGTCATCCGTCAGCCCGTCGGTTCCTCGTCGGCGCGTCTCAGTTCTGGTGCGCCTCGTAGTGGGCGACGGCGTCGGCCGTGCGTCCGGCTCCGTACACCCGGAGGAACTCTGCCAGTTCCGGGTGGCTGGGAGCGAGGGTGTCCGCCGCGTCGATGATGTCGCCGGCCGCGGAGACCGACCGCAGCAGCGACTGGATCTCGCGGACGACCCGCTTGACCGTCGGGGCTCCCGAACCGGTCGCGGTCTGACCGCTGTTGCTGAGGACCGAGCCTCCCTGGGTCTTTTTGATCTCGTCCATCCGATCGGTGGCCTCCGCCGCGCTGACGCTGCCGTCGGCCACCTGGCCCGCGAGATCCTGGAGGGCCTGGACGCGCTGCACCACGGCCGGGTTCCCGATCTTGGCGCGCTGACCGCTCATCAGCTGGGACAGCATGGGCGCCGACAGACCGAGGACGGCAGCGAGGCGGGCCTGGTTCAAGCCGAGGTCATCTATGAGCCGACGGAAGAGCGCTCCGAGGGGCTCCCCGTACCAACTGCGCTGAAGTTCCCGGGCTCTGGCGGTTGCCTCTTGCTGTACTGCGTCCACTCTTACTACTCCCCTTCGCTGGTGCGAACCTCGCGTGCATCTTACGGAGAGTGGTCGCGGGGCGGGAGTCCCTATCATTTTGCGGGATACGGGGGTACACCCGGTACTCTGGTCTGCGGAACGGCTGCTCCTTTCGAGGGGACAGCCACGTCCGTTCCCGGGGCCTTAGCTCAGTTGGTAGAGCGCTGCCTTTGCAAGGCAGATGTCAGGAGTTCGAATCTCCTAGGCTCCACCCTTACGAAGCCCCCTTGACCTGCGTAAACGCGGTCAAGGGGGCTTCGTGCTGTGCGCGGGCGGCCGGTTGTGGGCCTACGGGATTTCGGGACCCGTGCGAGCGGCCCGGTGTTTCACGTGAAACACCGGCCGTTTCACGTGAAACATCGGCTGTGGGAGCGGCCCACGGGCGGCGGCGGGGTCGGAGCGGGGCGACGGCCACCGGGAGCGGGCTCTCGTGTCTGCTCCCGGCGTCCCCCGGACGGGCCAGTCACGCGGCCGGGCGGCCTGCCGTGGCCGAGAGTGGGGAGGGCATCGAGCCAGGGGGGCCCACCACGCCGGAGGCGTTCACACCATGGGAATCTTCGACTTCCTCAAGTCCGACAAGCAGAGGGCGCACGACGCCGCGGAGAAGGTGAAGGAGCAGGTCGAACAGCAGGCCGCCGCCCGGGCAGCCGCGTCGAGCGCCCCGGCGGGCACCGCCACGTACGGCGACGCGTCGGCCGCGGCGACCAGGGAGGCCGCGGACCGGATGGCGGACCGGGCCCGCACCGCCGCCCCGACGGCCACCCCGCCCAAGACCGCGCCGCCCGCACCGCAGCCGGGCACGGCCACACCGAAACCGGCGCCGGCCGCACCGAAGCCCGCTGCGGCCGCACCCAAGCCCGCGCCGGCCGCGCCCCACCAGCCCGCCGCGGCGGCGGCCAAGCCCGGGCCCGTGGCCAAGAAGCGCACCTACACGGTCCGGACCGGGGACTCCCTCTCCGCCATCGCCCGCCGCGAGCTGGGCAACGAGGCCCGCTGGCGCGAGCTGTACGCCATGAACAAGGGCGTCGTCGGTTCCAACCCCGACCTGATCCGCCCGGGCATGCTGCTCACCCTGCCCAACTGAGCGCGGACGGCGTGACATGACGACGGGGCCCGGATCCACCCACGGATCCGGGCCCCGTCGCCGTTCTCGCACGCGCCCTTACGGCTGCTGCTGCTGCTCCTCGTCGGCCGCCGACTGCTCCTTCGCCGCCAGCTCCTCCTCGAAGGTCGCCGCCGCCTCGCCGTCGCGCGCCGATACCTCGGTCGCGGCGGGCGGCTCCACCAGCCAGTCCGGGTTCGACTGCTGGTCCCACCACTTCCACGCGGCGTAGGCCCCGCCGGCGAGCAGGCCGACCAGCGCGACGCCCTTGAACAGGCGGCCGCGCCGCGCCCGGCGCTCGTTGCGCCGGACCAGCTTCTGCACGTCCTGGGCCGACACCTGCCCGCGCAGCGCGGCCAGTGCGGCGGTCGACCGCGAAGCGGCCTCCTCGGCCACCGGCTGCGCCGCCGCGAGCGCGCTCTCCAGCTTCGGCGCCGTGTAATCGGCCGCCTGCCGCGCGGCCTTGCGGGTCTGGACCACGGCGCGGGTCGCCGCCCGGTCGACGTTCGGCGGCACGTGGGCGCGCGCCGACAGCACGCGGGGATGCAGATGGCTGTCATAGGCCGTGCGGGCCTGGCGGGCCGCTTCACCGGCGGCGTACGCAACCTTCGGTGACAGGCGTACGTTCGCCTCGTGGGCGTAGTGGGCGGCGGCGTCCTTGGCGGTTCCCGCGTACGGCGCCACCACCTCGGCTGCGTGCCGCATGCTGTCCCTCGCGCTCTCGGCCGCGGCGTGCACGCTGTCCTTGCGGGTCACGGGATCCTCCTCCTTGGTGGCGGACACGGTTCGGCGGACACGGTTCACCTTTCCACCCTTTCCCGGATCATGCCTGTGATGCCGCACCGCGGCATGGCGACAGGGCATCCGAGTGGCCTATTTCCTCCTCGTGCGGCACTCCGTGGGAAGATTCGGCCGACCAGTAGTGATGACGATGGAAGGCAGATTCGTGGCCGCGAAGCTTTTCGCCACCCTCAAGACGAACCAGGGCGACATCGAGATCGAGCTGCTGGCGAACCATGCCCCGAAAACCGTCCGGAACTTCGTGGAACTGGCCAAGGGCGAGCGCGAGTGGACCCGCCCCTCCGACGGCCAGAAGACCACCGAACCGTTCTACGACGGCACCGTCTTCCACCGGGTGATCAGCGGTTTCATGATCCAGGGCGGTGACCCGCTGGGGAACGGCACCGGGGGTCCCGGGTACCAGTTCGCCGACGAGTTCCACCCCGACCTGGCCTTCACCAAGCCGTTCCTGCTGGCCATGGCCAACTCCGGGCCGGGCACGAACGGCTCCCAGTTCTTCATCACCGTCGCGCCCACCGCCTGGCTGACCCGCAAGCACACGATCTTCGGCGAGATCACCGACAAGGCCAGCCAGGCCGTCGTCAGCGCCATCGCCTCCGGGGCGACCAACCCGCGCACCGACCGTCCCGTGGAGGACGTGATCATCAAGGCCGTGGTGATCGAGGAGCGCTGACCCGCACCCGACGCACGGGACCGCGTTCGACGGAGGGAACCGATGGACAGCGACCGCACCGGCACCGGACGGGTCCCGGGCTGCTACCGGCACCCCGGCCAGGAGACCGGGATCAGGTGCGCCCGATGCGAGCGCCCGATCTGCACCGACTGCATGATCAGCGCCTCGGTGGGGTTCCAGTGCCCCGAATGCGTCCGCGGCGGCTCCGGTACGGGCCACTCCGCGTCGGCGAACACCCCGCGCACCCTCGCGGGCGGCGCCGTGGCCGCGGACACCGCGCTGGTGACCCGGATCCTGGTGGGGATCAACGTCGCGGTGTTCCTCGCGGCCCTCGTCGCCCCCGCGGTGCTGGCCCCGCTGGAGCTGATCGGCCGGTACGTCGACTATCTGGGCGGCCCGCTGGAAGGCGTGTCCACCGGCCAGTACCACCGGCTGCTGACCTCGGTCTTCCTGCACGAGCAGTGGTGGCACATCATCGGCAACATGACGGCCCTGTGGTTCCTCGGGGCCCCGCTGGAGGCGGCCCTCGGCCGGGCCCGCTACCTCGCCGTGTACCTGCTGTCCGGGCTGGGCGGCAGCGCGCTGGTCTACCTGCTGACCCCGCCGAACATGCCGACCCTGGGCGCGTCCGGGGCGATCTTCGGGCTGCTGGGCGCCACCGTCGTGCTGATGCGGCGGATGCGGTACAGCATGCGCCCGATCGCCGTGATGGTCCTGCTGATGCTGCTGCTGACCTTCGTCCCGATCGGAGGGACCGGGGAGATCTCCTGGCAAGCCCACATCGGCGGGCTGGTGACCGGCGCGCTGGTCGGTCTGGGCATGCTGGCGCCCGCGGCCTCGACCGGGAAGCGGCGGGCGCTGGTCCAGTGGGGGACCTGCGCGGCCGTGCTCCTGCTGGCGGTCGCCGTCGTGCTCCTGCGGACATCAGAGCTGGTCTGAGGCCCTTTTACGGGCCCTCGACCACCCGTCCGCCACCCCGGAAAAGTCACACCGGCGTCAACTCTCCACAGAGTTATCCACAGATCTTCTGCCTTTTTCCTCAGGTGTGGATGACGCTGTGGATAACTCATGGGGAGAGCTTGCTTCAGGCCCTGGTTACTGCTGTGCTACCGCCTGGAAGCGGCCGCGTCACCGTGCGGTCACTTCCACTGCGTCGAGACGCCGAAGCCTGCCGCGATGAAGCCGAAACCGACCACGATGTTCCAATTGCCGAGGGATTCGATCGGCAGCTGGGTGTCGGTCACATAAAAGACGACGATCCAGGCGAGACCGATCAGGAAGAACGCCAGCATCACCGGGGCTACCCAGCTGCGGTTGGTCAGCCTGATCGTCTGCGCCTGCTTCGCCGGCGGCGGGGTGTAATCGTCCTTCTTGCGGATACGTGACTTCGGCACGAGGGTCTCTCCTGTCGATGCGCTGGGGACCTTGCCTCCCCCGGGCGTCCGTTAGCGTAGTGGGTCCGTGGCGTTGAAGGAGAAGGGTACGTTGAGCAATTCCGACGACTCCTCCGCGGGTCCCCGTCGCCGGGTCGCACCGGTGCGGCTGCTGACGGCCGCCGTGTTCGCCCTGGCCGGGCTGATCTTCGTCACCAGCTTCAACACGTCCAAGGGTACGAACATCCGCACGGACGGCTCGCTCCTGAAGCTCTCGGACCTCATCCACGAACGCAGCCAGAACAACGCCGAACTCGACGCCTCCACGGCCGAGGTGCGCCGCGAGGTCGATGCGCTGGCCGACCGCGACGACGGCAGCACCAAGGCGGAGGACGCCAAACTGGCGGCCCTGCGCGCCGCCGCCGGCACCGAGGAGCTCTCCGGCAGGGCCGTGTCGGTGACCCTCAACGACGCCCCGCCGAACGCCACCGCCCGCATCCCCAACGTCCCCGAGCCGCAGCCCAACGACCTGGTGATCCACCAGCAGGACCTCCAGGCCGTGGTCAACGCCCTGTGGCAGGGCGGCGCCCGCGGCATCGAGGTCATGGACCAGCGCCTGATCTCCACCAGTGCGGTGCGCTGCGTGGGCAACACCCTGATCCTGCAGGGCCGGGTGTACTCGCCGCCCTACAAGGTCACGGCGATCGGCGACCCGGGCGCGTTGCGCAAGGCGCTCGCCGCCTCTCCGGCCATCCAGAACTACCAGCTGTACGTCAACGCCTACGGGCTGGGCTGGAAAGTCGAGGAGCAGAAGGCGCTGACACTTCCGGGCTACTCCGGCACAGTGGACCTCCACTATGCGAAGCCCGTGGAGTCCGCGTCCGCGTCCTGAGCCGGGACGACGGCCGTCCGCCCAGGCCGTACTGCGGCTGCTGGTGCGGACGTTCAGCGAGGTGTGCCTGACCGCCGGCACGGTGATCGTGCTCTTCGTCGGCTACGTCCTGCTGTGGACCGGGGTCAAGGCCGACCGGGCCATGGACGGCGAGAGCGCCCGGCTGCACGACCGCTGGTCGGCGGCGGCCCCCGCGGCGGCGGCCGGGCCCGGCGCCAGCGCCACGCCCCCTGCCGCCCCGCCGACCCCGGCCCCCGCTCCGGCCCCCGAGGCGGGCCGGGCCTTCGCCGAGATGTACGTCCCGCGCTTCGGAGCGGACTGGCGCAAACCGGTGCTGGAGGGGACCGGGACCGACGTCCTGAAGAAGGGCCTCGGCCACTACGCGGACACCGCGCTCCCGGGCGCCGGGGGCAACTTCTCGGTCGCCGGGCACCGGCGCACGTACGGCGACCCCTTCAAGGATTTCCCCGCCCTGCGCCCCGGCGACCTGGTGATAGTCAAGGACGCGTCCGCCTGGTACACCTACACCATCCGGAACGAGCCGCTGCGGACCCTGCCCACCGACGTCGCGGTGGTCGATCCCGTACCCCGCAAGTCCCCTTTCACCTCGCCCGGCCGGTACCTCACCCTGACCACCTGTGATCCGGAATGGGGCCACAGCCACCGGCTGATCGTCTGGGCGGAACTCACCGCGACCAGGACGGCCGCGCAGGGCCCGCCGCAGGGATTGCCCGGCTGACCCACCGGGCACGCCCCGTGGCTTTAGGCTGGTGCGGTACCGCCCCCGCGGTACGCGGAGGGAAAGGGACGCGGACGGCATGTACGGCTGGATCTGGCGCAATCTGCCGGGCAACGCGTGGGTACGCGCGCTGATCTCCCTCGTGCTGATCCTGGCGGTGGTGTTCGTGCTCTTCCAGTACGTCTTCCCGTGGGCCGAGCCGCTCCTTCCGTTCAACGATGTGACCGTCGACGAGGGATCGGGAGCCACCGGGTGAACGCGCGCATTCTGGTCGTGGACAACTACGACAGCTTTGTCTTCAACCTGGTCCAGTACCTCTACCAGCTCGGCGCCGAGTGCGAGGTCGTGCGCAACGACGAGGTCGCCCTCGGCCACGCCCAGGACGGCTTCGACGGCGTCCTGCTCTCCCCGGGACCCGGCACGCCCGAGGAGGCCGGGGTCTGCGTCGAGATGGTCCGCCACTGCGCGGGCACCGGCGTACCGGTCTTCGGCGTGTGCCTCGGCATGCAGTCGATGGCGGTGGCGTACGGCGGGGTCGTCGGCCGCGCCCCCGAGCTGCTGCACGGCAAGACCTCCCCGGTCGTCCACGAGGGTCAGGGCGTCTTCGCAGGACTGCCGTCGCCCTTCACCGCGACCCGCTACCACTCCCTCGCCGCCGAGCCGCTGACGCTCCCGGCCGAGCTGGAGGTCACGGCGCGGACCGAGGACGGGATCATCATGGGGCTGCGCCACCGCGAGCACGACGTCGAGGGCGTGCAGTTCCACCCCGAGTCGGTGCTGACCGAGTGGGGCCACAAGATGCTCGCCAACTGGCTGGTGCGCTGCGGTGACGCGGGCGCCGTGGCCCGCTCGGTGGGGCTGGCCCCGGTGGTGGGCAAGGCCGTCGCGTGACCTCCCTCGCGCCGTCCGCGCCCCCCGGGGGCAGGGCCGCGCGGCGCAGGGCCGCTCAGGAAGCCGCCAAACGCGCCTCCCGGCGCGGCGGCAGACGCCGCAAGACGGCGGGCGGCCCGGGCGGTGGCGCCCCGGACGGCGTCGCGACGGGCCGCAGCGGTACGCGCCGACGGGCCCGGCGGCGGCCCGGCGGCGGACCGGCGGTGGTCGCGAGCAGGCTCGCCGGGGAACTGTTCATCACGCTCGGCCTGGTGATGCTGCTCTTCGTCACCTACCAGCTCTGGTACACCAACGTCCTGGCCGAACGGCAGGCGAACGGCGCCGCGGGCTCCCTGCGCAGTGACTGGGACACCGACGGGGCGGCGCCGCCGGCCCCGGCCTTCTCCCCCGGCCAGGGCTTCGCGATCCTGTACGTCCCCAAGCTGGACCTGAAGGTCCCGGTGGCCGAGGGGATCAGCAAGCCGAAGGTGCTGGACCGGGGCATGGTCGGGCACTACGGCGGCGAGGGGTCGCCGCAGTCGGGGATGCCGTCCGACAAGCAGGGCAACTTCGCACTGGCGGGCCACCGCAACACCCATGGCGAGCCCTTCCGTTACATCAACCGCCTAGAAGCCGGGGACAAGGTCGTGGTGGAGACCCGGGACGCGTACTACACGTACGAGGTGACCTCGGCGCTGGCGCAGACACCGCCGACGAACGTCTCCGTGATCAAGCCGGTGCCCGAGGGATCGGGCTTCACGGCTCCCGGGCGGTACATCACGCTGACGACCTGCACCCCCGAATTCACCAGCACGTACCGGTTGATCGTCTGGGGGAAGATGGTGGACGAACGCCCCCGCGCCAAGGGCGCTCCCGCCGCGCTCGCGCAGCGGTAGCGGCCGCCGTCCGCAGATCCCGCCGTCCGCCGGCTCCCGGCTCCCGAACCGCCCGCACGACCGCAGAGGACGAACCCGCAGTGTCACGTGCCCACCGCGCCGATCCCCGCGCCGGGGCCGGCCGCCCGAGCCGGCTCGCCGGCTTCCTCAGCCTGCTGGGCGAACTGCTGATCACCCTGGGCCTGGTGCTCGCCCTGTTCGTGGCGTACTCGCTGTGGTGGACGAACGTCCTGGCCGACCGGGACGCCGCGCGGCGCGGTGACACGGTCCGCCGCCAGTGGCAGGCGGACCCGCCCTCGGCGACCCCGCAGGCCGGCGCCCTCGACACCCGCGACGGCATCGGCTTCCTGCACGTGCCGGCGATGAGGAACGGCGAGGTGCTGGTCAAGCGCGGCACGTCGGCCGAGGTCATCAACGACGGCGTGGCCGGGTACTACACGGATCCGGTGAAGTCCGCGCTGCCGTGGGACGCGCGGGGCAACTTCGCGCTGGCCGCGCACCGCGACGGGCACGGGGCCAAGTTCCACAACATCGACAAGGTCAAGACGGGCGACGCCGTCGTCTTCGAGACCCGCGACAGCTGGTACGTCTACAAGGTCTTCGCCGAGCTGCGCCAGACGTCGAAGTACAACACCGACGTGATCAACCCGGTCCCCAAGGAGTCGGGGAAGACCGCGCCCGGCCGCTACATCACGCTCACGACCTGCACGCCGGTCTACACATCGAAGTTCCGGTACGTGGTGTGGGGCGAGCTGGTCCGTACGGACGCGGTGGACGCGAAGCGCACCCCGCCGCCCGAGCTCCGCTGACCCCACCGACCGCGGCCCCCGTGGCGGGTGGCCCGGGACGGCCCCTGGGCGGCCCTCTCCCGCACGCACGGGAAGCTCTGGCCCTAGGGCCAGAGCTTCCTGTGTCATGCCGTGTACGGGGCGTGTGCGCGCCCGGAGTCGCCGCGGATCAGCGGTGGTTGCCGATCCCGCCGAGGAGCCCGGTGCCCTGGTTGTTGCCGCCCTGCTGTCCCGGCATCGTGTTGACGTTCACCGCGGAACCGGCGGCCACCGGCTGACCGAAGCCCGGGTCGGTGCTCAGGATCGTCGCGGTGTCGTCCGAGGGACCGGAGAGAACCGAGCCGAGGGTCAGCCCGCGGGCCGTCAGCTCCTGCCGCGCCTGGGCCAGCGTCCGGCCGGCCAGGAAGGGCACGGTGGTCGACTGGGCGGCCTTGGCGATGGTGACGTTGACCGCGGTCCCCGGCTCGACGGACGAACCGGCGTCCAGCGCCTGCCCGATGATCGTCTTCGGCGGAGCGGTCGAGTCGGCCTCGGTGGTGCTGCCGAGCTTGAGCTTGGCGTCGTTCAGGAGCTTGACCGCCTGCTCCCTGGTCTTGCCGGTCAGATCGGGCACGACCGACTTCGACGGCTCCTTGGCCACGGTCAGGGTGACGGTCGCGCCCTTCTCGACGGAGGCGCCGGCCTTCGGGTCCTGGGCCAGCACGGTGCCCGGCGTGCTGTCGTTCTCCTGGTTCTTGCGCTCGACCTGGAAGCCCTTGCCCTTGAGCGTCGCCTCGGCCTGGTCGAACGGCAGCCGCAGGACGTCGACGACCTGCACCTGCTCCGGGCCGGTGGACACCTTCACCTTGATGACCGAGTTCTTGTCGACCTTGACGTCGGGCGCGGGGTTCTGCGAGCAGACGTTGCCCTTGGGCTGCTCGTTGCAGGGCGCGTCGGCTTCCTTCTCGATCTTCAGCCCGACGTTCGCCGCGCGGCTGCTCGCACGCTCGAAGCTGTCGCCGACCAGCTTGGGCACGGTCGGCCGGTTGTCGGCCTTGCCGTCGAACAGGGAGCGCCCGATCAGGATCGCGCCGACCAGGACGAGGACCCCGGCCGCCACGAGCAGGATGGTCGAGGCCCGGCTCTTCTTCTGGCTCTGGCGGCGGCGCGGGTTCTGGTCGTAGCCGCCGTGGCCCTGGTCGCCGTACCCGTAACCGCCGTCGCCGGGCGGCATCGGCGGCATCATCGAGGTCTGGCCGGCGTCGGCGGCGCGCAGCGCGGTGGTCGGCTGGTCGTAGCCGTGGTGGTGCTGGTCCGGGTAGCCGTAGGCGCCGTAGCCCGCGCTCATGTTGGCGGCCGCGGCGACGGGCTGGCCGTCGAGGCACGCCTCGATGTCGGCGCGCATCTCGTCGGCGGACTGGTAGCGGTAGTCGGGGTCCTTGACCAGCGCCTTGAGGACGATGGCGTCCATCTCGGGCGTGATCTCGGGGTCGAAGTTGCTCGGGGGCTGCGGTTCCTCGCGCACGTGCTGGTACGCGACGGCGACCGGGGAGTCGCCGATGAACGGGGGCCGCACCGTGAGCAGTTCGTACAGCAGGCAGCCCGCGGAGTAGAGGTCGGAGCGCGCGTCGACCTGCTCGCCCTTGGCCTGCTCCGGGGAGAGGTACTGGGCGGTGCCGATGACGGCGGCGGTCTGCGTCATGGTCATGCCGGAGTCGCCCATGGCGCGGGCGATGCCGAAGTCCATCACCTTGACCTGCCCGGTGCGCGTCAGCATGACGTTCGCGGGCTTGATGTCGCGGTGGACGATCTGGGCGCGGTGCGAGTACTCCAGGGCCTGGAGGATGCCGATGGTCATTTCCAGGGTGCGCTCGGGCAGCAGCTTGCGCCCGGAGTGCAGGAGTTCGCGCAGGGTGGAGCCGTCGACGTACTCCATCACGATGTACGGGATGGAGATGTTGTCGACGTAGTCCTCGCCGGTGTCGTACACGGCGACGATGGCGGGATGGTTGAGCGAGGCGGCCGACTGGGCCTCGCGCCGGAACCGTGCCTGGAAGGACGGGTCGCGGGCGAGGTCGGCGCGCAGTGTCTTGACGGCGACGGTACGGCCGAGCCGGGTGTCGTGGGCGAGGTAGACCTCGGCCATGCCACCGCGGCCGAGCACGTGGCTCAGCTCGTACCGACCGCCGAGGCGACGCGGCTCTTCCATAACGTTCCAGCCCTCTCCGTCAGTCCCGACCGTGCCCGTGGCAGGGCCGGCGGTGCGCTGTTCGCGCAAAGGCTACCGGCCGCGTGTCGCTGATCGGCCCGTGACCACAGGCCGATACCGGACCGGTACCGTGTGCTCCCACGTGCGCGGGGACCGTGATCCGGATCACTCGCGGGCCCCCGCGGGAGCCGCGCGGGCCCGGGGTGCGGGCCGGTCGTATCGGGGCCATCCGCGGCTCAGCCCTGGCTCTTGATCACGGCGTTCATGACGGCGAGGGCGACGGGCGCGGCGAGGCCGCCACCGGTGATGTCCTCGCGGTCGGCCTGGGAGTCCTCGATCACCACGGCGACGGCGACGGGCGAGCCCTTGTCGGTCTTGGCGTAGGAGATGAACCAGGCGTAGGGGCGCTTGGCGTTCTTCTCGCCGTGCTGCGCGGTGCCGGTCTTGCCGCCGACGGTGACGCCGTTGATCTTGGCGCCGGTACCGGTGCCGTTCTCGACGACGTCGACCATCATCTGCTGGACCTTCTGCGCATTCGCGGGGGAGAGCGGGCGGCTCATCTCCTCCGGCTCGTGCTTCTCCAGGACGTCCAGGTTGGGGGCGGTCACCTTGTCGACCATGTACGGCTTCATCAGCTTGCCGTCGTTGGCGACGGCGGCGGCGACCATGGTCATCTGGAGCGGGGTGGCGGCGGTGTTGAACTGGCCGATGGCGCTCTGCGCGTTGCCGTCGCGGCCCATGTTCTTGTCGTAGACGCTCGCGAACGCGCGGACCGGGACGTCGATCTTGTCGTTGTTGAAGCCGAACTTCTGGGCGGTCTCCAGCATCTTGTCGCGCCCCACCTTGTCGCCGACGTTGGCGAAGACGGAGTTGCAGGAGACTTCCAGCGCGAACTTCAGGGTGGCCTTCTCGCAGCCGCTCGCGTGGTTGGGCAGCTGGGTCTTGGTGCCCGGCAGGATGTACGGCTCGGGGGTGTCCGTGGGGGCGTCGATGTTGCTGACCACACCGTGCTCCAGCGCGGCGGCGGCGGTGACGACCTTGAAGGTGGAGCCGGGCGGGTAGGTCTCGCGCAGGGCGCGGTTGACCAGGTTCTTGTCTTCGCTGTCCTTGAGGGCGACCCAGGCCTTCTCGTCGGCCTTGGAGTTGCCGGCGAAGGTGGAGGGGTCGTACGAGGGGGTGCTGGCCAGCGCCAGGATCGCGCCGGTGCGCGGGTCGATGGCGGCGACCGCGCCCTTCTTGTTGCCGAGCGAGGTGAAGGCGGCCTTCTGGGCGGCGGCGTTCAGCGTGGTGACGACGTTGCCGCCCTGCTTCTTCTCGCCGGTGAACATGCCGATGGTGCGGTCGAAGAACAGCCGGTCGTCGTTGCCGGTGAGGATGCCGTCTTCCAGCGATTCGAGCTGCGTGGAGCCGAAGGCCTGCGAGGCGTACCCGGTGACGGGCGCCCACATGGGGCCGTCGAGGTAGGTGCGCTTGAACTTGTAGTCGCTGCCGTTCGTGACGACCGAGCCGGTGATGGGCTGGCCGCCGACGATGATGTTGCCGCGCTCCGAGGCGTACTGGGCGATCTGGACCCGGCGGTTCTCCTTGCGGGTGCTGAGGTCCTCGGCCTTGACGTACTGGAGCCAGTTGGTCCGCAGCAGCAGGGCGAGGACGAGCAGCCCGCAGAAGATCGAGATGCGGCGCAGGGGCTTGTTCATGAGGGTCGGACCACCTGGGTCATCTCGGAGTCGGGGGACGGAGCCGGTGCCGGGGCGGGACGGCGTGCGGTGTCGCTGATCCGGATGAGGATCCCGATGAGGGCCCAGTTCGCGAGGACGGAGGAACCGCCGGAGGCGAGGAAGGGCATGGTCATGCCGGTGAGCGGGATGAGGCCCATGACGCCACCCGCGACGACGAAGACCTGGATGGCGAAGGCGCCCGAGAGGCCGATCGCGAAGAGCTTGCCGAAGGGGTCTCGCGCGGCGAGCGCGGTGCGGACGCCGCGCTCGATGATCAGGCCGTAGAGCAGCAGGAAGGCCATGACGCCCGCGAGCCCGAGTTCCTCGCCGACGGTGGAGAAGATGAAGTCGGAGTTGGCGGCGAAGAGGATCAGGTCGGAGTGGCCCTGGCCGAGGCCGGTGCCGAGGACCCCGCCGGAGCCGAAGCTCATCAGCGACTGGCCGACCTGCTCGCAGGCGCCGGAGGTGGCGTAGCAAGCGAAGGGGTCGAGCCAGGCGGTGACGCGGACCTTGACGTGGCTGGCGGTGGTGCCGACCACGACGGCGCCCGCGACGCTCATGAGCAGGCCGATGACGATCCAGCTGGTGCGCTCGGTGGCGACGTACAGCATGATCACGAACATGCCGAAGAAGAGGAGCGAGGTGCCGAGGTCGTTCTCGAAGACGAGGACGAGCAGGCTCACGCCCCAGATCATCAGGATGGGGCCGAGGTCGCGGCCGCGCGGCAGGTAGAGCCCCATGAAGCGGCGGCTGGCCAGGGCCAGGGCGTCGCGCTTGACCATCAGGTACCCGGCGAAGAACACCGCGATGATGATCTTCGCGAACTCGCCGGGCTGGATGGAGAACCCGGCCAGGCTGATCCAGATCTTGGCGCCGTAGACGTCCGCGCCGAGGCCCGGGATCACGGGCAGGATCAGCAGGACGAGCGAGACCGCCATGGAGATGTACGTGAACCGCTGGAGCGTGCGGTGGTCCTTGAGCAGCAGCAGCACGCCCGCGAACAGCGCGAGGCCGACGGCCGTGTAGAACATCTGGTTCGGCGCGGAGGGGGAGAACCCGCCGAACTGCCGCTTGGCCAGGCTCTGGAGCCGCTCGGACTGGTCCAGGCGCCAGATGAACACCAGGCCCAGCCCGTTGAGCAGGGTCCCCAGTGGAAGCAGCAGCGGGTCGGCGTACTTGGCGTACCGGCGCACGACGAGGTGGGCCAGGCCGGCCAGGAGGCCGAGCCCGAGCCCGTACGCGAACATGCCGGGAGGCAGCTTGCCGTGCACCGCGAGGCCCACGTTGGCGTAGGCGAAGATCGGGATGACCACGGCGAACCCGAGCAGGAACAGCTCGGTGTTGCGCCGGCTCGGCAGCTCGATGGCGCCGATGGTGGTCGTGTTGGTGACAACGCTCATGGTGTGGCAGGCCCCCTGCGCCCGCGTCTGTCTACTGCTTCCCGCACTGTCCGACCAGCTTCTGCTCCTCGGGAGTCAGGCTGGCGCCGGGCGCCGGGGTCTGGTTGGGCTGCCCCTCGGCGTTGCGGCGCGCTTCGTCCTTCTTGCAGGCCGAGGCCTGCACGGCGAGTTCGTCGATCTTCTTGCGGGCGCTGTCGAGGCTGCCTTCGCTGATGGTGCCCTCGACGAGCTTGCGCTGGAAGGGCGGCAGGTCCTTCAGCTCGATGTCCGGCTGGTCCGTCTCGACGGAGGAGAGCTTGATCCAGGCGAGGTTCTGGCTGATGCCCCGGTAGAGCGCCACGTGCTCGTCCTTGACGCCGACGTAGTACTGCGTCTGCGTCCAGCGGTGGGCGGCGTAGAGCCCGCCGCCGATCAGCCCCACGGCGATCAGCAGCATCAGCGTCCGGGTCGTCCACTTGCGCCCTTTGCTGCGGCGCCTGCGCGGGTGGTCGTAGGTGTCGTCGTAGGCGGAGGAGTCGCCGTCGTAGCCGTCGGCTTCGCCGAAGCTCCCGTACGCGCCGCCGCCCGCTCCGTTGCCGCCGTAGCCCGCGTCGGGCGCCGCGCCGTAGCCGGGGGCCTCACCGCTGCCGGGGGGCCCGAAGGCGCCGGGCGGCGGGGTGGCCCGGCGGCCGAGCCCGGAGGCGCGGCCCGCGGGGGTCTGCATGGCGTTGCCGCCGTCGAAGAGCTGGTGCTGGTTCTCGGCGACCGCGCCCACGACCACCGGGGTGTCGTTGAGCTGGGCGGCGAGGGTGTCGCCGCTGTCGGTGTCGAGGACATCCGCGACGATGCAGGTGATGTTGTCCGGTCCGCCGCCGCGCAGGGCGAGCTGGATCAGCGCCTGCACGGTCTCGTGCGGCCCGTGGTAGTCGGCGAGGGTCTCTTCCAGGGTCTGGTGGGAGACCACGCCGGACAGGCCGTCGGAGCAGATGAGGTAGCGGTCGCCGGTCCTGACCTCGCGGATCGAGAGGTCGGGTTCCACGTGCTCGCCGCTGCCCAGAGCTCTCATCAGGAGCGAGCGCTGGGGGTGGGTGGTGGCTTCCTCTTCGGTGATCCGGCCCTCGTCGACCAGCCGTTGCACCCAGGTGTGGTCCTGGGTGATCTGGGTCAGCAGGCCGTCGCGCAGCAAGTAGGCGCGGGAGTCGCCGACGTGGACGAGCCCGAGCCGCTGACCGGTCCACAGCAGGGCGGTGAGCGTGGTGCCCATGCCCTCCAGCTGGGGGTCCTCCTCGACCATGACGCGCAACTGGTCGTTGGCCCGCTGCACGGCCGTGGCCAGCGAGGTCAGGATGTCGGAGCCCGGGACGTCGTCGTCGAGCTGGACCAGGGTGGAGATCACCTCGGAACTCGCGACCTCGCCGGCCGCCTGGCCGCCCATGCCGTCGGCGATCGCGAGCAGGCGGGGACCGGCATAGCCGGAGTCCTCGTTGCCCTCGCGGATCATGCCCTTGTGCGATCCGGCGGCGAACCGCAGGGACAGACTCATGCGCACCTGCCCAGTCGACGATGCCTCCGGGTACAACCGGTCTCGAGCCACACTGCCCACCCTCCGGTCGGGAGCGCGCGCGGGTCCGTCGCCCCAGGGGGACGGACCGCCGCGGCTCGCTCGCTCCGCTCGCTCATTCTCGTACTACTTCCGCAGCTCGATGACGGTCTTGCCGATGCGGATCGGGGCGCCCGGAGGAATGGGCGTCGGGGTGGTCAGCCGGGTCCGGTCGAGATACGTGCCGTTGGTGGACCCGAGATCCTCGACGATCCACTGGCCGTCACGGTCGGGGTAGATCCTGGCATGGCGGCTGGAGGCGTAGTCGTCGTCCAGCACGATGGTGGAGTCGTGCGCCCGGCCCAGCGTGATGGTCTGGCCCTGGAGGGCGACCGTCGTGCCGGTGAGGGTTCCTTCGGAGACGACGAGCTTGGTCGGGGCACCGCGGCGCTGGCGCTGCTGCGGTGGCGCGGCCTGACGGCCGCCGCCCGACTGCTGCTGCGGCGCGCGGTTGTCGCCGCCGCGGCGGGAGCCGCGCTGCGTCACCCGCGTTCCGAAGAGATCGCTGCGGATGACCTGGACGGCCACGATGACGAACAGCCACAGAACGGCCAGGAAACCCAACCGCATGACCGTAAGGGTCAGCTCTGACATTGCCCCCGCTTCACCCTTCGGCTTGCCTGTAAATGATGGTCGTGTTGCCCACGACGATCCGCGAGCCGTCGCGGAGCGTAGCGCGGGTGGTGTGCTGCCCGTCCACCACGATGCCGTTGGTGGACCCGAGATCCTGGATCGAGGGAGGCGTTCCGGTCCGGATCTCACAGTGCCGGCGCGAGACGCCGGGGTCGTCGATCCGCACGTCGGCTTCGGTGCTTCGGCCGAGTACGAGCGTGGCGCGCGAGATCTGGTGGCGGGTGCCGTTGATCTCGATCCAGCAGCGGGTGGCGCCGCCGGAACCCGGCAGCGGACCGGGGCCCGGGCGCCGCGGGGGCTCGCCCGGGGGGTTGTGGGGCATGGGCGGGGCGGCCACGGGCGGATACCCGTAACCGCCGGGGCGGCCCTGCCCCTGGCCCGGACCCGGGCCGTGCGCGGGGGCGGAGCCCTGCGCCTGACCCGCGTCGGCCTGCGGCTGGGAGGTGCTGGAGGCGAGGGTGCGACTGCGGACCCGGTACAGACCGGTGTCGAGGTCGTCCGCCTTCTCCAGGTGGACCTTGATCGGTCCCATGAAGCTGTAGCGCTGCTGCTTGGCGTAGTCCCGGACCAGGCCGGCCAACTCGTCGCCGAGCTGTCCGGAGTAGGGACTCAGCCGGTCGTAGTCGCCCGCGCTCAGTTCCACGATGAAGTCGTTGGGGACGACGGTCCGCTCGCGGTTCCAGATGGTCGCGTTGTTGTCGCACTCGCGCTGGAGCGCGCCCGCGATCTCGACCGGCTGGACCTCGGACTTGAAGACCTTGGCGAAGGTGCCGTTCACCAGACCTTCGAGTCGCTGCTCGAACCGCTTCAGGACTCCCATGGGGCACCTCCTCCGTCGTTGTCGCCCTGTACTGCTTACTGATCGTATCCACGCGTGGCGGATTCGGCTGGTTCCCCTCCGGGTCCGCAGCGAGGAGTGTTGGTCCTCACAAGGGATCGTAGGGGCGCCCGGAGAACAGTGTCCCGCACCCGGAGCGCTGTCCGGGAGTGCCTGGCGGGAGCGTGCCCGGCGGTCGGGGAAAGCGATGTGAATCCACCCCGTCCGACGTGCTAATGTTCCGATGTCGCCAGGGGAACGGCCCGCAAGGGAAGAACCGCTGGAGAGCTGCTCGGGCGAGTGGCGGAACGGCAGACGCGCTGGCTTCAGGTGCCAGTGTCCTTCGGGACGTGGGGGTTCAAATCCCCCCTCGCCCACTGTGAGAAGCCCCGCAGATCATTTGATCTGCGGGGCTTTTTCGTGCGCGGCCGCCGGGCGACTTTCGTCGGTGCGGGGCGCGACGAAAGAGAGCGGCCCGGCGGCGCGGTCGCTGTCTAGGGTCGGTGCGTGGATGTGACGGCGAGGATGCGAGCGGGCCTGGACTGGCTGAGGGGTCCCGAACCGTGGACCGTGCGGACGCTGGCGGTCGATCTGGTGCTCGTGGCCGTGCTGGTGTTGCTCGGCCTGGGCGTGGAGGAACTGGACAACGGCTCCTCCTCGCGGATGGTGAGCGGCGCCGTGGCCGTGCTGGTCCTCACCCTGCTGCGGCGCCGACTGCCGGTGCTGACGCTGGTGGTGGGCTCGGCGCTCGGCGCGTACCTGCCCGGGGCCTTCCTCGTGACGATCCTGCTGGGCTGGTCGGCGGGGCGCCGGGTGTCCGGGGTCGTGCGGGCCTTCGGCGCCTTCACGGTGGCCCTCGTCGCCTCCGTCGGGTTCAGCGTGCTGAAGGACTGGTCCCAGGGCCGGATCGTGCTGGTGATCGTCTTCGGCACCCTGATGTTCCTCGCGATGACCGTCATGCCCGCGCTCGCCAGCCGCTACTGGTCCCAGCGCCGGACGCTGCTGCGCGCCCTCCAGGAGCGCAACGCCCAGCTCATGCGCGAGCGGGCGATGGTCGCCGGGCAGGCGCGGCTGCGCGAGCGGCAGCGGATCGCCCAGGACATGCACGACAGCCTGGGGCACCAACTGGCCCTGATCTCGGTGCACACGGGAGCGCTGGAGGTCGACCCGGTGCTGACCGAGCGGCAGCGCGAGGCGGTCGGGGTGCTGCGGCAGGCCTCGGTCGCGGCCATGCACGAGCTGCGCGAGGTCGTCGGCATCCTGCGCGACGGGGTCGAGGCGCCGGCGGCCGTGGAGGAGTCGGGGGGGCCCGCGGCGCGCGGGGTGGCCGGGATCGCCGGGATCGTGGAGGCGGCGCGCGGTGCGGGGACCGACGTACGGCTGACCACCTCGGGGCGGCCGCGGCCGCTGGTCGCGGCCTGCGACCACGCGGCGTACCGGATCACGCAGGAGTCGCTCACCAACGCCTACAAGCACGCGCCGGGTGCGGCGATCACGGTGGAACTGCGGTACGAGGACGACTCCCTGGTGGTGGAGATCGCCAACGGCCCGGCGACCGGCCCCGGCGCCGGTGAGGTGGTCTCCGGCGGCCAGGGGCTGACGGGGCTGCGGGAGCGGGCCCGGCTCGTGGGCGGGATGGTGCACACCGCGGCCACGGCGGACGGCGGTTTCCGGGTGGCCGGGGTGCTGCCGTACGGCACGGAACCGGCGGGTGCGCGGGAGACGGGCGCGGAGGAGGTGGCCGACGACTTCGGGCAGCAGCTGCGGGCGCCGCTGGCGAAGGGCGCTCCGGTGCCGGTGGACTGGGCCGCGGTCGACCGGGAGCTGACGCCGGGTCGCAGCCGCACCGGGGGCGTCGCACTGGGCTGCGGGATCGCGGTCGCGGCGCTGGTGGTGCTGGTCATCGTGCTCGGCGCCGCCGTGGCGATGCTGGTGGGCTCCGCGAGCGACGTGACGATCAGCCGGGCCGACTTCGACGCGGCGCGGGTGGGGGAGCCGGAGGACGCGGTCCGGGGACGGCTGCCGAGCGGGGGGAGCGTGCTGACAGAGGGACTGGAGAACAAGGGCCCGGCGGCGCCCGAGGGGTCGCACTGCATGGCACTCTTGGCCGCCGGGAACTCGGACCTGACCACCGACAGCGTTTTCCGGTTCTGCTTCAAGGACGGCAGGCTCGTGGAGAAGCAGGCGTACGAGGTCGGGCAGTAGCGGCGGTCGAGCAGCGCTGGTAACGGCGGCGGGAGCGGAGGGCGGGTGACGGGCGTGGTGGGGACGACGGGTGCGGCCGGGTCGGCCGGGGGGACGCGGGCGACGGTGATCAGGGTGGTGATCGCCGACGACGAGCCGCTCATCCGGGCCGGGATCAGGATGATCCTCACCTCGGCGCCGGACATCGAGGTGGTCGCCGAGGCGGCGAACGGGCGGGAGGCCGTGGAGCTGGCGCGCTCCCACGCGCCCGATGTGGTGCTGCTGGACATCCAGATGCCGGTCATGGACGGGCTGAGCGCGCTCGGGGAGCTGGTGCGGGCGGCCCCCTCGGCGCACGCGCTGATCCTGACGACCTTCGGGGAGCGGGAGAACGTCCTGCGGGCGCTCTCCCACGGCAGCGCCGGCTTCCTGCTGAAGGACTCCGCTCCGGCCGAGCTGATCGGGGCGGTACGGGCGGCGGCGGCCGGTGACGCCTACCTGTCCCCGGCGGCGACCCGGCACGTCGTGGACCAGCTGGCCTCGGGGCAGCGGGCGGGGCGCGGCGAGGACGCGCGCCGCCGGGTCGCGGCGCTGAGCGAACGGGAGCGCGGAGTCCTGGCCCTGCTGGGCGAGGGACTGTCGAACGCGGACGCGGGGCGGCGGCTGCACATGAGCGAGGCGACGGTGAAGACGTACGTCAGCCGGATCCTGGCGAAGCTGGAGTGCGAGAACCGGGTACAGGCGGCGCTGCTCGCGCGGGACGCCGGACTCTGACGTACCTCCCGGCCCCCCTTCCCCGGCCCTGTCCCGATCGGTACGGTCATCCGCGGACGGGCAGTGATCCAGATCAGTGGTCCAGGCGATCCCTGATGCGAACGAACGTGATCCAGACGTGCGGTGGTCCAGCCGGGCGCGTGATCCAGCGGGGGCGGCACACATGGCGGCAGTACCGGACCGGGGCACGGCGAAGGCCGGCGGCAGGGCTCGTGGCACAGTCGGCGCCAGGGCCGCGGGCACCGCGCGCGCCAAGGCGGGAGGCACGGCGCGCACCAGGGCCGCGGCCGCGGCGGTGCCCGTCGAGCGGATACCGGAGGTAGCGGGGTACGCGGCGCGTGTGAACGCTTCCGGCGCGCAGTCGCGCCGGGCCGAGGGCAAGGCGCTGCGCGGCTCCGTGCCGCGAGCCTCGCACGCCCACTTCGAGGTCGTGGCCGGGCGACCGGACGCGGTACGCGCGGTGGAGGAGTCCAACGTCGGCCGGGTGGCCGAGCTGACGCCGATCCGGGTGGGGCGGATGGCCGCCAACCCCTTCGCGTTCCTGCGGGGGGCTGCGGGCCTGATGGCGCACGACCTGGCGGCCACACCGGTGACCGGGGTGGGCGCGCAGATCTGCGGGGACGCCCACGCCGCCAACTTCGGGCTGTACGGCGATGCCCGCGGCCGGCTCGTCATCGACCTCAACGACTTCGACGAGACGGTCTTCGGGCCCTGGGAATGGGACCTCAAGCGGCTGGCGACCTCGCTGGTGCTGGCCGGGCGGGTGGCGGGCGCAGACGAGGACATCTGCCGGGCGGCCGCGCTGGACACCGTCGGCGCCTACCGGCGCACGATGCGGCTGCTCGCCAAGCTTCCGGCGCTGGACGCCTGGAACGCGATCGCCGACGAGGAACTGGTCTCGCACACCGACGCCCGGGATCTGCTGGGCACGCTGGAGCGGGTGTCGGAGAAGGCCCGCAACAACACCAGCGCGCGGTTCGCCGCCAAGTCCACCGAGGCCGCTCCCGACGGGAGCCGCCGCTTCGTGGACGCGCTGCCGGTGCTGCGGCGGGTCGGGGACGCGGAGGCGGCGGCGGTCGCGGCCTCGCTCGGTCCGTACCTGCACACGCTCCAGGGGGACCGGCTGCCGCTGCTGGCCCGGTACGCCATCCACGACGTGGCCTTCCGGGTGGTCGGCACGGGCAGCGTCGGCACCCGCTCCTACGTGGTGCTGCTGCTGGACCACCGCGGTGAGCCGCTGGTGCTCCAGGTGAAGGAGGCGCGGCCCTCGGTGCTGCTGCCGCACCTCTCCGCGCTGGGCTTCGACAGCGCGCCGGAGGACCACGAGGGCCGCCGGGTGGTGGCCGGGCAGAAGCGCATGCAGGTCGTCTCGGACATGCTGCTCGGCTGGACCACGGTCGAGGGCCGGCCCTTCCAGGTGCGGCAGTTCCGCAACCGCAAGGGCAGCGTGGACCCGGCGGCGCTCGCCGTGGACCAGATCGACGACTACGGCCGGATGACCGGGGCGCTGCTGGCCCGGGCGCACGCGCACAGCGCCGATCCGCGGGTGCTGGCCGGGTACTGCGGGAAGAACGAGGAACTGGACGAGGCGATCGCCGCCTTCGCCGTGGCCTACGCCGACCGCAGTGAGGCCGACCACGCGGATCTGCTGGTCGCGGTGCGGTCCGGGCGGATTCCGGCCGAGATGGGCGTCTGAGCGATGTTTCACGTGAAACACGGCTTCCGGGCGGGCCGTAGGGTGGCCGGGTGAACGAGCAGACTGCCGGGGACCCCTCGGCCTCCGACGACGAGCGGTCCGAGGCGCGCTCCGGCGCGACCGTGGCACCGGCCGACGAGCGGCCCGAGGCGCGCCTGGAGCGGGCCGTGCGGGCCGCCGAGCAGGCGCTGATCGAGTTCGAGATCGCGGTGGAGACCTTCCGGGTGGAGGTCGAGAACTTCTCCCGGCTGCACCACCAGAAGCTCGGCCCGATGTACTCGCGGCTGGACGAACTCGACGCGCTGATCGCCGAGGCCCGGGCGGCCCGCACCGGCGACCCGGAGGACCTGCGCAGGGCGCACGACGCGCGGGCGCTGGTCATGCCGATGCCCGGGGTGGACGAGCTGTTCCACGACTGGCTGGACGCGGACGGCATCTCCGACGACGCCGGTGCGATGCTCACCGAGCAGCCGGTGCGGCCTCCGGAGCGGGTCCGCCCGGCCGAGGAGGTCCGCCGTCTCTACCGCGAGCTGGTCCGCCAGGCGCACCCCGACCTCGCGCAGGACGACACGGAGCGGGCCCGGCGGGACGAGTTCATCGCCCGGGTGAACGCCGCCTACGGGCGCGGCGACGAGACGCTGCTGCGGGAGCTGGCCGAGGAGTGGGCGGCCGGGCCCGCGCCCGAGCAGGAGCGGCCCTCGGAGACCGAGGAGCTGTACGCCCGGCTGGAGTGGCTCGCCCGCCGCAAGGAGCTGCTGGCCGTGGTGGCCCGCGAGCTGGAGGAGAGCGCGATCGGCTCGATGCTGCGGATGGCCCCGGAGGACCCGGACCGGCTGCTGGAGGAGATCGCCGAGCAGCTGCTCGGGCAGGTCTCCGAGCGCGAGGCGGAGCTGGCGGCGCTCGCCGAGTGACCGGTGGGTTCGGATAGGTTCTGAACACCCCTGTTACGAGAGAAGGCGACAGCTATGAACTTCGGACCGCTTCCCTCGGTGGACGCCACCGCGGTGCCCTCCGAAGGCTTTGTCCTCGACGTCCGCGAGGACGACGAATGGGCGGCCGGCCATGTCGAAGGTGCGCTGCACATCCCGATGAGCGACTTCGTGGCGCGCTTCGGTGAGCTGACCGAGGCGATGGACGCGCAGGGCGGCAGCCCGCGCGTCCACGTGATGTGCCGGGTCGGCGGGCGCTCCGCGCAGGTCACCCAGTACCTGGTGCGCCAGGACATCGACGCCGTCAACATCGACGGCGGGATGCAGGCCTGGGACGCCGCCGGGCGCCCGATGGTGACGGACAACGGGACCCCGGCCTTCGTCCTGTAGGCCGGGGCGCGCCGGCGCGCGGTCAGGCGAGGGGGTGGGCGGCCAGCAGGTCGCCCAGGGCCTCCTCGTGGGCCGCGGCCGGGCCGAGCTGGAGTTCCAGCTGCTTGGCCCAGGCGTGGTAGCGGTGCAGGGAGTAGTCGGTGTCGGCGCCGAAGCCGCCGTGCAGGTGCTGGGCGGTCTGGACGACCCGGCGGACCCCTTCCGAGGCCCAGATCTTCGCGACGGCGACGTCCCCGGCGCTCGGCAGCGGGCCGCCGGCCCCGCCGGTCGCCGCGTCCAGCCGCCAGGCAGCTTGCCAGAGGGTGACCTCCATGGCGCGCAGGTCGATGTAGCGGTCGGCGGCCTGGACCGCGACCGCCTGGAAGGTGGCGACGGGGAAGCCGAACTGCTCCCGCTTGCTCGTGTACTGGCTGGTCATGGCGAGGACGCTCTCGCCGAGCCCGAGGGCGAGGGCGCAGGTGCCGGTGGCCAGCAGCAGGCGCAGCCCTTCCCAGGCGCCGGGGGCGTCGATGAGGTGGCTCGCGGGGACCCGTACGCCGTCCAGGGACAGTTGCGCCATCTTTTCCCCGCTGGTGGAGAACTGGTCGGCGAGGGCGAGCCCCTCGGCGGTGCGCGGGACCAGCGCGAGGACGGCGTCCGCCTCGCCGGTGTGGGCGGGGACGGCGATCCAGTCGGCGCTGTGCGCCCAGGGCACCGCCGTCTGGACGCCGTCCAGGGTCCAGCCGTCGCCGTCCGCGTCCGGGCGGGCGGTGACCGCCAGGTCGGCCGGGTCGTGGCCGGAGCGGCCGTGGGCGGCGACGGTCAGCACGTGCTCGCCCCGTGCCGCCCCGGGGAGCAGGGCGGCCCGCAGCTCGGGGCCGCCGTGGGCCTGGACGGCCATGGCGGTGGCGCAGTGCTCCAGCAGCGGCACCCTGGCCAGGACCCGCGCGGCCTCCCGCAGCACCAGGCACAGGGCGATGGCGTCGAGGCCCGCTCCGCCGTGCTCCGGGTCCAGGACCAGGCCGACCAGGTCGGACGCGGCGAGCCTGGCCCACAGCGGCCGGTCGAACTCGTCCGCCACCGCGCCCGGGGTGAGGGCGGGGCTGGGCACCCCGTCGGGTGCGACGTCCGCGAAGACGGCCTTCGCCGCCTCGACCGCGGCCTGCTGCTCCTCGGTGAAGGTGAAGTCCACTGCCTGTCCTCCCGCGCGCACCGGACGGTTCTGCCTGACGGGCCGTCAAGATAGAACACGTTCCTGAAAAAGCACAGGAGTCGCGGGTCAGCGGTCGAAGTCGATCTCCACTTCCTCCGTCATCGGATGCGACTGGCAGGCCAGCACGAATCCGGCCTCCGTCTCCTCGTCCTCCAGCGCGAAGTTCCGGTCCATGCGGACCTCGCCGGTCACGAGGAACGCCCGGCACGTGCCGCACACCCCGCCCTTGCAGGCGTACGGGGCGTCCGCGCGGTTGCGCAGCACCGCGTCCAGCAGAGACTCGCCCTCCTGGACGGGCCAGGTGCCGGAGCGGCCGTCGAGCCGGGCCGTGACCCGGCTGAGCGCGCCCGGCCCGGCCGGGGCGCCCGCGCCCACGGAGGCGGGCGCCGCCGTGGCGGCGGCGTCCTCGACGTGGAAGATCTCCTCGTGGATCCGGGTCCGTACGACGCCGAGCGCGCGCAGGGCCCGCCCGGCGCCCTGGACCAGGCCGTAGGGACCGCACAGGAACCAGCCCGCGACCTCGCCGACGGGCAGCAGCGCGGGCAGCAGACCCGTCAGCCGCTCCTCGTCGAGCCGGCCGGAGGGCAGCCCGGCCTCCTGCTCCTCCCGGGACAGGACGGTGACCAGCTGGAACCGCTCGGGGTAGCGGTCCTTGAGGTCCGCGACCTCGTCCAGGAACATCGTCGACGCCGCCGTCCGGTCGCTGCGCACCAGGCAGAACCGGGCATCGGGCCGGGCGGCGAGCAGGGTCGAGGCGATGGAGAGCACCGGGGTGATTCCGCTGCCGCCGACGACGGCCGCGTAGTGCGCGCAAGCGGGGGCGGCCGCGGGGTCCAGCACGAACCGGCCGGCCGGGACCATCACGTCCAGGACGTCCCCGGCGGCGATCTCCTTGTGCGCGTAGGTGGAGAACTCGCCGCCCTCCACCAGCCGCACGCCGACCCGCAACCACCCCGGGCCCGGACCGTCGGCGGCCGGGGCCGCGGAGCAGATCGAATACGTACGCCGGACCTCCGGGCCCCCGGCCGCGCCGCGGCGCAGGGTCAGGTGCTGGCCCGGGGCGTGCCGGTACTCCTCGCGCAGCTCCGGCGGCACCCGCAGGGTGAGCGCGACCGAGTCGTCGGTCAGCCTCTCGACCTCCATCACCGTCAGCGGGTGGAACGCGCCGTGCCGGGCCGCGGTCATCTACAGCTCCTTGAAGTGGTCGAACGGCTCGCGGCAGGAGACGCAGCGGCGCAGGGCCTTGCACGCGGTGGAGGAGAAGCGGCTGAGCAGCTCGGTGTCGGTGGACCCGCACTGCGGGCAGCGCACCGACAGGCTGAGCGGCACCGGGCCGCCCGCCGCGTGCGGCCGGGGCGGGGCGATCCCGAACTCGGCGAGCTTGCGGCGGCCTTCCGCGTTGATGTCGTCGGTGGACCAGGCGGGGGAGAGCACGGTCCGCACGCTCACCTCGGCGATGCCGTGGTCGTGCAGCACCCGCTCGATGTCGGCGGCCATGGCCTCGATGGCCGGGCAGCCGGTGTAGGTCGGGGTGAGGGTGACCTCGGCGCTGCCGTCCTCGCCGATGCGCACGCCGCGCATCACGCCCAGCTCGGCCAGGGTGAGCACCGGCAGCTCGGGGTCGGGCACGGAGCCGGCGAGCGCCGCCAGCTCCTCCTCCAGCCGGGTCGCGGTCACCACGACGCCCCCGGGTGGCTGCGGTGCAGGTGCTGCATCTCGGCGAGCATCCGCCCGAAGGACTCGGTGTGCAGCCCCTGGCGCCCGGCTCCGGCGGCCCAGGCCCCCGTGCGCGGGCCGTCGGGCAGCGCGAGTCCCGCCCGCTCCAGCACCGCGCCCAGCGCGCTCAGCCAGCGCTCCTCCAGCACGGCCCAGTCGACCTCCAGGCCGGGCACCGGCTGGAACATCTCACCCGTGAACTTCCACAGGGAGCCCAGGGCGGTCCGCATCCTGCGCGTGCTCTCCTCCGTGCCGTCACCGAGCCGCAGCGTCCACTGCTCGGCGTGGTCGAGGTGGTAGGCGGTCTCCTTCACGGCCTTGGCGGCCAGCGGCGCGAAGGGCCCTTCCCCGGCCGCCAGTTCGGTGAAGAGCAGCTGCTGGTGCAGGGAGAAGAAGAGCTGGCGGGCGATCGTGTGGGCGAAGTCGCCGTTGGGCTGCTCGGTCAGCTGGAGGTTGCGGAAGGCGCGCTCCTCGCGCAGGAACGCCAGCTCGTCCTCGTCACCCACCATGGACAGCAGCACGCGGGCCTGGCCGAGCAGGTCCAGGGCGATGTTCGCGAGGGCGACCTCCTCCTCCAGGACGGGCGCGTGGCCCGCCCACTCGCCGAGGCGGTGGGAGAGGATCAGCGCGTCGTCGCCCAGGGCGAGCGCGGCGGCGTGCAGCTCCCGGGTTTCGGGCGCGTCGGTCCGCGACGTGGTGGTCACAGGTGACGCACCCCCTCCGGGATGTCGTAGAAGGTGGGGTGGCGGTACGGCTTGTCCCCGGCCGAGGCGAAGAACGGGTCCCGCTCGTCCGGCGAGGAAGCGGTCACCGCCGACGAGGGGACCACCCAGATCGAGATGCCCTCGCCGCGCCGGGTGTACAGGTCGCGGGCATTGCGCAGCGCCATCTCCGCGTCGGGGGCGTGCAGGCTCCCCGCGTGCGTGTGCGAGAGTCCGCGGCGCGAACGCACGAACACCTCCCACAGCGGCCAGTTCTGCGTCATACCCGTGCCTCCTCGTTCGGTGCGGTGTGCTTCGAGGCGTACGCCGCGGCCGCGTCGCGGACCCAGGCGCCGTCCTCGTGCGCCTGCCGGCGCTGGCCGATGCGCTGTTCGTTGCAGGGCCCGTTGCCCTTGAGCACGGCCCAGAACTCCGACCAGTCGATCGCGCCGAAGTCGTGGTGCCCGCGCTCCTCGTTCCACTTCAGGTCCGGGTCGGGCAGGGTCAGGCCCAGCGACTCGGCCTGCGGGACGGCGATGTCCACGAACCGCTGCCGCAGCTCGTCATTGGTGTGCCGCTTGATCCGCCAGGCCATCGACTGGGCGGAGTGCGCCGACTCGTCGTCGGGCGGGCCGAACATCATCAGGGAGGGCCACCACCAGCGGTCGACCGCGTCCTGCGCCATGGCGTGCTGCGCCTCGGTGCCCTGTGAGAGGGCGAGCAGCAGCTCGTACCCCTGGCGCTGGTGGAAGGACTCCTCCTTGCAGATCCGGACCATGGCGCGGGCGTACGGACCGTAGGAGCAGCGGCAGATGGGGACCTGGTTGGTGATCGCCGCCCCGTCCACAAGCCAGCCGATCGCGCCGACGTCGGCCCAGGTCAGGGTCGGATAGTTGAAGATCGAGGAGTACTTCTGCTTGCCGGCGTGGAGCTTGTCGAGCAGCTCGTCCCGGCTGGTTCCGAGGGTCTCCGCGGCGCTGTACAGGTAGAGGCCGTGCCCGGCCTCGTCCTGCACCTTGGCCATCAGGATCGCCTTGCGGCGCAGCGAAGGCGCGCGGGTGATCCAGTTGGCCTCGGGCTGCATCCCGATGATTTCCGAGTGGGCGTGCTGGGCCATCTGGCGGACCAGCGAGGCGCGGTACTCCTCGGGCATCCAGTCCCGGGGCTCGACCCGCTCCTCCGCCGCGACGGCCGCCTCGAAGGCCGCCACGAGCTGCTCCGTCAGGCCTGCCGCGAGGGCCATGCCCTGCCCCGTCTCCGGGGTCACTGCCACCATCACGGCCCCCTGCCGATGTCGTCCTGCCGCCCGACCGACCGATCGTTCGGTTCGTTCTCTTCAATGGTGAGACGGCGGCCCGTAGGGTGTCAACCTCTGTGGATGGCCGATGATCGGGGCGGGATGGTTTCGAAGGACCGTGAAGCCGCGCAGCAGCCCCCCGTGCGCCGCCCGCGGGCGCCCGGAATCGCCGGTCTGTCCACCCCGTACCGGATCGTCGCGGCCCTCGCGCTGGGCGCCGTCGCGGTCACCGCCTGCTGGCACCTGGCGATGGTGTTCCTGCACGTGGCGCCGTCGAACACGGTCAGCAAACGGCACGCGCGCACGGTGGACGACTGGATCTACCCCGAGTTCGAACAGAACTGGAAGCTCTTCGCGCCGAACCCGCTCCAGCAGAACATCGCCGTCGAGGCGCGCGCCCAGGTCCGCACCGCGGCCGGGCAGCTGACCACCACCGGCTGGCGCGACCTGTCCGCCGAGGACGCGGCGGCGATCCGGCACAACCCGCTCCCCAGCCACACGCAGCAGAACGAGCTGCGCCGGGCCTGGGACTTCTTCACCGGCTCGCACGACGAGGACAACAAGGCGAACGGCGACCGGGGCGCGCTCTCCGAGGCCTACCTCCAGCGCATCGCGGTCGCCCGGCTGGGCGGCAACGGTGACCGGATCCTGCGGATCCAGCTGCGCTCGGCGACCACCTCGGTGGCGGCGCCGCCGTGGAGCGCGGAGAAGACCGACACCCAGACCTACTACCGGGAGCTGCCGTGGTGGACCGTGCCGAGCGTGTGAGCCCCGCCGCGGTACGGACCGCCGTCGTACGGACCGCCGTCGTACGGGCCGGCGCGGTACGGGCTGCCGTGGGCCGGGGGCTGGCGAAGGTCACCGGCGAGGCGCTGGGCCCGTACCAGAGCGCCGTGATCCGGATCGGTTTCTCCGCGACCTGGCTGCTCTTCCTGCTGCGCGAGTTCCCGAACCGGCGGGAGCTGTACGGTCCCGACGGGCCGTGGAGCCGGCAGCTGGCCGAGCGGCTGATCGACTCGAACCACGCCTTCACGGTGCTGATGTGGTCGGACTCGGCCCTCTGGTTCGAGGCCGTCTACGCGCTCGCGCTCGGCTCGGCCGCGCTGCTGCTGGTCGGCTGGCGCACCCGGGCGATGTCCGTGCTGTTCATGGTGGGGGTGCTCTCCCTGCAGAACCGCAGCGTGTTCATGGGGGACGGCGGGGACAACGTCATCCACCTGATGGCGCTCTACCTGGTGCTCACCCGGTGCGCGCGGGTGTGGTCGCTGGACGCGCGGCGCGCCGCCCGGACCGGGTCCGCGGCCACCGGGGGCGCCGGGCCGGTGTTGTGGGGGCTGCTGGGGGCGGTGCTGCCGTACGCCGCCTTCGCGGAGGCGGTGAGCGCCGGCTGGCTGACGGCCTTCGCGGCGCTGTGGGTGGTCCAGGGGCTGTGGTGGATGGTCGAGCGGTACGAGCCGGAGGGCGAGGGCCGCGCCACCCTGGACGTGATCGCCAACCTGCTGCACAACGCGGGGCTGCTGGTGATCATGGTGGAGGTCTGCCTGATCTACGCCACCGCGGGCTGGTACAAGATCCAGGGGTCGCGCTGGCAGGACGGCACCGCACTGTTCTACCCGCTGGGGCTCGACTACTTCACGCCCTGGCCCGGCCTGTCGGGGCTGCTCGCGGCCAGCGGGACGCTGGTGATGCTGCTGACCTACGGGACCGTCGTGGTCCAGGTCGCCTTCCCGTTCACGCTGTTCAACCGGCGGATCAAGAACCTGCTGCTCTGCGTGATGATGATGGAGCACGCCGGGATCGCGGTGCTGCTGGGGCTGCCGTTCTTCTCGCTGGCGATGATCGCCGCGGACGCGGTGTTCCTGCCGACGGTCTTCCTGGTGTGGGTGGGGGCGCGGGCCCGGAGCCCGGGCGGCCGCCGGGGCGCACCCGCGGCGTCGGCCGCGCACCCGGGGGCGTCCGTACCGGCCGAGGAACCGGCGGCGTACGCGCCCACGCCCGCGCCGTAAGGTCGTCCGCATGAGCAGCGCGGAAACGGCGGGCACGGCCCGGGCGGACACGACCGGGGGGACGGACACGGCGGCCCGGGCGGTACGGCGGTGGCGGGAGGCGGCCGGGCGGGAGGAGCTGGTGCTCCTCGACGGCTTCCACGCCCTCAAGCACGCGCTGCGCTTCGGCGCGGACGTCGCCGTGGCCGTCGCCCAGGACCGCGGGGCGCTGCTGGAGCTGGCCGACGAGCTGGCTCCGGACGTCCGGGACGCGCTGGACGGCCTCGTGCGCGAGGCACCGCTGCGCGAGCTGGTGGCGCGCGTGCACCCGACCGGGGTCGCGGCGCTGGCCGTGCGCCCGGACCGGGAGACCCTGCTCGCAGCGCTGGGCCGCACGCCCCGCAGCGCGCCCGTGGTGGTGCTGGACAACCCCCGCAACCTCGGCAACGTCGGCGCCGTCGTCCGCCTCGCGGCGGGCTTCGGCGCCACCGGGGTGGTGACGCGGGGCGATCTGGATCCCTGGCACCCGCACGTGGTCCGGGCGGGCGCAGGGCTGCACTACGCCACCGCGGTGGCCCGGCTGGAGCTGGAGGAGCTGCCGCCCGGGCCGCTCTACGCGCTCGACCCGGAGGGCGAGGACATCCGCGCCCTCACCCTCCCGGACGACGCCCTGCTCGCCTTCGGCTCGGAACGCCACGGGATCTCGCCCGAGCTGCGCGCCCGGGCGGATCACCTGGTGTCCCTGCCGATGCGTCCGCAGGTCTCCAGCTACAACCTCGCCACCAGCGTGGCCATGGCCCTCTTCCACTGGGGCGGCCCGAAGGCCTGACCAGTGGCAGCCGCCTAGGCCTGGCGGCGCACCTCCACCACCCGGAAGCGGTTGGCCACGAACGCCCCGTCGCACAGAGCGGCGTTAGCGGCCGGGTTGCCACCCGAGCCGTGGAAATCGGAGAAGGCGGCGGTCTGGTTGACGAAGACCCCGCCGGTCAGGTTCAACGAGAGCTGCGCGGACTCCTCCAGGCAGACCTCCTCGATGGCGCGTTCGGTGTCGGCCGAGGACGTGTAGGCGCCGACCGTCATGGCGCCCTTCTCCCGCACCGTGCGCCGCAGCAGCTCCAGCGCGTCGGCCGTCGAGTCGACGGCCACCGCGAAGGAGACCGGGCCGAAGCACTCGGAGAGGTACGCGGCCTCCGGGTCGTCCTTGGCGGCGTCCAGCTTGACCATCACCGGCGTACGGACCACCGCGTCCGGGAACTCCGCGTTGGCCACCTCGCGCGAGGCCAGCGCGACCTCGCCGAGGCCGGCCGCCGCCTCCAGCCGCGCCTTCACGTCCGGGTTGACCAGCGCGCCGAGCAGCGCGTTGGCCCGGGCGTCGTCGCCCAGCAGCCCCTCGACCTGGCGGGCCAGGTCGGCCACGACCTCGTCGTAGGACTTGTGGCCTGCGTCCGTCGCGATGCCGTCGCGCGGGATCAGCAGGTTCTGCGGGGTGGTGCACATCTGGCCGCTGTAGAGGGAGAGCGAGAAGGCGAGGTTGCCCAGCATCCCCTTGTAGTTGTCGGTGGAGTCGAGGACGACGGTGTTGACGCCGGCCTTCTCCGTGTACACCTGGGCCTGGCGGGCGTGGGTCTCCAGCCAGTCGCCGAACTCCGTGGAGCCGGTGTAGTCGATCAGCTTGATCTCGGGCCGGAGCGCGAGCGTCTTGGCGATGCCCTCACCCGGGTTCTCGACGGCCAGCGCCACCAGGTTGGGGTCGAAGCCCGCCTCGGCGAGGATCTCGCGCGCCACCCGGACGGTGAGCGCCAGCGGCAGCACGGCCCGCGGGTGCGGCTTGACCAGCACGGGGTTGCCGGTGGCCAGGGAGGCGAAGAGGCCCGGGTAGCCGTTCCAGGTGGGGAAGGTGTTGCAGCCGATGACCAGGCCGATGCCGCGCGGTACGGCGGTGAAGGTCTTGCCCAGCTCCAGGGGGTCCTTCTTGCCCTGCGGCTTGGACCAGTCGGCGCTGCCCGGGACGCGGGTCTGCTCCTCGTACGCGTAGGCCACGGCTTCCAGGCCGCGGTCCTGCGCGTGCGGGCCGCCCGCCTGGAACGCCATCATGAAGGCCTGGCCGCTGGTGTGCATGACCGCGTGTGCGAACTCGTGCGTCCGGGCGCTGATCCGGGCGAGGATCTCGATGCAGACGAGGGCGCGCGCCTCCGGTCCCGCGTCCCGCCAGGCGCCCATGCCCGCCTTCATGGCGGGCAGCAGCACGTCCGGGTCGGCGTGCGGGTACTCGACACCGAGCTCCGGTCCGAAGGGCGACACCTCCGCGCCCGCCCAGCCGTCGGTGCCGGGCTGGTCCAGCTCGAAGCGGGTCCCGCGGACGGCCTCGAAGGCCGCGAGGCCCTCGGCGGCGGCGTTCTCGCCGTAGGCCTTGGGGTGTTCGGGGTGCGGGGACCAGTAGGCACGGCTACGGATGGCCGCCAGCGCCTGGTCGAGGGTGGTCCGGTGCTTCTCGGACAGCTGGGGGACGGTGAGCGCGGCGGCCATCTGGGACCAACTCCTCGTTGAGCCGGGCGGGATCGGTGAGCGGATCGCATGGGCGGATCGGCACGTGGATCGGGCGGGGAAGGGCGGGGAAGAGCAGACTGGAGTTAGAGTAACCGAACGATCGGTCGGGACAAGAGGGCCCGGCGGGCCTGTGGATAAGTCGGTGCGGGAGGATCGGGTCATGACAGCAATCGAGCGCTCCCGCACAGTGGCGGTCGTCGGTGCCGGCACCATGGGCCAGGGCATCGCCCAGGTCGCCCTTCTCGCAGGTCACCCGGTGCTGATCTACGACATCGACGAGGCGGCCGCCCGCGCGGGCCGCGCGGCGGTCCAGGACCGGATCGAGCGCATGGCCGCCAAGGGGCGGCTGGATCGAGCCGGGGCCGACGCCGCGATCGGCCGGATCGGGTCGGCCCACGCCCTCGCCGACCTCGCCGGGGCGGCCCTGGTGATCGAGGCCGTCGTCGAGGACGTCAGCGTCAAGCGAGCGCTGTTCGGTTCACTCGAAGAGGTGGTCGGGCCGGACGCGCTGCTGGCCACCAACACCTCCTCCCTCTCCGTCACCGAGCTCGCGGCGGGGCTCGCCCGCCCCGGCCGCTTCCTCGGCCTGCACTTCTTCAACCCCGCGCCGCTGCTCCCGCTGGTCGAGGTCGTCAGCGGCTTCGCGACCGACCCGGAGGCCGCCGGGCACGCCTACGACACCGTCCTCGGCTGGGGCAAGACCCCCGTCCGCTGCTCGGACACCCCCGGCTTCATCGTCAACCGGATCGCCCGCCCCTTCTACGCCGAGGCCTTCGCGGTGTACGAGGAGCGCGGCGCCGACCCGGCCACGATCGACGCCGTGCTGCGCGAGAGCGGCGGCTTCCGGATGGGCCCCTTCGAACTGACCGACCTGATCGGCCAGGACGTCAACGAGGCCGTCACCCGCTCCGTGTGGGAGTCCTTCTTCCGCAGTCCGAAGTTCACGCCCTCCCTCGCCCAGCGCCGGCTCGTCCAGTCGGGCCGCCTCGGCCGCAAGTCCGGGCACGGCTGGTTCCCGTACGGCGAGACCGGTGACCCGCAGGACGCGCCGCGGCCGCACACCGCCGGTCCCGAGAAGGCGCCCGACACGGTGCGCGTCGTCGGGGACCTCGGTCCCGCGGCCGAGCTGCTCGACCTCATGGAGGAGGCCGGGATCACGGTCACCGTCACCGAGACCGGGGGCCCGTACCTCCAGCTCCCAGGTGAGGGACAGCTTGTCCCGGCCGACGGCAAGACCTCGGTCGAGTTCGCCGACGTCGTCTACTTCGACCTCGCCCTCGACTACCGGGGAGCGACCCGGATCGCGCTCTCCGCCAGCGAGGACACCTCCGAGCAGACCCTCGCCGAGGCCATCGGCCTCTTCCAGAAGCTGGGCAAGAAGGTCTCCGTCATCGGCGACGTGCCGGGAATGATCGTCGCCCGCACCGTCGCGATGCTCATCGACCTCACCGCCGACGCCGTCGCGCGCGGCGTGGCCACCGCCGAGGACATCGACACCGCGATGCGGCTCGGCGTCAACTACCCGCTCGGGCCCTCGCAGTGGCACGCGAAACTCGGCCAGGACTGGGCGTACGACCTCCTGCACCACCTCGACGAGCGCTGCCCCGGCGGCCGCTACGCGCCCTCGCTCGCCCTCTACCGCCTGGGCTACGCCGCCGAGGACCAGGAAGGTGCCGACGCCGAGGACACCCGTCCGGAAGGCGCCGACCCGCAGGACACCACCGGCGCGGAGGGCGGCGCGTGACCACCGCCAGGCGGGACACGTACACACCGGAGACCCTGCTGACGGTCGCCGTGCAGGTCTTCAACGAGCGCGGCTACGACGGCACTTCCATGGAGCACCTGTCCAAGGCCGCCGGCATCTCGAAGTCCTCCATCTACCACCACGTGGCGGGCAAGGAGGAGCTGCTGCGCCGGGCCGTCAGCCGGGCCCTGGACGGCCTGTTCGCCGTGCTGGAGGAGCAGGGCGCGGTGCGCGGGCGGGCCGTGGAGCGGGTCGAGTACGTCACCCGGCGCACGGTGGAGGTCCTGGTCGCGGAACTGCCGTACGTCACCCTGCTGCTGCGGGTGCGCGGCAACACCCGCACCGAGCGCTGGGCGCTGGAGCGGCGCCGCGAGTTCGACCACCGGGTCGCCGACCTGCTGAAGGCCGCCGCCGCCGACGGGGACCTGCGCGCCGACGTGGACACGCGGCTCGCCACGCGGCTGCTCTTCGGCATGGTGAACTCGCTGGTCGAGTGGTACCGCCCGCACTCCGGCGGGGACGGCGACCAGCTGGCGGACGCGGTCGTCCGGATGGCCTTCGGCGGACTGCGCACCCTGTCCTAGGCGCGCGCCTAGGACGCCGCCCCCGTCACTCCTCCGGTGCGAGCACCGGAACGTCCTGGTCCGGGCCCGCGTCCGGGGCCAGCAGGTCCGTTTCCTCGAACACCAGCAGGGTGCGCGTCGACAGCACCTCGGGGATGGCCTGGAGCCGGGTCAGGACCAGTTCGCGCAGGGTGCGGTTGTCGGGCGTGTGCACCAGCAGGAGCACGTCGAAGTCGCCGCTGACCAGGGCGATGTGCACGGCGCCCGGCAGCTCGCGCAGCTGCTCGCGGACCGTCCGCCAGGAGTTCTGGACGATCTTGAGCGTGATGTAGGCGGAGGCGCCCTGACCGGCCCGCTCGTGGTCCACGCGCGCCGTGAAGCCGCGGATGACCCCGTCGTCGATCAGCCGGTTGATCCGCGCGTAGGCGTTCGCGCGCGAGACGTGGACCTGCTCGGCCACCGACCGTATCGAGGCGCGGCCGTCCGATTGGAGCAGTCGCAGGATCGAACGGTCGATCGGGTCCAGCGGGCGCGGCGGCGCCGCCGCCCGGTCGCCGGACGGCGCCGGTGAGGGCCCCGTGGCCTGCGCCGCCGGCGCGGCCGCACCCCCGGGGGCGGCCGGTGCGCAGCCCGCTCCGGCCATTTGTTCATCCGGCATTGCCCGATGCCTCCCTCTCCTGGACGTCCTGCACCCATCCCAGGCCCCCGGCGCCACTTTGTCCACAGCCTGGCGCTGCCTGTAGCCAAATTGCGCGGCAAACCGAACAATCGGTAGGTGAGGCGCCTCACACCCGGGGCTCTCCCTGCCCCGCTTCCCACGAGGAGGTGTACGCCGCCATGACGGTCCAAGAGCTGCCCGGTGCCGGTGCGTCCCACCGTCCCACCCCGCCCGCCTGGAGGCCCCGTACGGATGCCGCCCCGCTGCTCCCGGACCCCGAGCCGTACCGGGTGCTGGGCACCCCGGCGGCGCAGAAGCTGGACCCGGAGCTGATGCGCCGGTGCTACGCCGAACTGGTGCGCGGCCGCCGCTACAACGCGCAGGCCACCGCGCTGACCCGGCAGGGCCGACTCGCGGTGTACCCGTCGACCGTGGGCCAGGAGGCCTGCGAGATCGCGGCCGCGCTGGTCCTGGAGGAGCGGGACTGGCTCTTCCCCAGCTACCGCGACACCCTGGCGGCCGTCGCCCGCGGGCTCGACCCCGTCCAGGCGCTGACGCTGCTGCGCGGCGACTGGCACACCGGGTACGACCCGCGCGAGCACCGCATAGCGCCGCTGTGCACCCCGCTCGCCACCCAGCTGCCGCACGCGGTGGGCCTGGCGCACGCGGCGCGGCTGCGCGGCGACGACGTGGTGGCGCTGGCGATGGTCGGTGACGGCGGCACCAGCGAGGGCGACTTCCACGAGGCGCTGAACTTCGCGGCCGTCTGGCAGGCCCCGGTGGTCTTCCTCGTCCAGAACAACGGCTTCGCGATCTCCGTCCCGCTGGCCAAGCAGACCGCCGCCCCGACGCTGGCCCACAAGGCCGTGGGGTACGGGATGCCGGGCCGGCTGGTCGACGGCAACGACATCGCGGCCGTGCACGAGGTGCTGTCCGAGGCGGTCCGCAGGGCCCGCGCGGGCGGCGGCCCGACCCTGGTCGAGGCGGTCACCTACCGGATCGACGCGCACACCAACGCCGACGACGCGACCCGCTACCGGGAGGACGCCGAGGTGGCGGCCTGGAAGGCGTACGACCCGGTCGAGCTGCTGGAGCGCGAGCTGACGGAGCGCGGTCTGCTGGACGACGAGGGCATCCGGCAGGCCAAGGAGGCGGCCGAGGAGATGGCGGCGGCGCTGCGCGAGGGGATGAACGCCGATCCGGTCCTGGACCCCATGGACCTCTTCGCGCACGTCTACGCGGAGCAGACCGACCGGCTGCGGGAACAGGCGCAGATGCTGCGCGCCGAACTGGAAGCGGGGGCGGAAGGATGACCACGGTGGCGGCGAAGCCGGTGAGCAGGGAGGCGAAGCCCGCGACCATGGCGCAGGCCCTGGGCCGGGCGCTGCGCGACGCGATGGCCGAGGACCCGACGGTGCACGTCATGGGCGAGGACGTCGGCGCGCTGGGCGGCGTCTTCCGGATCACGGACGGCCTCGCGAAGGAGTTCGGCGAGGACCGCTGTACGGACACCCCGCTCGCGGAGGCCGGGATCCTGGGCGCCGCGGTGGGCATGGCGATGTACGGGCTGCGGCCGGTGGTCGAGATGCAGTTCGACGCCTTCGCGTACCCGGCGTTCGAGCAGCTGATCTCGCACGTGTCGAAGATGCGCAACCGCACGCGCGGCGCGATGCCGATGCCGATCACCATCCGGGTGCCGTACGGCGGCGGGATCGGCGGCGTCGAGCACCACAGCGACTCCTCCGAGGCGTACTACCTGGCCACGCCGGGGCTGCACGTGGTGACCCCGGCGACGGTGGAGGACGCCTACGGGCTGATGCGGGCGGCGATCGCCAGCGACGACCCGGTGGTCTTCCTGGAGCCCAAGCGGCTCTACTGGTCGAAGGCCGACTGGTCGCCGGAGGCGCCCGCGGCGGTTCCGGGCATCGGAAAGGCCGTGGTCCGCCGGGCGGGCACGAGCGCCACCCTGATCACCTACGGGCCCTCGCTGCCGGTGTGCCTGGAGGCGGCCGAGGCGGCCCGCGAGGAGGGCTGGGACCTGGAGGTGCTGGACCTGCGCTCGCTGGTGCCCTTCGACGAGGAGACGGTGGTCGCGGCGGTGCGCCGGACCGGCCGCGCGGTGGTGGTCCACGAGGCGAACGGCTTCGGCGGACCCGGCGCGGAGATCGCGGCCCGGATCATGGAGCGCTGCTTCCACCACCTGGAGGCGCCGGTGCTGCGGGTGACGGGCTTCGACATCCCCTACCCGCCGCCGATGCTGGAGAAGCACCACCTGCCGGGAGTGGACCGCATCCTGGACACCGTGGCCCGCCTTCAGTGGGAGAACTGATGCCCCAGGTACTGGAGTTCAAGCTGCCCGACCTCGGTGAGGGGCTGACCGAGGCCGAGATCGTGCGCTGGCTGGTGGCGGTGGGCGACGTGGTCGCCGTCGACCAGCCGGTCGTCGAGGTCGAGACGGCCAAGGCGATGGTCGAGGTGCCCTGTCCCTACGGGGGCGTGGTGACGGCCCGGTTCGGCGAGGAGGGCACCGAACTGCCCGTCGGAGCGCCGTTGATCACGGTGGCGGTCGGCTCGGGCGGTGCTTCGGCCCCCTCCGGGGCGGAGGCCGCCGCCCCGGAGGCCGTCGCCGAGCCGTCGGGGTCCGGGAACGTGCTGGTCGGGTACGGGACGGACCACTCGCGCCAGGCCCGGCGCCGCCGGGTCCGCCCGGTGGTGACGCCCGTGAGCGCCTCGATGGCGGCGGCCCCGGTGGCCCCGGTGGCGGCTGCGGCGCCGGCTCCCGCGCCGACCGCTCCCGCGGCCTCCGGCCCGGTCGCGGTGATCTCGCCCCTGGTGCGCAAGCTGGCCCGGGACAACGGGGTCGACCTGCGCGCCCTACACGGGTCGGGTCCCGAGGGGCTGATCCTGCGGGCCGACGTGGAAGCGGCGCTGCGGGCGCCGGAGCCGGTCGCGGCCCCCGTGGCTCCTGCCTCCGGGCTTCCGGTCGCGGGCGAGCGGATCCCGCTCAAGGGGCTGCGCGGCCTGGTGGCCGAGAAGCTCTCGCGCAGCCGCCGGGAGATCCCGGACGCCACCTGCTGGGTGGACGCGGACGCCACCGAACTGATGGCGGCCCGGGCCGCGATGAACGCGGTGGGCGGGCCGAAGATCTCGGTACTGGCCCTGCTGGCCCGGATCTGCACGGCCGCGCTCGCCCGCCACCCGGAGCTGAACTCCCGGGTGGACCTGGAGGCGAACGAGATCGTCCGGCTGCCGCAGGTCCACCTGGGCTTCGCCGCCCAGACGGAGCGCGGCCTCATGGTCCCGGTGGTCAAGGACGCGCAGGCGATGAACGCCGAGGCGCTGTCGGCGGAGTTCGGGCGGCTCACCGAGCTGGCCCGGGCGGGGAAGCTGGCCCCCTCCGACCTGACCGGCGGCACCTTCACGCTGAACAACTACGGCGTCTTCGGGGTGGACGGCTCCACGCCGATCATCAACCACCCGGAGGCGGCCATGCTCGGCGTGGGCCGGATCATCGCGAAGCCGTGGGTGCACGAGGGCGAGCTGGCCGTCCGCAAGGTGGTCCAGCTCTCCCTCACCTTCGACCACCGGGTGTGCGACGGCGGTACGGCGGGCGGCTTCCTGCGCTACGTCGCCGACTGCGTCGAGTCCCCCTCGGTCCTGTTGCGGGGGCTCTAGGGCATACGGGCCGCCGGGGCTCAGCGGGTCAGCAGGAGTTTGCCCACGTGGGCGCTGGACTCCATGACCCGGTGGGCCTCGGCGGCCTCGCGCATCGGATGGGTGGCGTGCACCACCGGGCGCACCCGGCCGTCCGCGACCAGGGGCCACACGTGTTCGCGGACGGACGCGACGATGGCCGCCTTCTCGTCCAGCGGGCGGGCCCGCAGCGAGGTCGCGCTGATGCTCGCCCGCTTCGAGAGCAGTGCGCCGAGGTTCAGTTCGGCCTTCGCCCCGCCCTGGAGACCGATGACGGCGAGACGGCCGCCCCGCGCGAGCGCGTCCACGTTCTTGGCCAGGTACTTCGCCCCGATGATGTCCAGGATCACGTCGGCCCCGGCGCCGCCGGTCGCCTCGCGGACCTCGGCCGCGAAGTCCTGCTCGCGGTAGTCGATCAGGATGTCCGCGCCCAGTTCGGCGCAGCGGGCCAGCTTCTCCGGGCCGCCCGCCGTGACCGCGACGCGGGCGCCGAGCGCCTTCGCGAGCTGGATCGCCATGGTGCCGATGCCGCTGGAACCGCCGTGCACGAGGAGGGTGTCGCCCGCGGTCAGGTGCCTGCCGGGACCCATGAACACGTTGGACCACACCGTGCACACGACCTCGGGCAGCGCGGCGGCCGTCACCAGGTCCACGCCTGCCGGGACGGGCAGCAACTGGCCCGCCGGCACGGCGACGCGCTCGGCGTAGCCGCCGCCCGCGAGCAGGGCGCACACCTCGTCGCCCACCGACCAGCCGGACACCCGGGGCCCGACCGCGATGATCCGGCCGGAGCATTCGAGGCCGGGGTAGCGGGAGGCGCCGGGCGGCGGATCGTAGAAACCCTGCCGCTGGAGCACGTCCGCCCGGTTCACGGCGCCGGCCGAGACCTCGACGAGGACCTCGCCCTCTGCCGCCACCGGGTCGGGTACCTCGGCCCAGACCAGGGCCTCGGGGCCGCCGGGCTGCGGGATGGTGATCGCATGCATGGTCCGGAGCCTACTCGGCGGGCCCCAGTGTCGCCGGGGGCGACGTGGGCGGCGTCGCGCGGACGATGGCGATCACCCGGTCCGTCGGCTGGAGCGGGCTCGCGTGCGGGTCGTCGTACGCGAGCAGCCGGTGCCCCCGCAGCACGCTGACCACGAGGTCCCCGGTCTCCCGGACGCCCTTCCCCACCTCGGCCCTGGTGATGGGCCGTTCGATCAGGTCGAGGCCGCTGCCCTGCTGGATCAGGTCCTCCATCACGGTGCCCGCGCTGGGGCTGAGCACCGACAGGCCCAGCAGCCGTCCGGCCGCGCTCGCGCTGGTGATGACGGCGTCGGCGCCGGACTGCCGCAGCAGCGGGGCGTTCTCCTCTTCGCGCACCGCCGCCACGATCTTCGCGCCGCGGTTGAGCTGGCGGGCCGTCAGGGTCACCAGGACCGCCGTGTCGTCGCGCTGGGTGGCGATGACCACCTGACGGGCCTTCTGGAGCTCGGCGCGCAGCAGCACGTCCGAACGGGTCGCGTCGCCGACCACGCCCGTGAGCCCCTCCGCGTTGGCGATGTCGATGACCTTCGCGCTGGGGTCGACGATCACCACCTGGTCCTTGGAGAGGCCGGTGGCCAGCAGCGTCTGCAGGGCCGAGCGGCCCTTGGTGCCGAAGCCGACGACGACCGTGTGCTCGCGCAAGTTCTTCCTCCAGCGGTTCAGCCGCCACTCCTCCCGGGTCCGCTCCGTGAGGACTTCGAGGGTCGTGCCGACCAGGATGATCAGGAACACCACGCGCAGCGGCGTGATCAGCAGGATGTTGGCCAGCCGCGCGCCGTCGCTGTAGGGGACGATGTCGCCGTAGCCGGTGGTCGAGAGGGTCACCGTGGCGTAGTAGACGCAGTCGAGGAAGTCGACCCGGTCGTCGGCGTTGTCGTGGTAGCCCTCGCGGTCGATGTAGACGATGAGCACCGTGAGGGCCAGCACGAACAGGGCCATCAGCAGCCGCCGTGTGACCTGCCGCAGGGGCTTGGTGACCTCGCGCGTGGGCAGTTTGATCCGCCGGGAGACGAGTTTCTCGTCCGCTTGGCGGGCCATCGCGTCGTGGCCGTGAAGTTTCACGTGAAACATCCCCCCGCGGCCCAGGGCAGGTCGAGGACTTCCACGTCCTGTCCGGCCCGCACCCCGCCCGGCGGTACGACGATCAGCGCGTCCGAGGCGGCGATGCCGCGCAGCATCGCCGGACCGTTGTAGTGCAGCGGCACCGCGTGGTCGGCGGTGAGCAGGACCGGGACGAGCCGGGTGTCGTAGGGGTGGCCGGGTACGTCGTCCCGCGCGGGCGCGGTGTAGCGGTGGCGGGGCGGGCGCCCGGCGAGGGCGCGCAGCAGCGGTTCGGCGAGGGTGAGCAGGCCGGAGACGGCGGCCAGGGGGTTGCCGGGCAGCCCCACCAGGTGGCGGGCGGCCTTCTGGTCGGGGGCGCGGTCGGCCAGGCGGGCCAGGAGCATGGGGTGTCCGGGGCGTACGGCGACCCCGTCCACCAGCAGCTCGGCGCCCGCCCGGGTCAGCACGGGGTGGACGTGGTCGACGGGGCCGGAGGCGGTGCCGCCGGTGGTGACGACCACGTCGGCGGCGGAGCCGGTGACGGCCCGGTGGAGGGCTTCGGCGCCCTCGGGGTCGTCACCGAGGCGCCGGGTGGCGATGACCTCGGCGCCGAGCCGGGTGAGCCAGGGGCCGAGCATGGGGCTCAGGGCGTCCCGGATCAGTCCGTCGTGCGGGCGGCCCTCGGTGAGCAGCTCGTCGCCCAGCACCAGGATCTCCACGCGGGGCCGGGGCCGGGTGTGCAGCCGGTCGTACCCGGCGGCGGCGGCCAGGCCCAGGACGGCCGGGGTGACCAGGGCGCCGGCGGGCAGCAGCAGGTCTCCGGAACGGCACTCCTGAGCGCGTGGGCGGATGTCCTGGCCGGTCACCACCGCCCGGTCGGCGTGCAGGCGGCCCGTCGTGGTGTCGGTGTGGGCGTGCTCGCTGCGGATCACGGCGGTGGCGTCGGCCGGGACCCGGGCGCCGGTGGCGATCCGTACGGCCTCGCCGCAGTCGAGGGGCAGCGGGCGGTCGGAGCCCGCCAGGACCCCGCTGCCGCTGCGGACCGTCCAGGGCCCCGGTCCGGAGACGGCCCAGCCGTCCATGGCCGAGGTGTCGAAGGACGGCAGGTCGGTCAGCGCGTCCAGCGGGGTCACGAGGACCTCGCCGAGGGCTTCGGCGAGCGGGACGTGGTGGGTGCGGACGGGGGTCTGGGCCCCCGCGCGCGCCGCGCCGTCCATGGCGCGGGCCCAGGCGGTGGCCCGGTGCCCGCCCGCGTGCGGGGCCGACGGGGCGCGGCTGACCAGGGCGAGCGCCTGGTCGAGGTCCCGCTCCAGGCCCCCGTGCGCGGGGGCACCGGCCGCTTCCGCGGGACCGGTGCCGGGGGCCTCCGGTGCCACCGGCTCGGCGGACGGCGCGGTCGGCGTCGGCACCGCGGCCGGCCCCGGGTCCGCAGGGCCCGCGTCGGCGGGGCTCCCGGCGTCGGTGCGGTGCCCCGCGTCGGCGTGCGCCGGGTCGGCGGAGGGTCCCGCGCCGGATCCGGCGGACGGGGCCGGGGCGGGGTCGTGGCGGGGGGCCGGGTCGTGCCGGGCGGTGGGGGACGCGGGACCCGTCAGCGCGGCCAGGGCTTCGTCCAGGGCGCGCTCGGCATCGGTGGCGTCGGCGGGGGTCATCCCGTGCCCGTCCCGTCGGCGGGGTCCGCTTCGGCCGCCCACCGCAGCGCCAGGGCGGCGGCCTTGCGGGAGGCTTCGGCGACCGCTTCGGCCGGGTC
This sequence comes from Streptomyces sp. NPDC006529, assembly GCF_040611795.1. NCBI lineage: Bacteria > Bacillati > Actinomycetota > Actinomycetes > Kitasatosporales > Streptomycetaceae > Streptomyces > Streptomyces sp. NPDC006529. The sequence goes on along the minus strand of NZ_JBEXPB010000001.1, from coordinate 110,010 downwards.
GGCCCCGGTGGCTTCGGCATGCGCCGCCGCGTAGCCGACCAGGAAGGTGGTCAGCGGAGCGGCGGGACGGGCGACGCCGTGGGCGGCGTCACGGGCGAGGTCGAGCAGGGTCTTGGTGTCGACGGTGACGTCGATGCCCAGCTCGTTCTTGACGGCGGTGATCCATTCGTCCAGCACGGACCCATGCTCCCTGATCCGGGCACGCGCGGCCGCGAGATCGTCCCAGGTGTCGCAGTCGAAGGAGGCGAGGGGTCCGGCCGCGCTCACCCGGGCCAGGTCCAGTTCGGCGGTCAGCGCCCGCAGCGGCAGCCCGGTGAGGCTGCCGTGCTCGGCGGCCAGCAGGGAGCTCTCGCGGCGCAGCGATTCGCTCCGGTAGGCGGCGACGAGCGGCTGGTCCCGTCCGTCGGCGTCGCGCAGCAGGGCTCCGTCCACGGGGGTGCCCGCCGGTCCGGTCCCCGTGGCGGCGGCGAGCAGTGACCGTACGGTCTCGCGGTCCAGGAACGGCAGGTCCGCGGAGAGCACGAGGACCAGCTCGCTGTCGGTGGACCGCAGGCCGGCGGCCAGAGCGGCCAGCGGGCCGCCCCCGGGGGGCTCCTCGCGGGCCCAGCGCACGGGACGGGACGTGGGGCGGCGGCCGCCGACCACCACGGTGGCGGTCGCGTCGGCGCAGGCGTCGAGCACCCGGTCGAGCAGGGACCGCCCCCCGACGCTCAGGGCGGGCTTGTCGGCGCCGCCGAGCCGTCGCGCGGCGCCGCCGGCCAACACGATCGCGTGGTACGTCATGTCCCGAGTATGCGGGCGCCCCGCCGCCCCTTGCGGGGGTGGCGGGGCGTCACGATGCGCGGACGGCGACGGGGCGTGCGTTCCGCGGCCCTACGGGCCTACAGGTACGGCCCGGAGCGGATGGCCCCGTGGCCGCCGTCCTCGTCGTCCTCGTGTCCGGAGCCGGGCGGCAGCGCGCGGCGCATCTGCTCCAACTGGGCCCGGGCGGCCATCTGCTGGGCGAACAGGGCGGTCTGGATGCCGTGGAAGAGGCCCTCCAGCCAGCCCACCAACTGGGCTTGCGCGATGCGCAGTTCCGCCTCGGAGGGAATGGCCTCCTCGGTGAACGGCAGTGAGAGCCGCTCCAGTTCCTCGACCAGCTCGGGGGCCAGGCCGTCTTCCAGCTCCTTGACCGATGCCGCGTGGATGTCCTTGAGGCGGACGCGGCTGGCCTCGTCGAGAGGGGCGGCGCGGACCTCTTCCAGGAGCTGCTTGATCATGCTGCCGATCCGCATGACCTTGGCGGGTTGTTCGACCATCTCCGTCACCGGGACCTCGCGAGACTCGTCGTCGGCGCCGCCGACCGCCGTCCCGTCCTGTCCCAGGATCAGGACGTGAGGGGGGCTGTCCTGCGACCGTTCACCACTCGGCATCTCCATGCCGACCATTGTCTCCCACACCTTCGTACTCACACGGTGTGCCCCCGGACAGGCGTGATCCACCCTGTCCGGGGGCACCGGGATCAGCCCGTGGCCCGGCGGGCCAGCGCGCCGCTGGAGCGGGTGACCAGCGCGGCGAGCAGGGCCGCCCCGAGCGGTACCACGACCAGCAGCTCGACGAGCGTCTGCCACGGCACCACGATGGGCACCCAGGGCGGCCCGCCCTCGGCGGCGCTCCAGTTGCCGTGGGCCACGCCGTACTCGTAGAGGCGCGTCACCTCGCGCCGCTGGACGAGCCGGAGCCCGGCGGCGGGCAGGATGCCCGAGGCGGATCCGAGCACCACACCCATCAGGGCGACCACCCCGCACTGGAAACCGCTCAGCGTGCGCCGCACCCGCGGGGGAGCGCCGACCGCGGTGAGGGTCTTCAGGTCGGCCTCCGAGTCCGCCTGGGCGAGTCCGGTGGCGATGCCGGCCGCACCGATGGTGACGAGACCGGCGAACAGGGTCAGGGCCAGCAGGGTCAGGTCGGAGGTGGGGTGGAAGCCCGCCTCGACGGACACCTCGGCGTCCGCACCCATCCGGTCGAGGTCTCCGTCGAGCTTCTGCCGCTGGACGGAGGTCGCCGTGCCGTCGAGGGCGAAGTACGAGCCGAACGGAGCGGTGGCGATCTTGGCCGCCTGTACCGCGGCGGGCGGCAGGATCAGCTGGATCCCGTACGCCTCGGCGGAGTCCGGGGCCTGGTGGACGGGGAAGACACGGTCCTCGCCCGGTATCTCCTTGTGCTGGGACACCGCGGCGTCGGCCTTCGCCATGTCGGTGATCAGCCGGATGGTGACCTTGCCGTCCTTGACGTTGCGCTTGTCGAAGGAGACGGCGCGGCCCGAGGCGAGGGCCGACACCGTGCCCGGGTCGGTGACGGCGAGCGCGGTCAGCAGCTTCTGGTCGGCGACGACGGTCGTGTACCGGGCGAAGTGCTCGCTCTGTGCGCAACGCCAGTCGCCGCGGAGCTCCTTCTTCTTTTCCGGGCTGAAGGACGCGGGGCCGTGCTCCGCGTCGTCCAGCGGGCAGCGCTGTTCCTTGGGCACGACGACTTCGGCGCGGCCGCAGCCCGCAGCGCTGCCGCTGCCGGAGCGCTCGCAGCCGGCCTTGCCGACGACGAGCCGGTCCACGTCGGCCCGGACGGAGAGCGGGAACTGCCGGGACAGGGCCTCGCGGACGGCGGGCACGTCGCGGTAGGCGCCCTCCTCGTTGACGATGACGGTGCCGGATCCGGCGGGGAGCTTGGCGACGTACTCGTGAGCCGCCTGCACGTCCTTGCTGTGCTGGTACGTCGCCACGGCGACCGTGCCGGCCACGGCGGCCAGGACGGCGGCCACCGCGGGGGCCGTGCGCCCGCGGTTGCGCACCGCGTCGCGCAGCGCGAGCCGCGGGGAGAGCGGCAGCCAGCGCCCGGCCCGGCCGAACAGGCCGACCAGCATGGGGGTCATGGCGACGAGGCCCAGCTCGGCGATGGCGCTGCCGCCCGCGACGACCGCGAAGCCCCTGCCGGACACCGTGCCGAAGAGGATGATGGCCGCGCCCCCGAGGAGGGCGAGCAGGCCGAGGAACGGCAGGATCCGGTTGGACCTGCGGACCCCGCGGCGGCCGGTGAGCGAGGCGAGGACGGTCTGCCGCGAGGCGGTGACGGCCGGCACGATCGCGGCCAGGACGCCGGTCAGCACGGCCAGCAGGGCGATCCCGGCGAGTTCCAGCGGCCTGAGGTCGAAGCCGGCGAAGCGGACGCCGAGCTGTTCCTCCAGCAGCGGCCGCAGGGCGACGGTGAGCGCCACGCCGATGCCGGTGCCGATGACGGCGGCGGTGGCGCCGAGCACCAGGCCGCCCGAGAGCACGATCGACCGGATGTGCCGCCGGTCGCCGCCGTTGGCGCCGACCAGGCCGAGCTGGCGGCGCGAGCGGCGGGCGCCGACCGCGAAGGCGGGACCGGCCAGCAGGCAGATCTCCAGCATGGCGAGGCCGACCACGGTCGCGGCGATGGCCAGCTCGGTCGACCGGTCGTTCAGGTCGGGGAAGGCGTTCCGGCTCTCCTGCTGGAACAGCGGCACCTCGGAGTCGGCCGGAGGCTTCAGCGTCACCGCGCGGGAGAGGACCGTCGCGCCCTTGGTGTTGGCCTCCTTGACCATGTTCCACGTGAAACCATCGCCGCCGACCTTCACGAAGTAGGTGTCGGTGGCCCGGAGCGGGAACAGTCCGGCCTCGGTGAGGGCGCGGGCGAGCGGGTCGATCAGCGTCCCGGGCGGGGCGAGGATCTCCGTGGTCTTGAGGGAGTTGGGCAGTTCGTACGCGCCGACGATCCGGTACGAGGTCTGCATGCCGCGCGGGGTGACCTCGGAGCCGATGGAGTACCCGGCTTCGGACAGGAACGCGTGGGTGGCGAGGATCTCCCCGGGCTGCTGCGGCAGCCGCCCGCCGTCCAGCGTGAACATGCCCTTGACCAGCGGGCTTGCCGGGTCTATTTCGCGCAGCTGGGTGCTCAGCAGGCCGTGCGTGGTGCGCATCTTGCCGTGACCGAGGCTGTTCTTGACGCTTTCGGCGCCCGCCGGGATCGCGGCCTTGGCGTTGTCCTGCTCCTCGGCGTCCTTGGGCGGGGTGTAGTCCTTGTAGCCGCCCACCGGCGCGTAGTTCTCGCCGTCGGGCTGCTGGTAGATGGGGGTGCCCATGCCCGTGGAGCGCAGCTCGGCGTCGGCGGTGCCGAGCTTGCGGTCCAGCGCCTGGCCGGGGGAGAGCGCGGCGCTGCGCAGGGTCAGGTCGGCGGCGCTCACCCCGATGATGGGCAGGGCCAGCATGGAGAGGACCAGGACGCTGCGGCCCTTGGCGCGCCAGGCGTCGCGGCGCGCGATCCGCAGGGCGGCGATCCAGGAGTGGTACCAGGTCCTCACAGGGCGGGCCCCAGTCCGGACAGGAGGGAGTCGGCCTGGGAACGCATGGTCTCGTCGACCACGCGGCCGTCGCGCAGGAAGACCACCCGGTCCGCCCAGGCCGCGAAGCGCGGTTCGTGGGTGACCAGGATCCCCGCGGCTCCCGCTTCGCAGCGGGAGCGCAGCAGTCCGAGGACGGACTCGCCGGTCTCGGAGTCCAGGGCGCCCGTCGGTTCGTCGGCCAGGACCAGGCGCCGGTCGCCGACCAGGGCCCGGGCGATGGCCACGCGCTGCTGCTGGCCCCCGGACATCTCGTCGGGGAACCGGTCGGCGAGATGGCCCAGGCCCATCTCCTCCAGGGCGGCCAGGGCGGAGATCCGGGCCTTGCGGGCGGAGGTGCCGTCCAGCTCGCGGGGCAGGGACACGTTCTCGGCGGCGGTGAGGGCCGGTATGAGGTTGTAGTCCTGGAAGACGTAGCCGATGCTGCGCCGGCGCAGGGCGGCCAGCTGCTTGCGGCTCGCCGTGGTGATGTCGGTTCCCTCGACGACGACCCGGCCGCTGGTGGGGGTGTCGAGACCGCCCGCGAGGGTCAGCAGGGTGGATTTGCCGGAGCCGGAGGGGCCCATGACGGCGACGAGTTCGCCCGGGTACACGGAGAGGTTGATGCCGCGCAGGGCGTGCACCTCGGTGGCGCCGCTTCCGTGCGTGCGGACGAGCTGGTCGAGCTGGAGGACGGGCTGCTGCTGCCGGGCGGGACGGCTGGGGTACGGGTGCTGGTCATGCATGCGGGAGTCCCCCTTGGGACGGCTGTGCGGTGGAGGTGAGGGAGGCGGCGGCGGCCGGAGGCGGTCCGGGCGCCGGGGAGGCCGTCGGTGGTGCGGGCGGCACGGCTCCCCGCTCGGCCAGGACGGAGAGCCGCACCAGCCGCGATTCGGAGTGGTCGAGCCAGCGGGCCTCGGCCTCGGTCTGGAAGATCAGCTGCTCCACGACGAGCAGCCAGGCCACGTCGTCGCGTTCCTCGGACATTCCGCTCTCGATGGCGGCGAGCGCCCGGGCCTTGAGCCGGGTGTAGTCCTGCATGGCCCGGATCGTGGCGTGGCGCTGGGCCTGGATGACGGCGCGGATGTCCACGCCGGGCGTGCCCACGGCCATGGCGAGCTTGATCGACAGCTCGTCGCGGGGCGGGTTGGCGCGGTCGACGGGCCGCTCGTACCAGTCGCGCAGTTCCTCGCGTCCGGTAGCGGTGATGGCGTAGAGGGTGTGGCCCGCGGCGTCCTCGCCGCCGGGCGCGACGAGACCGTCGCGCTCCAGCCGGGCGAGGGTCGTGTAGACCTGCCCGACGTTCAGCGGCCAGGTGGAGCCGGTACGGGATTCGAACTCGGTGCGCAGCTGTGAGCCGTACCGAGGTCCCCGTTCCAGGAGGGCGAGGAGGCCATGGCGGATAGACATACTCAGTATGTATACCGAGTATGTTCGGCGGGACAACCGCCTTGAGTCGTACGTCCTGAGGGGGAGGGCGCCCGGAAGGGGGCCGGATCAGCCCCGGCGCAACCGCACGCCCATGTACCCCAGACCCACTCCCATCAGGGCGAACCCCGTGCCGAGCGGCAGTATGTGCGCCGCCAGATCGGCGGCCCGCTCGTTGACTCCGGTGCCCATGGCCCGGGCCCGCGGCGGGGGCGGCGGACTCGGTTCGGTGCGCGGCGGCGGCGCCACCTGCTCTGCGGTGCGCGGTCGCAGAGGGAGTGGCCGCGAGGCCAGGACTGCCTCCGGGTCGGCGGGCTCGGTGGCGGGCCGGCCGGGGTGCTCGCGTCCGGCGCCCGCGGCGCTGCCCGCGAGTTCGTCGTCCCCGGGCCCCTCGAAACCCGGCAGCAGGTAGTGCGCGGGAACGGGGGCGTCGTGCCGGGCGGGAAGGGCGACGAGGGGGGAGGCACTGGCCGGCGCCGCGGCCAGGGCCAGGGATGCGGGCACCAGGACGGTGAAGGCCAGCGCGGCGAAGGCGGGCGCGGTCCCGGCGAGGCGGCGGAGGTACTGCGTCACGGGGAGCCCCTCCCGTCCCGAGCGACCGAGATGTCCCGCTCAGATTTACACGGTGGGGCAAAAGCGGCATCCCGGGCACCCCATCAGGGTGGCCCGGGATGCGGGAGCGTCCTGCGCAGGCGCCGTTACTGGGGGTCTCCGGTGGAGACGACCAGCGTGAACTCGGCGCCCTCCTTCGGCACGTCGGTGTTCGCCGCCGGCAGCTGCTCCAGCACCGTGTCCTGGCCGTACACCGCCTCGTCGCGGGTCTGAATGGTGAACTTCCACCCCGCGGCCTGGATGCACTCCTTCACCGAGCGGAGGTTCTTGTACCGGAAGTCCGGGGCGTTGACCTTGGCCGCGTCCTTGTACGACTTGGACGCTTCCTTGCACTTCGCCACGTCGATGGTGCGGGTGGTGTCCGGGCCCTTGTGACCGGCCTTGGCGGACGGCGAGCCACTGGCCGAGGAGGCCGAGGACGGGGAGTCCCCGCCCTTGTCGTCCGAGTTCAGGGAGATGGCCGTGATCAGACCGCCGATGGCGAGCAGGGCCACCACGATCGCGCCCACGATCACCGGGGTGTTCCGGCCGTTGCCCGCACCGGCGCCGCCACCGCTCGCGGAGCCGCTACCGGTCACCGGGGAGATGGTGAAGGGGGGCGGGGTCTGCGGCGCGTGCGGCGCGTACTGACCGTGCTGCTGCGGCACCGGCGGCGGCGTGTGCTGCGGCGGCGGGTAGGCGTACCCGTGCGGCGGCGGCGTCTGCTGGTGCTGCGGCGCGGGCGCGTACGGCGAGGGCTGGTAGGGCTGCTGCACGGACTGGTGCGGCGGGGACTGGAAGCCGGAGTCCACCGGCGGGAAGACCGCCGAGGACACGCCCGCGCCGCTGCTCACGGGCGCACCCGGGACGATCGAAGGAGCCCCGGTCTGCCCCGCGGACAGCACCCGCAGCACCTCGTCGCGCATGGCGGCGGCCGTGGGGAAGCGCTCGTTCGGGTTCTTCTTCAGTGCGCGGGCGACGAGCGAGTCCATGGCGGGCGTCACGGCGCGGTTGATGGAGGACGGCATGACCGGCTCCTCCTGCACGTGCGCGTACGCGATCGCCAGCGGCGAGTCCGCCTCGAACGGCAGCCGGCCCGTCAGCAGCTGGAAGAGCATGATGCCGACCGAGTAGAGGTCGGAGCGGGCGTCGACGGCCCGGCCGAGCGCCTGCTCGGGGGAGAGGTACTGAGGGGTGCCCACGACCATGCCGGTCTGGGTCATCGAGGTGACCCCGGACTGCATGGCGCGCGCGATGCCGAAGTCCATCACCTTGACCACGCCGCGCTTGGTCATCATCACGTTGCCCGGCTTGATGTCCCGGTGGACCAGGCCCATCTCGTGGCTGGTCTCCAGGGCGGCCAGCACGTCGCCGGTCACCTTCAGCGCCTTGTCGGCGGGCATCGCGCCGTACTGCGTGACGTCCGACTGGAGGGCCGCGCCGAGCGGCTGCCCCTCGACGTACTCCATGACGATGTACGGCATGAGCATGCCGTCCAGGTCACCCTCGCCGGTATCGAACACCGAGACGATGTTGGTGTGCGACAGTTTGGCTACAGCCTGCGCCTCGCGGCGGAAGCGCTCGCGGAAGGACTGCTCGCGGCCCAGCTCGCTGTGGAGCGTCTTGATCGCGACCTGCCGGTCGAGCGCCGAGTCGTAGGCGAGGTAGACGGACGCCATGCCGCCCTCGCCGAGCAAGTCCCGCAGCTGGTAACGGCCACCGGCCAAGGACCCGCCTGCGTACCGGCCCTCAGTACCGTCCTGGCTCATGACTGTTGCTTCCCCTCGGGCGGCGTGCGTGCGCGTCTGGCACAGCGCATATCGCGCCTAGTCTGCCGGAGGGCAAGCCCACGTCAAGCCAGGTGCCCGTTCCGTGACCACACGGGGACAGGGCGCTCGACCCGGTCGGCGAGTCGCGCGGAGGCTGTAGCGTTCATCGGAGCACTCCGAACAAGGCCCGCCGCTCGTGCGGCCGAGAGAGACGACGGCGAGGACTGATGGCACCCGAACCCGAGGGAAACGGCGCCGGGATGGCTGATGGTCCTGAGCACTGGGGCGCCGGCGGGATCGTGGGTGACGGCCGGTACCGGCTGACCCACCGTCTGGGCCGCGGCGGCATGGCGGAGGTGTTCGCCGCCGAGGACGTGCGCCTCGGGCGGACCGTCGCCGTGAAGCTGCTGCGCGCGGACCTCGCCGAGGACCCGGTCTCCAAGGCCCGCTTCACCCGCGAGGCACAGTCGGTCGCGGGCCTCAACCACCACGCCGTCGTCGCCGTGTACGACTCCGGCGAGGACCGCGTCGGCCCGAACGTCGTCCCGTACATCGTGATGGAGCTGGTCGAGGGCCGGACCATCCGCGACCTGCTGATCAGCGCCGACGCCCCGGGCCCCGAGCAGGCGCTCATCATCGTGTCCGGCGTGCTGGAGGCCCTGGCCTACTCGCACCAGCACGGCATCGTGCACCGCGACATCAAGCCCGCCAACGTCATCATCACCAACACCGGCGCGGTGAAGGTGATGGACTTCGGCATCGCGCGCGCCCTGCACGGCGTGCAGTCGACGATGACGCAGACCGGCATGGTCATGGGCACCCCGCAGTACCTCTCCCCGGAGCAGGCCCTCGGCAAGGCCGTCGACCACCGCTCGGACCTGTACGCCACCGGCTGCCTGCTGTACGAACTGCTCGCACTGCGGCCCCCCTTCACCGGCGAGACCCCGCTGTCGGTGGTCTACCAGCACGTGCAGGACGCGCCCGTACCGCCCTCCCAGCTGCCCGAGGGCCACACGATCCCGCAGGAACTCGACGGACTGGTCATGCGGTCCCTCGCCAAGGACCCGGACGACCGGTTCCAGAGCGCCGAGGAGATGCGCGGCCTGGTCGGCTACGCCCTCCAGATGCTCCAGGAACAGGGCGCCAACACGGGCACCTGGAACACCGGGCCGGTCACCATGGCGCTGCCGAACGGCCGGGGCGGCGCCGCGACCGCGGCCATGCCGATGGGCAACAACGGCGGGTACCCCTCGCACTCCACGACCTCGCAGTTCCAGCAGCCGATGGTGCCGCCGCTGAACCCGGACGACGGTTCGGCCTTCCCCGGCGGCGGTGGCTACCACGACGGCGGCCAGGGTCACGGGCAGGGGCAGGGCGGCAACGGCGGCGGCCGCTGGAAGATGGTCCTGTTCGCGGTCCTCGCGGTGGTCGCCATCGCGGCCGGCGTGGTCTTCGCCCTGGACAAGACGGGTGACAAGGGCGGCGGCGCCGGCAAGCCCGAGCAGAGCAGCTCGCAGAGCCCGCAGAGCAGCGCGCAGTCCACGCCGAGCAGCCCCGAGACCACCCCGTCGGACTCGCCGGAAACCTACGGCCCGCGCGAGAGCTACTCGTCGACACCGAGCCGTCCGCGGACATCGTCGAGCTACAGCGCGTCGCCGACGCCGACCGCCACGGAGTCGTCGAGCGAGCCGTCGGACACGCCGAGCCCGACGCCGACGAAGACGCACGCGTCGAAGCCGCCGTCGAGCACTCCGACGACCGGGGACGGGCGCAACAACGGCTTCGAGGAGTAGAGAACACCTTTACGGGCCCGGCGCAATTGCTTCCGCCGGGCCCGTAAACGTTGCGTGCTGCGGTGCGAAATAGCTGGTCAGCGTGCGTGCTGGTAGGCCCGATCTGGATTTCCGACCAGGGCGTGGACCGTTACGAACTGCGGCTCGATGCGCATGTAGACGGGTTCGAAGACCGCGCCGTCCATGAAATGCGGAGCCGGACCGAAGAGTTCCAGCTCGGCGGTGGCCGGCTCGACGACCCGGGCCGTTCCCGTGAACTGCACCGACCACAGCCGGGGGTCCCCGCTGTTGAAGTTGTCCGCCCCGTAGGCCACCACGCTGCCGTTGCAGGCGTGGTGGTAGCCGAAGCCCGCGTGCATCCTCAGCACCACCCGGCCGTCGACCACGATGTGGCGGGCGAGGGCGAGGAAGGGCAGCGCGCGCATGCTCGTGGCGACACGGCCGTACGGCACCCGGCGCAGGAGTTCGATGGCGTGGCGTTCCTCAGGGGACATGCCGTCCACTGTCCGGTACCGGCGCGGCGCCGGAAAAGAGGAGCCCGCCCCCACCATCGGGGACCTTGGTCCCGAGTCGGACGGGCCGCCCCGTGGAATCCGGGGCAGGGCCGTTACCGCACGCCCTGACGCTTCTCGGCCTGCAGGCGCGCCACGTAGGCGGCGGCCTGGGACCGGCGCTCCATGCCCAGCTTGGACAGCAGACTGGAGACGTAGTTCTTGATCGTCTTCTCGGCCAGGTGCAGCCGCTCGCCGATCACGCGGTTCGTCAGACCCTCGCCGATCAGGTCCAGGATCTTGCGTTCCTGGTCGGTGAGGTTCGAGAGGCGGTCGTCGCCCTTCCCGTTCTTGCCGTCGCGCAGCCGCTCCAGCACCCGCGCCGTGGCGACGGGGTCCAGCAGCGACTTGCCCGCCGCCACGTCGCGGACGGCGTGCAGCAGCTCGTTGCCGCGGATGGCCTTCAGGACGTATCCGGAGGCCCCGGCCATGATTGCGTCGAACAGTGCCTCGTCATCGGCGAACGAGGTCAGCATCAGGCACTTGATGTCCTCGTCCTGGGAGCGCACCTCGCGGCAGACCTCGACTCCGCTGCCGTCGGGCAGGCGCACGTCGAGCACGGCGACGTCGGGCCGGGTGGCCGGGATCCGCACCAGCGCGTCCGCCGCAGTACCGGCTTCGCCGACGATCTCGATGTCCTCTTCGACCGACAAGAGCTCATAGACCCCTCGCCGTACCACTTCGTGGTCGTCCAGGAGGAATACCTTGATTTTTCCGTCTTCGCGCACGGATTCAGTTTCACACACTCACCCCTTCCCTGCCGCAAGACGCCGGGATAACGTGCCGTTGTTCCGGCCCCCTGCAAGGCTGTGACCAGTGGTTGTTCCCGGATCCTCGGATTTACTTGGAAATCCAAGCAAAATCGCAGGTCAAACGGGGTTTCGCAGATATGCGGCCCACTGGGTAACGTGCATTGCGCAGGGCACTCGCCGGGGCACCTGTCACGCCGGAATCCCCACCGCGACGCACCCACCCCGTGCGCGCGCACGGATTTCGGCGAGCCGCACTGGTCCCCGGAGAACCCGGGTGCCGGACCGACGGAGGAGCACACGTGACCGTGGAGAGCACTGCCGCGCGCAAGCCGCGACGCAGCAGCGGCACCAAGCGAGCGGCCGGCGCCGCGAGCGCCGGCAAGAACGCCGCTGCCGCAGCCGCCGCCCAGAGTGCCGAGCCGCAGCTGGTACAGCTGCTGACGCCCGAGGGGACCCGGGTCTCGGCCGCGGACCATCCCGAGAACGCGGAATTCCTGGCCTTCGTCGAGGACATCACGGGAGACGACCTGCGCGGTCTCTACCGCGACATGGTCCTCACGCGCCGTTTCGACGGCGAGGCCACCGCGCTCCAGCGCCAGGGCGAGCTGGGCCTGTGGGCCTCCCTGCTGGGCCAGGAAGCCGCCCAGATCGGCAGCGCCCGCGCGCTGAACGACGAGGACTACGTCTTTCCCACCTACCGCGAGCACGGTGTGGCGTGGTGCCGGGGAGTCGACCCGACGAACCTGCTGGGCATGTTCCGCGGTGTGAACCACGGCGGCTGGGATCCGAACCTCAACAACTTCCACCTGTACACGATCGTGATCGGCTCGCAGACGCTGCACGCGACCGGTTACGCCATGGGTGTGGCCAAGGACGGCGCCGACTCCGCGGTCATCGCGTACTTCGGCGACGGCGCCTCCAGCCAGGGCGACGTGGCCGAGGCGTTCACCTTCTCGGCCGTCTACAACGCCCCCGTGGTGTTCTTCTGCCAGAACAACCAGTGGGCCATCTCCGAGCCCACCGAGCGCCAGATGCGCGTACCGCTCTACCAGCGCGCCCAGGGCTTCGGCTTCCCCGGCGTACGGGTCGACGGCAACGACGTCCTGGCCTGCCTGGCCGTGACCCGCTGGGCCCTGGACCGCGCCCGCCGCGGCGAGGGCCCGACGCTGGTCGAGGCGTTCACGTACCGCATGGGCGCCCACACCACCTCGGACGACCCGACGAAGTACCGGCGGGACGAGGAGCGCGCGGCCTGGGAGGTCAAGGACCCGATCCTGCGCCTGAAGACCCACCTGCTCGCGAGCGGGTTCGCCGACGAGGCGTTCTTCGAGGAGCTGGAGACCGAGAGCGAGGCCCTCGGCAAGCACGTCCGCGAGGTCGTGCGGGCCATGCCCGACCCGGACACCATGGCGATCTTCGAGAACGTCTATGCCGACGGGCACGCGCTCGTCGACGAGGAGCGCGCCCAGTTCGCCGCCTACCTCGCGTCCTTCGAGGGTGGGGAGTGACCATGCCGGTACAGAAACTGACCATCGCCAAGGCGCTCAACGACTCGCTGCGCAAGGCTCTGGAGACCGACCCCAAGGTCCTCATCATGGGCGAGGACGTCGGCAAGCTCGGCGGCGTCTTCCGGATCACCGACGGCCTGCAGAAGGACTTCGGCGAGGAGCGGGTCATCGACACCCCGCTCGCCGAATCGGGCATCGTCGGCACCGCGATCGGGCTCGCGCTGCGCGGCTACCGGCCCGTGGTGGAGATCCAGTTCGACGGTTTCGTCTTCCCCGCCTACGACCAGATCGTCACGCAGCTCGCGAAGATGCACGCGCGTTCGCTGGGCACGATCAAGATGCCGATCGTCATCCGGATCCCGTACGCGGGCGGCATCGGCGCGGTCGAGCACCACTCCGAGTCCCCCGAGGCGCTGTTCGCGCACGTGGCGGGCCTGAAGGTGGTCTCGCCCTCGAACGCGGCGGACGCCTACTGGATGCTCCAGCAGGCGATCCAGAGCGACGACCCGGTGATCTTCTTCGAGCCGAAGCGCCGCTACTGGGACAAGGGCGAAGTCGACGTCGAGGCGATCCCCGGCGAGCTGCACAAGGCGCGGGTCGCGCAGGAGGGGTCGGACGTGACCCTGGCCGCGTACGGCCCGATGGTCAAGGTGTGCCTGGAAGCGGCCGCGGCCGCCGCCGAGGAGGGCAAGTCGGTCGAGGTCCTGGACCTGCGGTCGATGTCCCCGGTGGACTTCGACGGCATCCAGGCCTCGGCGGAAAAGACCCGCCGCCTGGTCGTCGTGCACGAGGCGCCCGTGTTCCTGGGCGTCGGCTCGGAGATCGCCGCGCGGATCACGGAGCGGTGCTTCTACCACCTGGAGGCGCCGGTGCTGCGCGTGGGCGGATTCCACGCGCCGTACCCGCCGGCCCGCCTGGAGGACGAGTACCTGCCCGGCCTGGACCGGGTGCTCGACGCCGTCGACCGCTCGCTGGCGTACTGAGGAGATTTTCGTGACGATCAGCGAATTCAAGATGCCCGACGTGGGCGAGGGGCTCACCGAGGCCGAGATCCTCAAGTGGTTCGTCCAGCCCGGGGACACGGTCACGGACGGCCAGGTGGTCTGCGAGGTCGAGACGGCGAAGGCGGCCGTCGAGCTGCCGATCCCCTTCGACGGCGTGGTCCACGAACTGCGCTTCGCCGAGGGGACGACGGTCGACGTCGGCGAGGTGATCATCTCGGTGCGGACCGGCGGCGATGACGCAGCGGCGGCTCCGGCCGAAGCCGTTGCCCCCGCCCCGGCCGCGGCTGCTCCCGAGGCGGAGGCCGCGCCCGCCGCGCGCCAGGCCGTCCTCGTCGGCTACGGCGTTTCCACCGCGTCCACCAAGCGCCGCCCCCGCAAGGCGGCGCCGGCGGCGGCCGTGTCCGCCCCGGCGGCTCCGGCCGCCCCGGTCGTGCCGGCCCCGGCGGCTCCGCCGGCCGCGGCCGCGGCGCTGAACGGGAACGGCGGCCACGGGTACGGCGGCGGTCACGGGCAGGCGGGCGCCGAGCGCCCGCTGGCCAAGCCGCCCGTGCGCAAGCTGGCCAAGGACCTCGGCATCGACCTGGCGGCCATCGTGCCCACCGGCGAGGGCGGCGTCGTGACCCGCGAGGACGTGCACGCGGCGGCCACCGCCGCGTCGGCTCCGCAGCCGGTCGCACCCGAGTCCGCCCCCGCCGCCGCTCCCGCCGTGCGGACCGGGGCCCCGGCCGCGGCGGCTCCGGCGGCGCCGGGTGCGCGGGAGACCCGTATCCCGGTCAAGGGCGTCCGCAAGGTCACGGCCCAGGCCATGGTCGCCTCGGCCTTCACCGCGCCGCACGTCACCGAGTTCATCACGCTCGACGTGACGCGCACGATGAAGCTCGTCCAGGAGCTGAAGGACGACCCGGACATGGCGGGGCTGCGGATCAACCCGCTGCTGCTCATCGCCAAGGCCGTGCTCATCGCCATCCGCCGGAACCCGGACGTCAACGCGTCCTGGGACGAGGCGGCCCAGGAGATCGTGCTCAAGCACTACGTGAACCTGGGCATCGCGGCGGCCACCCCGCGCGGTCTGATCGTGCCGAACGTGAAGGACGCGCACGCCAAGACGCTGGCGGAGCTGTCGCAGGGCCTGTCCGACCTGGTGGCCACCGCCCGCGAGGGCAAGACGTCCCCGTCGGACATGCAGGGCGGCACCATCACCATCACCAACGTGGGCGTCTTCGGCGTCGACACCGGTACGCCCATCCTGAACCCCGGCGAGTCCGCGATCCTCGCGGTCGGGGCGATCAAGCTCCAGCCGTGGGTGCACAAGGGCAAGGTGAAGGCGCGTCAGGTCACCACCCTGGCGCTGTCCTTCGACCACCGTCTCATCGACGGTGAGCTGGGCTCCCGGTTCCTCGCGGACATCGCGGCGGTCCTGGAGCACCCGAAGCGCCTGGTCACCTGGGCCTGACGGGCTGCTGAACCCTGCCGATGGCCGGCCACCCCCATGGGTGGCCGGCCATCGGTGCTGAGTAACGTGTGCGAATCGGGGGCGACCCAGCGCCTCCGCGAACGGGGACACGGATCATGGGACTGACCGAGGAAATATCCGCCATGCGCGGCGGATCGGGACATCCGCAGCGTTTGCTGGGCGAATTCCGGCGGGCCGCGCTGCTCGTGCCGCTCGCCGACGGCGCGGTGATGTCGGGTGAGCGGGGTGGGGTGCGGTGGATCTACGCCTTCACGGACGAGGAGGCGCTGGCCCGTTTCGCGTCGGCGCGCGGGGCCGGGGATCGCGAGTGGGAGTACCTCGCGATTCTGGGGGCCCGGCTGGTGGATGCGGTGATCCCCGACGTGCCGGGTCCGGCGGGTGTCGCCGTGAACGTGGCGGACGGTGAGGGGGCGATGTTGTTCCCGCCGGTGGTGGGGATCGTCCCGGACGCGGTGGCGGTGACGGCGTGAGCGGTGAGAAGGATCTGGCGGTTGCGCCGGAAGCGGTCAAGAAGATCCAGGACGGTTTGCGTGCGGCGGTGGGTGAGCTGCGGGAGTCCGGTGCGGATGCCGGTGGGGCGTCGATGGGGGCGGGGTTCAGTTCGTTGTCGATGACGGGCATGGAGGCCGGTCATGCGGGTCTGGCGACGGATTTCGAGGATTTCTGTGAGAAGTGGGAGTGGGGGGTGCGCTCGCTGATTCAGGATGCGAGCACGCTGGCGCAGGCGCTGGGGATTTCGGCGGGGACGTTGTGGGAGGAGGACCACTACGTCCAGGGGGCGCTGAAGGTCGCGGCGAACTCGGCGTACGGGAATCCGCACGCGAGTGAGGACGAGATCGAGGAGAAGGAGTGGGGGGACATCTTCCGGGCGGATGTGTACAAGCCCGATTTCAGTGCGGAGTCCTTCCAGAAGAGCGGTGAGGACATCAAGAACACCTGGTCGCAGACCGGGGAGAAGCTGACGAGCACCGGGAAGATCGGCTCGCTGAAAGATCTGGTCGATCAGGCCACGGGTGACGGGGACGGTAAGTAATGGGGCTCGGCGACTTCATTCCGGACTCCGTCGAGGACTGGGTCGAGGACCGTACCGAGGACGTCGGCGACGCCATCGAGTGGACCGGCGACAAGGTCGCCGGACTGGCCGACAAGGTGGGGCTGGAGGACGCGGGCGACTGGATCCGCGACAAGAGCCGCTCGGCCGCCAACCAACTGGGCGCCGACGTGGCCGAGCTGGAACTCGGCCAGACCGAGGACCCCACCAAGCTCGTCTACGGCAGCGTCTCCAAGATCCGTGCTCAGGCCGCCCACCTCCAGGACTTCAAGGCCGCCTTCGACAAGGTCGGCAACGGCCTCAAGGGCCTGGACTCGGACGGCCTGAAGGGCAAGACGGCGGACGCCTTCCGGGAATCCGTC
This sequence comes from Streptomyces sp. NPDC006529, assembly GCF_040611795.1. Lineage (NCBI taxonomy): Bacteria > Bacillati > Actinomycetota > Actinomycetes > Kitasatosporales > Streptomycetaceae > Streptomyces > Streptomyces sp. NPDC006529. Next base: position 93,349 of record NZ_JBEXPB010000001.1, on the reverse strand, counting down.
GCCAAGGAGCCGCCCCGCTGGTTCAAGGCGGCCGAGGCCTTCGGCAAGGCCGCCGTGGCCATGGGGGGATTCGCCGAGACGGTGGAGTGGGCGCAGGGGCAGGCCAAGGAGGCGCTGGCCGACTACAACGCGGCCAAGAAGGCCTCGACGGACGCCCGCGACGCCTACAACAAGCAGGTCGACACCTACAACGACGCCATCGACGCGAAGAAGGACACGCTGCCGCCCAAGCCGGGTGCCTTCACCGATCCGGGCGTGGCGCTGGCGAGTGCCGCGCAGGACAAGCTCGACGGGGCGCGCAAGCAGCGCAACGAGGTGGCGGAGACGGCCAGGACGGCGGTCCGCGCGGCCCGGGACGCGGCCCCGCCGAAGCCCTCGTACGGCGAGCAGTTCGGTGACGGCATGCAGTACCTGGACATCGCCAAGACGCACCTGACCGGCGGTGTCATCAAGGGCACGGCGGGCCTGCTCAACTTCGTCCGCTCGGTCAATCCGATGGACCCGTACAACCTGACGCACCCGGCCGAGTACGCGACCAGCCTGAACTCCACCGTCGCCGGGCTCGTGACCGCGGTCAACGACCCCATGGGCGCGGGCAAGCAGATGCTCGACCAGTTCATGAAGGACCCGTCCGAGGGCATCGGCAAGATGCTCCCCGAACTCATCGGGACGAAGGGTCTGGGACTGGCGAAGAAGGCCGGCACCGTCGCCAAGCTCGCGGACGACATCCCGACGGGGCCCGGCCGCAAGGCACTCACCGGTGACGGCCCGGAGCTGCACAAGACGCCGGACGGGGAGCGGACCACGGGCGGCACGGACCCCGTGGACCTCGCCACCGGCCGGATGTACCTCCCGCAGACCGATGTGGTGCTGCCGGGGGCGCTGCCCCTGGTCTTCACGCGCCGGGCGGAGTCCGGCTACACGGCGGGGCGCTGGTTCGGGCCCTCCTGGAGCAGTACGGTCGACCAGCACCTGGAGATCGACGCCGAGGGCGTGGTCCTGGTCGCGGAGGACGGCCTCCTCATCGGCTACCCGCACCCGGCGCCCGGCGTCCCGGTGCTGCCCGCGAGGGGCCCGGCCCGGCCGCTGGAACGGACCCCCGACGGCGACTACACGCTCACGGACCCGGCGACCGGTCACGTCCGCCGCTTCACCGAGCCCGGGCTGTCACCGGACGGGGACGGTGTGGCGCCGATCGCGGAGCTCTCGGACCGCAACGGGAACACGATCTCCTTCGAGTACGACGCCGAGGGCACCCCGGTCGGCATCGCCCACAGCGGCGGCTACCACCTGCGCTTCGAGACGGCCGGGGGCCGTATAACCGCCCTGCACCTGACCGGTGGCCCGCGGATCCTGGCGTACGGCTACACCGACGGACATCTGACCGAGGTCACCAACTCCTCCGGCCTGCCCCTGCGCTTCACCTACGACGAACGCGGCCGGATCACCTCCTGGACCGACACCAACGACAGCCGCTACGACTACGCCTACGACGACCGGGACCGCTGCGTCGCCGAGGGCGGCAGCGGCGGGCACCTCGCCCTCACCCTCGACTACGACGGGTTCGACCCGGCCACCGGCCACCGGGTCACCAGCGTCACCACCGCGGCCGGGGACACCCGCCGCTACCTGATCGACGAGCGCTGCCGGGTGGTCGCCGACATCGACCCGCTCGGCGCCGTCACGCGCTACACCTACGACCGGCACGGCCGCCCGACCTCCCGCACCGACGCCCTGGGCGCGACCTCCCACCAGGAGTACGACGAGGCGGGCCGGATCATCCGCTCCGTCCGCCCCGACGGCCGGGCGGCCGGGACCGAGTACGACCGGTTGGGCCTGCCGGTACGGGTGGCGAACGCCGACGGCACGGTCGTCCGCCAGACCTACGACGAGCGCGGCAACCGCACCTCGCTCACGACCTCGGCGGGCGCGGTGACCACCTTCGCCTACGACGAGCGGGGTCACCTCACGGCGGTCACCAACCCGCTCGGCGCCGTCACCCGCACGACCTGTGACGCGGCGGGCCTCCCCCTCACCACCACCGATCCGCTGGGCGCCGTCACCCGCTTCGAGCGGGACGTCTTCGGCCGCCCGGTCAGGGTCACCGACCCGCTCGGCGGGGTGACCGTCATGGAGTGGACCACGGAGGGCCGGCCCGCCCGCCGGGTGGATCCGGACGGCAGCGAGCGGCGCTGGGTCTACGACGGCGAGGGCAACTGCACCGCCTTCACCGACCCCTCGGGCGGGGTGACCCGCTTCGAGTACACCCACTTCGACCTCCTCGCCGCCCGGACCGGGCCCGACGGGGTGCGGTACGCGTACACCTACGACGCGGCGCTGCGGCTGACCGGCGTCCGCAACCCCCAGGGTCTGAACTGGGAGTACACCTACGACGCGGCGGGCCGGCTGACCTCGGAGGCGGACTTCGACGGCCGGACCCTGCGGTACACCTACGACGCGAACGGGCGGCTCGCCTCCCGGGTGAACGCCGCGGGCGAGGAGATCGCCTACGAGCGGGACGTGCTCGGCCGGATCGTCCGCAAGACCTCCCCGGCGGGCACGGCGACCTTCGAGTACGACGTCTTCGACCTGCCCGCGGCGGTGACCTCGGCCGACGGCACCACCCTGGTCCGCCTCCGCGACCGGCACGGGCGCCTGGCCGAGGAACGCGTGGACGGCCGTTCGGTCCGCTACGCCTACGACGAGCTGAGCCGTCCGGTGACCCGGACCCTGCCCAGCGGGGCGCGAGCGCAGTGGACCTACGACGAGGCCGGCCACTGCACCGCGCTGAACGCCTCCGGCCGGACCCTGACGTTCGAGCGGGACGCCGCAGGGCGGGAACTGACCCGGCACATCGGGGAGAGCACGGCCCTGCACCACACCTTCGACCCCGTGGGGCGGCTCACCACCCGCCACATCACGGGCTCGGACCAGCGGACCCTCCAACGCCGCGGCTATACCTACCGGGCCGACGGCAACCTGCTGGAGATCGACGACGAGACGAGCGGCCCGCGCCGCTTCACCCTGGACGCCGCGGCCCGGGTGACCGGGGTGGACGCGGCCTCCTGGTCGGAGCGGTACGCCTACGACGAGGCGGGCAACCAGACGTCCGCCGACTGGCCGCAGGCCCACCCCGGTGCGGACGCCGTCGGAGCGCGCGAGTACAGCGGCACCCGGATCACCCGGGCGGGCCGGGTCCGCTACGAGCACGACGTCCAGGGCCGGGTGGTCCTGCGGCAGAAGACCCGGCTCTCCCGCAAGCCCGACACCTGGCTCTACGTCTGGGACGCGGACGACCGGCTGACCGAGGTGACCACCCCGGACGGCACCCGCTGGCGCTACCGGTACGACGGACTGGGGCGCCGCGTCGCGAAACAGCGTCTTGCCCCGGCTCCGGGCGCCGTTGTTTCACGTGAAACAACGGGTGTTTCACGTGAAACCGACGTTTCACGTGAAACAACGCCGCAGGAGACCGAGTGGGAGGTGGTCGAGGAGACCCTCTTCACCTGGGACGGCACCACTCTGGCCGAGCAGACGACCCACGTACGGGACAGCCCGCACGAGGTCACGCTCAGCTGGACCCATGCCGGCCTGCACCCGCTCACCCAAGTGGAGTCCATCCGGGCCGCCGCCGTCCCGGGGGAGCCGCGGGCACCCCGGGAGCCGTCACAAGCGGAGATCGACAGCCGGTTCTTCGCCATCGTCACGGACCTGGTCGGCACGCCGACGGAGATGATCGACGAGCAGGGCGCGCTGGCCTGGCACACCCGTTCCACCGTGTGGGGAGCGACGAGCTGGAACCGGGACGCCACGGCCTACACACCGCTGCGCTTCCCCGGCCAGTACTACGACCCCGAGACCGGTCTCCACCACAACCACTTCCGGACCTACGACCCGGAGACGGCCCGCTACCTGACCTCGGACCCCCTGGGCCTGACGCCCTCGTCCAACCCGGTCGCGTACGTCACCAACCCGCTGGTGTGGGCCGACCCGCTGGGCCTGAGCGGCTGCCCGGCGGCAGGCAAGGAGCAGTTGGCGCTGCCCAAGGCCGAGCGGGAACCGCCGAACATGTACGGGACGCCGATCACCTCGCGGCTGGCGCAGCCGGGCGAGGAGTTCAACATGGTGCTGTCCAAGGGGCAGCCGGCCACCAGCCCCGGCGGCTTCGGTACGTTCGAGGGGGTGCCCAACCAGCAGTACGTACGTGACCAGCTGGCCATTCGTACCGACTGGAAGGACGACGTCTCCATGCTCCAGCGGTACCGCTTCCCGGACACCGGCGACCCCATCCGGATCCAGGAGAGCATCATCGGGCCCCAGACGGACCCCAAACTGGGCCATCTGCCCGGCGGGGTCAGCCAGCTGGAGATCCTGAACTACGAAGACCGAGCCCGGCTGATCCCAGTCGGCCCTCCCGTGGAGATCCCCAAGTAATGACGCAGGAACCGGACGTGGCGGTCGAGTGGACCGCCGGTGAGACCACGGTGCGCTGGAACGACGGCGCCGCCACCGTGGCCAAGGAGCACGCCAAGCCGCCGCAGTCCGTCATGGCCTGGACGCAGGACGGCGAGACGCTCGTCCTGGTGGTCGAGGCGCTGGACACCCGGCCCTTCACCCCGAAGGACAACGCCGTCGTCTACCGGGCGGACGGCTCGGAGCGCCTCCGGCTGAGCCCGCCCGCGGACCTGTTGTCCGATCCGAACGCGGTGCTCGGGTTCTACAGCGGCTTCCCGGACTCCGAAGGCCGGCCGCTCCTGGTCATCGCCACCCGCTCGGGCGACTTCCAGGGCCGTCTGGACCTGGCGGCGGGTGTGGTCCGGGACGCCCGTACCTGGCGCTGACACTCCGTCGGCGGCGCTGGAGGCCGCCCGCGTCCGGGCCGGACTCGGGCGGTGACGCGGTAGCGTGCCGCCGGGGGAAGGGGGCCGGGGTGTCGATCGCCGAGTTGCAGGTGTACTCCGTCGAAGAGGCGGACGTGTCCGGCGGCGTGTGCGTGGTGCGCTGCATAGGGGGCGTCGCGCGCGCCGGACAGGTCTACGCGGCCGGGGAGTTGCGGCTCGGGCTGCGGCGGATCGAGCGCTACGGCCGCACCGTGGGCTTCTTCGCCGCGGGGAACGTGGCGAAGGTGCACCTGACGGGGGCCGTGGTCGCCCTGCTCACCCGGGGGCAGGTGCTGACCTCGGTGCCGCCCGACGGGCACGCGCTCGGTGAACTGGAGGCCTGGCTGGCCACCGATCCGCCGCTGGAGGACGAGCCCCGCCCGCTGGAGCTGCGCACCCTGGCCGTGGGCCGCGTACAGGCCGACTGGCTGCCGGACGAGGTGCGGCTGCGCTGGGGGCGGGTGGCCGTGACCGCGAGCCGGCGCAAGGCGGCCTGGACGGGGGAGGACGTGCTGGCGGCCGCGGCGGAGGAGGCGGCCGTACGCGGCTACCTCCTCCAGCAGTTCGGCCCCGGACCCGGTGGCGACCCCGCGGCGCTCTGCCGGGACCTGCTGGCGCTCATCGACCTGACCCCCGAGGAGGCGGCCCGCGAGGCCCGGTCCTGGCGGGACCTGCCCAAGGCCCGCATCCTGCATCTGCGCCGGATCAAGAACCTGCTGCCCTGGCTGGCGCTGGCCCGGCCCCACCTGGAGCCGCAGGACCCGCTGGGCGCGTCCGTGGACGCGTGGTCGGAGGTCCGGCCGCGGCTTCCCTGAGGCGGTGGTCCGCGCGGCTTCACGAGGGTGCAGCACATCGCGAGGGTGATGGCGTCACCGCTGGTCACGGAGGCGGGTACGCCAGTTGCGCGGCGTGTCCCGGCGGGGGCTGCGGGGCTCCGGGTTGCGGGAGCTGACGGGGTGTCGGTGAGTGGGTGGCGGCGGCACGTCCCATGCCGTCACCGCGCCCCGACAGGAGAGAACGTTGCACCGCTTCACCCGATACACCGTGCCCGCTGTCCTCTGTGCCTCCCTGCTGGCCGTGTCCCCCGGCCTCGCGGGAGCGGCCTCCCCGGCCGCGCCCCGGCCCGCGGTCCCCGCTGCCGGTGCCATCCCGGGGACGGACGCCCTGCTCGCGCAGGTCCAGTCCCTCGGCGCCGTCGGCGGGGTCATCACTCCGGTCACCGATCTGGTCGGCGCCGTGCTCAAGGCCCCCGACGGCAAGCTCCCGGAGGCGGACGCGGCCAAGCTGAAGAAGGCAGTCGACGACGCCGTCGCCAAGCTGCCGAAGCCCCCGGCGGACGTACCCAAGCCCCCGGCGGACGCTCCGAAGCTTCCGGCTGACGCGCCCAAGCTCCCGGCGGACGCCCCGAAGCTTCCCGCGGACAAGCTTCCCGCGGATGCGCCCAAGCTGCCCGCGGATGCCCCGAAGCTTCCCGCGGACGCTCCGAGGCTCCCGGCGGATGCCCCGAAGCTTCCGGCCGCCGCGCCCAAGCTGCCCGCCGCCCTGCCGGGGGCCGCGAGAGCAGGGGCGGGGAAGGACGGTCCGGTGGACGCGGTCGGGCCCGCCGTGGAGAACCTCAAGAAGGCCGTCGACGGAGTGCTCAAGGCCTCGGGGCCCTGCGGCTGCTCGACCGACGCCACGAGCAAGTCCACCGACGTCGTGTCCTCCCTGCTCGCCCTGCTCACGGCGCTCCTGACCGGGGCCGGCCTGCCCGCCCTGCCCACGGAGTAGGCCGCCGGCCGGGTCCCCGGTGTCCTCCGCCGTCCCGCGGACCACCGGGGACCGGACCGCCGACGGGTCGTGGCGGCGGTCGAGGACGCCGTGGTCACCGCGGCGCCGTGAGCGCGGCCGGGCCGCCCACCACCCGGTGCTGTACGGCCTCCAGCGGGCCGCGCGGGAAGCGGCGCAGCCACCACCCCGACCCGGCGACCAGGAGCAGACTCACGCCCGCCCACAGGCCCATCACCCACCAGGGCCCGGCCCCCAGCCGCTGCGCGAGGCCCAGCCCGGTCCCGTAGCAGAGCAGGACGCAGAGCAGGTTCTGGCCGACGTAGCAGGACAGGGCGGTCCGGCCGACCGAGGCGAGCCCGCCGACCAGCGGCCGCGGCAGCCGTGCCCGGTCCAGGGCGCAGCCCAGGAGGCCCAGGTAGCCGATCGCGATCAGCGGGACGATGCCGTAGCGGCCCAGGACGAAGAAGTCGGGTCCCCCGAGCGCGGCAGCGGCGCCCAGCGGCATCCCGAGGCCCAGGCCCCAGCGGGCCATCCGCACCCGCAGCCGGTGGCCGCCGGGGGGCGGGGCGAACGCCCCCGCGCGGTACAGCCGGACCCCGAGGAGGAAGAGGAAGACCAGCAGCCCGAAGGTGAAGACGGGCTCGACGCGCAGCCCGGCGGCATGGCCGAGCCGGTAGCCGATCTGGTCGCCCCAGCCGCCTCGGGCGTACAGGTCCACGAGCGCGGGATCCGGTTCCACCGGGGCGTCGTCCGGGCGGCCCAGCGCGGCCAGGGTGACCAGCGAGATCAGCGCCACGTGCACCGCGCCCGCGGCCCACATCACCCGGCGCCGCACCCGCTCGGAGCGGGCCAGCAGCCAGGCGGTGAGGAGCGCGGTGACGGCGTACCCCATCAGCACGTCCCACGCGAAGACCAGGACGAAGTGGACGGTGCCCTCCAGGAAGAGGAAGGCGGCCCGCCGCCCGTAGCGGCCGGGCCAGGGGGCGCCGCGGCGGGCGGCGGACTCGTACTGGATGGCCAGGCCGACCCCGAACAGGACGGTCAGCAGGGACAGGAACTTGCCGTCCGAGAGGAAGCGGAAGAGGGTTTCGGCGATCCCGGCGACCGAGGGGCCGCCCGGCTCGGAGAACGGGTCGGGGGCCACCATGGCGCCCTGGAGGACGCTCGCCTCCGAGCCGGGGGCGGTGAAGATCCACACGTTGGTCATCAGCGTGCCGAGGATCGCGGCCCCGCGCAGGACGTCGAGCAGCGGGAGCCGGGTCGCGGGGAGCCGGGTGTCGACCGGCGCGTCGTGGGTCATGGTTCCAGCGTTCCGGCGGGCCGGGCGGGGCACGTCGTGCGGCCGGACGAGACCGGCGTACATCCTTCGGTGCAGCGGAGGATGCGGCCGGTCGTCCACATCGCGGACGACCGGCCGCTTTGCACCTGTCTTGTATCTATCCTGTGCGCATGCCATCAGCCAGCTCCGCGACCCTCGCGCCCACGGCCGCCGAACGGGTCTACCAGCACGTCAAGAACGGCGTGCTCGACCGCCGCTACGAAGGCGGCACCCTGCTCACCGAGGGCGAACTCGCCGACGCGGTCGGGGTGTCGCGCACCCCCGTGCGCGAAGCGCTGCTTCGCCTGGAGACGGAAGGGCTCATCACGCTCTACCCGAAGAAGGGCGCACTGGTCCTGGCCGTCTCCGCGCAGGAGATCGCGGACGTCGTCGAAACCCGGCTGCTGGTCGAGGAGTTCACCGTCCGGCGGGCCGTCCCGGCCGCACCCGCCCTGCTGGCGCGGCTCGCGGACCTCATCGACGAACAGCGCCGGCACGCCGCGGACGGCGACCTTTCCGCGCTGATCGCCGCCGACCGCTGCTTCCACGCCGAGATCGTGCGCAGCGCCGGCAACCGGATCCTCTCCCGGCTCTACGACCAACTGCGCGACCGGCAGCTGCGGATGGGCGCCCGGCTGCTGCACGCGCACCCCGAACGGATCGAGAAGACCCTCGCCGAGCACACGGAGATCCTCGACGCGCTGCGCGCCGGGGACGCCGACGGCGCGGCCGCGGCGGTACGCGGGCACGTCGGGCGGGTCGCCGCCCTGGTCCGGGGCGACGCGCGATGAGCGGCCCCGCCGGGGCCTCGGCCGTGCCCGCCCCCGCGCCCGACGCCGTCGCCGCGGCCGCCCTCCCCGCGGTCCCCGCCGCCGTCGAGCCGGCGCACCCGCCGAAGGATCCGCCGGGCGGCCGCCGGGCCGTCTTCGTCTGGTCCATCGGCGTCGCCGTCTACTTCGTCGCCGTCATCTTCCGCACCAGCCTGGGCGTCGCGGGCCTGGATGCCGCGGCCCGCTTCCACGTCAGCGCCTCGGCGCTGTCCACCTTCTCGCTGCTCCAGCTGCTCGTGTACGCGGGCATGCAGATACCCGTCGGCCTGATGGTGGACCGGCTCGGCACCAAGAAGGTGCTCATGCTCGGCGCGATGCTCTTCACCGCCGGACAGGTCGGCTTCGCGCTCTCCCCGTCCTACGGGACCGCGCTCGCCGCGCGCGCCCTGCTGGGCTGCGGTGACGCGATGACCTTCATCTCGGTCCTGCGGCTGGGCACCCGGTGGTTCCCGGCCCGGCAGGCGCCGGTGATGGCGCAGCTGGCCGGGCTGGTCGGCATGGCGGGCAACCTCGTCTCCACGCTGGTGCTGGCGCCGGTCCTGCACGGGGTGGGCTGGGTGCCGGCCTTCGCGGGCAGCGCGGTGGCGGGGCTGGTGGTCCTGGTGCCGCTGGTGCTGTTCCTGCGCGACCACCCCGAGGGGCACGCGCCGGCGCCGGTGGTGCGGGGCGAGGGGGGCTACGTACGCCGTCAGATCGCCGAATCCTGGCGCGAGCCCGGGACCCGGCTCGGGCTGTGGGTGCACTTCACGACGCAGTTCCCGGCGATGGTGTTCCTGCTGCTGTGGGGAATGCCGTTCCTGGTCGAGGCGCAGGGGCTGTCGCGCGGGGGCGCCGGTGGGCTGCTGACGCTGATCGTGGTCGCGAACATGGGGTTCGGGCTGGTCTACGGGCAGCTGGTGGGGCGGCGGCAGTCCGCGCGGATTCCGCTGGCGCTCGGCACGGTGGGGGTGACGGCGCTGCTGTGGGCGGCGGTGCTGGTGTATCCGGGGCGGGCGCCGATGTGGCTGCTGGTCGCGCTGTGCGTGGTGCTGGGGACGTGCGGGCCCGCGTCGATGATCGGCTTCGACTTCGCCCGGCCGGCGAATCCGGCCGCGCGGCAGGGGACGGCGTCCGGGATCACGAACATGGGCGGGTTCATCGCTTCGATGACGACGCTGCTGGTGGTGGGGGTGCTGCTGGATGCCACCGGGGACGATTTCCGGATCGCGTTCTCGTCGGTGTTCGTGCTGGAGGTGCTGGGGGTGTCGCAGATCCTGCGGTTGAGGGGGCGGGCGCTGGGGGTTGAGCGGGGGCGCAGTGGCTGCGGGGCCGTTGGTTCCGGGGCGGGGGTGGTTCCGGGGCCCGGGCCCGCCACCGGGCCTGGACCTGCCACCGGGCCCGGGCCCGCTCCGGTTTCCGGGTCTTCGGCCACGGTCGAGGCCTGACGGGGCCGTCCGTGCCGTGCCGCCCGGCGAGTGCTTGGGTGGCCCTCAATCGCCGGGCGGCTCGTATGCCTCCGGCGGCGCCTCAAACGCCGGCGGGGCTGGGTTTGGTGCGGGTGGCGGGCGCCTGACCGTGTGGCGGGCTCGGTGTGGTGCAGGCTGGTGCGCCGCCGGCTGCCTCCGGCGGCGCCTCAAACGCCGGCGGGGCTGGAAGTGGTGCAGGCGGTGGGCGCCTGCCCGTGCGGCGGACTGGGTTGCCGGGGCTGGATTCGGTGCGGGCGGTGGGTGCCTGCCCGGGTGGATTTGGTGCGGCTTCGCTACGGCGTGACCGCGAAGTGGGACAGGATCGCTTCCGCCAGGTTCTGGTCGCCCTCCACCTTCACGCGGTCCGCGAGGGGGCGGCGGCGGCCGCGGCCGGCGGCCAGGGGGACGTAGGTTTCCCAGTCCATGGTGAGGGTCACCGCCGGGCCCAGGGACGGGGCGCTGTGCATCGTGCCGCGGCCCGCGGCGTCGACGCGGACCGTGCGCATGAACTCCAGCGCGCCGTGCACGTCCAGCACCACCGCCGACCCCGCCGGGGCGCCCGCCTTCTTCGCGACGACCTTCGGGAGCCCCGCCAGCAGCATGTCCCGGGCCACCGCCGCGCCGGGGGAGTCCCAGTTCCCCGGGACCCCGAGGGCGGTCCGCAGGTCCTGCTCGTGGATCCACACGTCGAAGGCCCGCAGCCGCAGGGCCTGCTCCAGCGTCGTCTGCTCGCCCAGCGGCCCGCGCACCATCGTGGTGGAAGGATCCCGCTTCTCGTTGCGCAGCTGCCGCATCCGCCGGATGACGGTGTACTCCAGTTCCGAGGTCATCTCGGGGGCGGTGTGGTGGCGCCGGATGTCCACCTGCACCTCCATGTACCGGGTGAACTCGTCCACCACGTGGCGCAGGTCCCGCGGGAGGGTGTGGATGGGGCGCGGGTCGCCGAGCTGCTCGCATTCGATGCCGATGATGTGTGACACGACGTCACGGACCGACCAGCCGGGGCACGGGGTCGCCCGGTTCCATTCGGCCTCCGGCAGGGGAAGCACCAGCTCGGATATCGCTTCGATGGAGTGGGTCCACGCATCGACATAGGGCTCAAGGCTGGGATGGACGGTCAACGGGACCCCTCGCGTGCTGTTCAGTGGCGCGTTGTGGACTGGTGGGACCGGCTGGCGGCGGCACTGTCAAAGTTACGCTGCCGGTGAGCACCCCGGCAGTGCTTTCGTGTGACGATCGTAGGCCCCGAGTTGACGGCTTGAACGCCAGAACGGTGGTAGTGTGCGCGCCTCCCTGATCCAAATCGCGGTGAACGAGGGCGAGTCGGTGGTTTCCCGACGTGCCCGCGTCGCGGACCTCGTCCGCGAACAGAGCGGCTCCGACCTGGTCGTGCTGCCCGAACTGTGGGGTGTCGGCGCCTTCTCGTACGAGCAGTTCGAGACGGAGGCCGAACCGCTGGACGGGCCCACCTTCGAGGTCATGTCGAAGGCGGCGCGCGACGCCGGTGTCTGGCTGCACGCGGGCTCGGTCGTGGAGCGCTCGGGCGACGGATCCCTCTACAACACCGCCCTCGTGCTGACCCCCGGGGGCGAGCTGGCGGCCACGTACCGCAAGATCCACCGCTTCGGCTTCGACCAGGGCGAGGCCGTGCTGATGTCGGCGGGCGACTCCCTGACCACCGTGACCCTGCCGCAGACCGTCCTCGGCATCGCCACCTGCTACGACCTGCGCTTCCCCGAACTCTTCCGCGGCCTGGTCGACGCGGGAGCGCAGACCCTGGTGGTGGCCGCGGGCTGGCCCGCCCGCCGCCGCGCGCACTGGACCCTGCTGAACCGGGCACGCGCCGTCGAGGACCAGGCGTACGTCCTGGCCTGCTGCACCGCCGGTACGCACGCCGGGGTCGAGCAGGCGGGGCACAGCCTGGTGGTGGACCCGTGGGGCGAGGTGATCGCCGAGGCCGGCCCGGGCGAGGAGGTGCTGACCGTGGACCTCGACCCGGCGAAGGTCCCCGCCACCCGGGAGCAGTTCCCGGCGCTCAAGGACCGGATGCTGGGCATCCGTCCCCCGGCCGTACCGGGCTCCTGGACCGTCTCCTAGGCACGGACCAGCGGGCCAGCGGGCGGCGGGCCGTCGGGCCGTCGGGTGAGCGCCGGGCGCCGCCCGCCGGAGCTCACCCGTCCTCCGCCCGCTCCTCGTCCCGCTCCTCCCGCTCCTTCTCGGCCATCCGGATCACGCACACGGCCACCGCCAGCAGCAGCGCCGCGTCCGTCTCCTCCCGGACCACGTCCATGGCGTACGTCTCGCGGACCCGGTACCACTGGCGGGAGATCAGCGACAGCAGCTCGCCCTCGTACTCGACCTTGAACTCGCGGTCCAGGATCCGCCCGCTGACGTCCAGTTCGGTCCCCTCGGACAGCGTCACGCGGTAGTGGTTGCGCAGCAGCGAGAACCGCTTCTTGCGGATGACGGCGAGCTGGCGCCCGTCCCGCTCCAGGGTCATCGCGTCGCGGAAGCTGAACATCTTCTCCCGCAGCGTGATCAGGATCCGGCCGTCCGGGTCCTTCAGCTCCAGGGTGTCGCGGACGCGCAGGGCCTTCCCGTCGACCAGGAAGGCGGGCCGGCCCGCCTCGTCCTCGACCCAGTAGTCGTCCCCGATGGCCAGCACTTTGTCCCGAACCAGGTATTTCATGCCGTATCGCTGCCCGCGATAGGTTGCGGCCATGCCTCCGCTCCCCGCCCCGCACCTGCTCTACGTGACCGACCTGGCGTACCCGGCGCGCGGCCGCCGCTACGGCGACGAGGACATATTCCTCACCTCGCGGCTGCGCCGGGACTTCGCCCTCGCCCTGTGCCACCCGCTCGACGCCCGCGCCCTGCTGCCGGCCTTCGACGCGGTGGTCGTCCGCAACAGCGGGCCCGTCCTGCACCACCAGGAGGCCTACGACGCCTTCCGCGCCCATGCCCTCGCCACCGGCGCCCGGGTCTACAACCCGCTCACCGGCCGCGCCGACATGGCGGGCAAGCAGTACCTCCTGGACCTCACCCGCGCCGGGTACCCGGTGATCCCCACCGTCGACGACCCCGCCGACCTGCACCTCCTGCCGCAGGTGGCCGAGTACGCCGTAAAACCCCGCCAGGGCGCCGACTCGATCGGCCTGGCCTTCACCGCCGACCCCGCCGCGCACCTCGCGGCGGCGCGGCAGCGGGAAGCGGCCGCCCCGGGCGCACTGCTGGTCCAGCCGCGGATCGACTTCGCCTACGAGGTGTCCTTCTACTTCGTCGACGACGCCTTCCAGTACGCCCTGTACGCCCCCGACCCGGCCCGCCGCTGGGAACTGGAGCCCTACGCCCCCACCCCCGCCGACCTGGACTTCGCCCGCGCCTTCATCGCCTGGAACACCCTGTCCCACGGCATCCAGCGGGTCGACGCCTGCCGCGCGCCCTCCGGCGGCCTGCTCCTCGTCGAGCTGGAGGACCTGAACCCCTACCTGTCCCTGGACCTGCTCCCGGAGCCCGTCCGTGACGCCTTCGTGAACGCCCTGACGACCTCCCTGCGGTCCTTCCTGGGCTGATGGCACCCTTGACGCATGAATGCTGCCGCGCCCGCACCCCGTCGCGCCCGAGTCCGTGCCCCCGAGCTGATCGGCAAGGGCGGCTGGCTCAATACCGGTGACACCTCCTACACCCTCGCCGACCTGCGAGGACGGATCGTCATCCTCGATTTCTGGACTTTTTGCTGCATCAACTGCCTGCACGTCCTCGACGAGCTGCGGGAGCTGGAGGAGAAGCACCGGGACACCGTCGTGATCATCGGTGTGCACTCGCCGAAGTTCGTGCACGAGGCCGAGCACCAGGCCGTCGTCGACGCCGTCGAGCGCTACGAGGTCCACCACCCCGTCCTCGACGATCCCGAGCTGGCCACCTGGAAGCAGTACGCCGTCCGCGCCTGGCCCACGCTCGTCGTGATCGACCCCGAGGGGTACATCGTGGCGCAGCACGCCGGGGAGGGGCACGCGCACGCCATCGAGCGGCTCGTCGAGGAGCTGGAGGCGGAGCACGCGGCCAAGGGGACGCTGCGGCGCGGAGACGGCCCGTACGTGGCGCCCGAGCCCGTCGCGACCGACCTGCGCTTCCCCGGCAAGGCGCTCGTCCTGCCCTCGGGGAACGTGCTGGTCTCCGACTCGACCCGGCACCAGCTGGTGGAGCTCGCCGCCGACGGCGAGAGCGTCGTGCGGCGGATCGGCGGGGGCGTGCGCGGCTTCGGGCCCGACGCCTTCAGCGAGCCGCAGGGCCTCGCCCTGCTGCCCGACGGGCGGGTCGCGGTCGCGGACACGGTCAACCACGCGCTGCGGGTCTTCGACCCGGCCACCGGAGCCGTGGAGACCGTCGCGGGGACGGGCCGCCAGTGGTGGCAGGGCTCGCCGACGGCCGGGCCCGCGCGCGAGGTGGACCTGTCCTCGCCGTGGGACGTGGCCTGGTGGCGGGGCCGGGTGTGGATCGCGATGGCGGGCGTGCACCAGCTGTGGACCTGGGACCCGGAGACCGACACGGTCGCGGTGGCGGCCGGCACCACGAACGAGGGGCTGGTCGACGGGCCCGCCGCCGAGGCCTGGTTCGCGCAGCCCTCCGGGCTCGCGGCGGCCGGGGACCGGCTGTGGATCGCCGACTCGGAGACCAGCTCGCTGCGGTACGCGGAGCCGGACGGGGACGGCGGGTACGTCATCGCGACCGCCGTCGGCAGCGGCCTGTTCGACTTCGGCCACCGGGACGGCGAGGCGGGCCAGGCCCTGCTCCAGCACCCGCTCGGGGTGACCGCGCTGCCGGACGGCTCGGTCGCGGTCTGCGACACGTACAACCACGCCCTGCGCCGCTACGATCCCGCCACCGGCGAGGTCAGCACGCTGGCCACCGACCTGCGCGAGCCCAGCGACGCCGTGCTGGTGGGCGACGACATCCTGGTCGTGGAGTCCGCGCGGCACCGGCTGACCCGGCTGCGGCTGCCGGAGGAGGCCGTCCGCGTGGAGTCGGTCGCCCACCGCACGAAGCGCGCGGCCACCGAGGTGGCCCCGGGCACGCTGCGGCTGGACGTGGTCTTCCGCGCTCCGGCCGGGCAGAAGCTGGACGACCGCTACGGGCCCTCCACCCGGCTCCAGGTCTCCTCGACGCCGCCGGAGCTGCTGGCCGAGGGGGCGGGCCAGGGGACGGACCTGTTCCGGGACCTGGTGCTCGCGGAGGGCGTCACCGAGGGCGTGCTGCACGTGTCCGCGATGGCGGCCTCCTGCGACGACGATCCGGAGAACGAGTATCCGGCCTGCCACATGCACCAGCAGGACTGGGGCGTGCCGCTCACGGTCGTCGCCGGGGGCGCGGTGCGGTTGCCCTTGGTGTTGGCAGGTATGGACGACTGACCGCCGGTCGGCCACCGGGCGGGGCCGGATGTGGCACCGCCCGGTGGACGCCCGCCGCTCGGTCCGCCCTCCGGGGGGCGCCTCAAACGCCGGCGGGGCCGGCCATCCCTCAGCCCTCCAGGAACGACACCAGGGCGTTGGCCAGCAGGTAGGGGTCGTCCGCCCCGCACAGTTCGCGCGCGCTGTGCATGGAGAGGATCGCGACGCCGATGTCGACGGTCTGGATGCCGTGCCGGGCGGCCGTGATCGGGCCGATCGTCGTGCCACAGGGCATCGAGTTGTTGGAGACGAAGCTCTGCCACGGCACGCCCGCGCGCTCGCACGCCGCCGCGAAGACCGCGCGCCCGCTGCCGTCCGTCGCGTACCGCTGGTTGACGTTGACCTTGAGGATCGGGCCGCCGTTGGCGCGCGGGTGGTGCGTCGGGTCGTGCCGCTCGCCGTAGTTGGGGTGGACCGCGTGGCCGGTGTCCGAGGAGAGGCAGATGGTGCCCGCGAAGGCGCGGGCGCGGTCCTCGTAGCTGCCGCCGCGCGCGAAGACAGAACGTTCCAGCACGTTGCCCAGCAGCGGCCCGTCGGCGCCCGTGTCGGACTGCGAGCCGTTCTCCTCGTGGTCGAAGGCGGCCAGCACCGGGATGTGGTCCAGGTGTTCGGCGGTGGAGACCGCGGCCAGGGCGGCGATGCCCGCGTGGACGGACAGCAGGTTGTCCATCCGCGGGCCGGCGAGCAGTTCGCGGTCGCGGCCCAGGTAGGCGGGCGGCTCGATCGAGTGGACCATCAGGTCCCAGCCCGCCACCGAGCCCTGGGCCAGGCCCTCTTCCTCCTCCAGGAACGCGATCAGATCGCCTTCGCGGGCCTC
Source organism: Streptomyces sp. NPDC006529 (assembly GCF_040611795.1). Classification (NCBI taxonomy): domain Bacteria; kingdom Bacillati; phylum Actinomycetota; class Actinomycetes; order Kitasatosporales; family Streptomycetaceae; genus Streptomyces; species Streptomyces sp. NPDC006529. The sequence goes on along the minus strand of NZ_JBEXPB010000001.1, from coordinate 76,842 downwards.
GCCCAGGCCCCAGATCGGCTGCATGTGCCGCTGCTTGTCCAGCTTGAGGCCGTCGGTGTTGACGGACCGGTCCAGGTGCACGGCGAGCTGCGGCACGCGCAGCAGTGCCCGGTCGATGTTGACCAGTCGCTCGGTGCCGTCGCGCAGGGTGAGCCGTCCCGCGAGGCCCAGGTCCCGGTCCAGCCAGGTGTTGAGCAGGGTGCCGCCGTAGACCTCGACGGCGATCTGCCGCCAGCCCTGTGAGCCGGTGTCAGGCAGCGGCTTGACGCGGAGGTTGGGGGAGTCGGTGTGCGCGCCGATGATGCGGTACGGCGTGTGCGCAGCCGCGCCCTCGGGGACGTACCAGGCGATGAGCGCGCCGCCGCGCAGGACGAACTTGCCCCCCGCGCTCGAGTCCCAGGCGTCCGTTTCCGACAACTGCCTGAAGCCGGCCTTTTCCAGCCGCTCGCCCGCGTTGGCGACGGCGTGGTACGGCGAGGGGCTCGCCGCCAGGTAGGTCATCAGATCGTCGGTGTGGCCGCGGTCGAAGCGGGCGGGAGAGCTCATGTGGTTCACCTTAACGACGGTCGTGTTCGTCATGGCCGGGCTGTGGCGGATCGCCGACGGACAGCCGGGGAACGAGGGCGCGGTGGTGTGTGAACTGCGATCCCGGTCGGCTCAGCCCGGCGGACGCTCGAAGCGCCGCTGCAGCTGCCTGCGCTCGCCCCGGCGGATGCGCGGGAGCATCTCGGGGGTCTGCGCGGAGCGCTGCTCGCGCCTCTTGCGTCCGGCGCAGAAGATACAGGCCTCACCGGGCGGCGCGTCGGGATCCATCGGTGCGCCGGGATGTTCGGAGCATCCCGAGGCGTTGCGCGGGCGGGACAGCTCGCGGGCCACGATGAAGGCGCGGTGCAGGTCGTCGGCGACGCGGACGAACTCCTCGTCCGGTGAGCCGATGGTCAGGTGGAAGCGCGAGTCGTCGAGCGTGCGCAGGTAGTGCCGGAGCTTTTCGAGGGTGTACGGGGGCTCCGGCACCGGGTAGCCGAGCCGGCGCTGTTCGCCGGGGGGAGCGGGGGCGGGGACCGCGCCGCGGCCGCGCAGGCCCATCCGGCGCCGGTCGTTGCAGAGCAGGCAGCGGCCCCAGCCGTCGGGGGCCTCGGGGTCCAGGGCGCCGTTGGGGTGCTGGGGGCAGCCGGTGTAGCTCTTGGAGGGAGCCAGCGCCGCGGCCGTCTGGAAGGCGGTGTGGAGGGCGTCGGCGATGCCGTCGTACTCGGCGGGGTGCGAGCCCTCGTAGAGGTCCTGCATGCGGTCGCCGAGGGTGCCGAGCTTGCCGTGCAGCTCCTTGAGGGCGTACGGCCGCCCGGTCGGGACGGAGTACCCCCTGCTGTGCTGCTCCTGTGCGCTCATGCCTACGAGCGTCCCACGAACCGCCGACATCTCGTGCACGCGGTCGGCCGGACCCCCTGTGAGCTGGGGGTCCGGCCGGCGCGCGTACACCGCGTACGTCTTCGGTATCGACGGGGAGGGTCCTAGAAGGCGGCCTCGTCGAGGTCCATCAGGGTGTTGTCGACGGCCTCGGCGAGCTGGCGCTGGACCGCGACGCCCGGCAGGACCTGGCCGGCGAAGAACTTCGCCGCGGCGATCTTGCCCTGGTAGAACGCGACGTCCTTGGCGGAGGCGTTCGGGAGCTTCTCGGCGGCCACGGCCGCGCCCTTGAGCAGCAGGTATCCGACGATCACGTCACCGGAGGCCATCAGCAGGCGGGTGGTGTTCTGGCCGACCTTGTAGATGTTGCGGACGTCCTCGCCGGTGGCGGTGAGGTCGGTGACCATCTGGCCGACGATGGCCTCCAGGTCCACGGCGGCCTTGGCCAGCGCGTCGCGGGCGCCGGCCAGCTCCTCGCCGCCGACGGCCTCGGCGAGGAACTTCTTGATCGTCTCGGTGAGGACGTTCAGCGAGGCGCCCTGGTCGCGGACGATCTTGCGGAAGAAGAAGTCCTGGCCCTGGATCGCCGTGGTGCCCTCGTAGAGGGTGTCGATCTTGGCGTCCCGGATGTACTGCTCGATCGGGTATTCCTGCAGGTAGCCGGAGCCGCCGAAGGTCTGCAGGGACTGCGCGAGCTGCTCGTAGGACTTCTCGGAGCCGTAGCCCTTCACGACCGGCAGGAGCAGGTCGTTCAGGCCGACGAGGGACGAGGCGTCCTCGCCCGCGGCCTGCTTGACCTGGATCTCGTCCTGGATGGACGCGGTGTACAGGACCAGGGCGCGCATGCCCTCGGCGTACGCCTTCTGCGTCATGAGCGAGCGGCGCACGTCCGGGTGGTGCGTGATGGTGACCTTCGGCGCGGTCTTGTCCATGAAGTTCGCCAGGTCCGGACCCTGCACGCGCTCCTTGGCGTACTCCAGGGCGTTCAGGTAGCCGGTGGAGAGGGTGGCGATGGCCTTCGTGCCGACCATCATCCGGGCGAACTCGATGATCATGAACATCTGGCGGATGCCGTCGTGCTTGTCGCCGATCAGCCAGCCCTTGGCGGGGTGCTGGTCGCCGAAGGTCATCTCGCAGGTGTTCGAGGCCTTGAGGCCCATCTTGTGCTCGACGTTCGTGGCGTATACGCCGTTGCGCTCGCCCAGCTCGCCGGTCTCCCAGTCGAAGTGGAACTTCGGGACCAGGAAGAGGGACAGGCCCTTGGTGCCCGGGCCGTGGCCCTCGGGGCGCGCGAGGACGTAGTGGAGGATGTTCTCCTCCATGTCGTGCTCACCCGAGGTGATGAAGCGCTTGACGCCCTCGATGTGCCAGGAGCCGTCGGCCTGCTCGATCGCCTTGGTGCGGCCGGCGCCGACGTCCGAGCCCGCGTCGGGCTCGGTGAGGACCATGGTGGAGCCCCAGCGCTTCTCGACGGCGAGCTGCGCGACCTTCTTCTGCGCCTCGTTGCCCTCCTCGTGGAGGATGCCGGCGAAGGCCGGGCCCGAGGAGTACATCCAGATGGCCGGGTTCGAGCCGAGCAGCAGCTCCGCGTAGCCCCAGATCAGGGAGCGGGGGCAGGTGGTGCCGCCGATCTCCTCGGGCAGGCCCAGGCGCCAGTACTCGGAGTCCATGAAGGCTTCGTAGCTCTTCTTAAAGGACGCCGGGACGGGCGCGGTGTTGGTGGCCGGGTCGAAGACCGGGGGGTTGCGGTCGGCGTCCGTGAAGGACTCGGCCAGCTCGTTCTCGGCGAGGCGGGTCAGCTCCGACAGGACGCTCTTGGCGGTCTCGGTGTCCATCTCCCCGAACGGGCCGGTGCCGTACAGCTTGTCGCGGCCGAGCACCTCGAACAGGTTGAACTCGATGTCGCGCAGATTCGACTTGTAGTGCCCCATGGCTACGGCTCCGTTTTAAGGATCGGGGAGACAGGTTCCTCGTACTTACCAATCGGTAATGTCATGATGCTACCCGCGGGTAATAAGAATCAACCCTTGCTCGACGACTGTGACCAGCATCAAGCCAGAAACGCTGGAGAGCCGCTCAAGAGGGTCCGGCCGTGCAGCCCACCGCCTTCTGCGCGGCGGGGAGGTACCCCTTGATGAAGGCGGTGAGGGCCTCGCGCCGCTTCGGGAGGTCGTCGGTCTTGACCGGCGGGAAGGCCTCGACGACGAAGGCGCTCGGCTTGCCCTGGTACGTGCACCGGGCGGCGGCGATGACCATCGCGTCTGACACCCACCCCTGGTCGCCGACGTCGATCTTCCGCGGGTTGCCCGCGCGGTTGAGCTGGTCGCCCTGCTCCTTGATCAGGTCCAGTCCCGGCTCGGTCACATCGCCCCTGATGGTCAGGCCGCCCTGCTTGTCCACGGTGATGTCGCAGCGCGGGGCGGCGGGCCGGGACGCGTACGGCGTCTGCTCCAGCTTCTTCCCGGGCGGTAGCAGCGGTTCCAGCAGGGCGGGCTCCAGGGGCACGCCGCAGACGTCGCCCGGCACGGCGTAGTCCCGGTCCTGGGTGCAGCCGGCCGCGCCGATGAGCAGTGCCGCAGCGACGGCAGCGCCGTACCGGCGCCTCACTTGGTGCCTGCCAGACCCTTGGCGCGGTCGTTTCCGGTGAGCGCGGCGGAGTTGATTTCCTGCTCCAGGGTGCGCGGAGTGTAGGTGTTTGTGGGGTTGGCCTTGGCCCATTCCTCCGAAAGGGCCCTCAGCTGGTTCTCCCGGTGCAGGAACGTCTCACGATTCTGGTCCTGGATCCCCGCGTCGATGCGGGCCTGCTCGTCGAGCTGCCACTGGTAGGTGAGCACGTCGACACCGCGCTGTGCGACGTCTCCCACGACGGGAATGAACGCGTTCGCCGCCGCGCCGAAGCCGTGGTAGAGCCACCTCGCCTCCCAGGAGGGGTCTTCCTTGTCCGTCTTGAGCGCCTGGTAGCGGGCTTCCTCCAGGAATCCGATCGTCCGGCCCCCGTCCTGCAAGGTCTCGTTGGGGTCTTTGGGATGGTCCGTGTAGATGTCCTTGACGATCTCGCGGTTCATGGCTTCGTTGAGCATGCCGTAAGAGGTCTGGTCGCGGGAGATCTGTTTGCTCACTTCCAGCAGGTCCTTCCGGTTGACGAGGCGAGGGTCGTTCGGGTCGTCGGACATGGCGCTCGCCGAGTGGTGGACCACGTCGCTGTGCCGGGACAGGACCTTCGCCATGTCGTCGCGCATCTCGGACGGGAAGTCGTCGCCCGCCTGCGAGAGGTAGGTCAGCGAGCGGTCCAGCACCTTGCGGTGGTCGGGGGAGAGATCGACCTGCCGGGCGTTCGGGTCCAGCGGGTTCTGGCCGGTCGCCGCCGCGACCAGCGCGTTGCCGGTCGCCTCGCGAGCGGAGTTGCCGTCGTGGCTGTTCAGCGGGGTGTCGTCGAAGACGTGCCGGTCCTTCAGGACGTACTGGGCGTTGTCCGTCGGCTGCGTCGTGTTGAAGAACTGCGTGGCCGCTTCGGGGCTGTTGGCCAGGCCGGTCATGAAGCCGGTCATCGGGTCGCGGCCGAAGTCCTCGCCGATGAAGTTCATCTTCGGCGTCGGCGGGACCCCGCCGTTCCAGTACTTCTCCGGGAACTTCATCTTCTTCTCGGTGGCCACGAGCGCGTTCCCGTAGTCGTTCAGGAACCGGTCGTCCCAGTCGCCGGTCCGCATCAGGTTGCTCATCAGCTGGAAGCCGTAGACCCGCGTGCCGCGCGTCTGGATCATCTGGTCGCCGTTCCTGACCATCTCGTCCTCCCAGCCGCGCATGGCGGGGCTGTCCGACTGGGTCGCCCCGGCAAGCGTGAAGGCGAGGTTCTTCTGGAAGTCGCCCAGCTCGTCGAGGCGGGCCCGCTGGAGGGTGCCGCCGTCCGAGGGGTCCGTGAGGTCCGCCCAGAAGTCCAGCAGCCCGCGCGGGCCGAGCGTGGTCGCGAACTCCTCCTGGAAGAGCCGGTCGTCCTTGTGCGCGGCCAGGTCCCGGTTCAGCTGGTCGAACTCCTCGGGCGTCAGGTCGTCGCCCTTCTTCTTGAGCAGGTTCGCGATCCGCTCCGCGTCCTTGATCGCCGCCGCGGCCACGTCGCGGTTGTAGTAGCTCGCGTCGGAGAAGCCGTACGGGTTCTGCTTCACCAGCATGGACAGGGCCTGGGCCGCCGTGGTGTCGCTCTCGGTGGCGCGCTGCAGGATCCCCTGGACCGTGTCGCGCAGGGCGATCGCGTCGGCCTCGGTGTGCTGGGGCACGGGGTGGCCCTTGGCGGCGCGGTCCGGGTGGATGTTCATGGTGACCGTGAAGCCGCCGTCGCCGGTGCCCACCACGGTCAGGTTCCTCGCCAGCGCCTGCTCGATGGTGGTGTTCAGCTCGTTCTTGTAGCCGACCAGCTCGCCGTGGGTGTCGCTCAGGATGTTGCGGATGCTGTCCGCCTCGGTCGCCGCGTCGGCGAACTCCTTCGCGGTCTTGCCGATGAACTCCCGGGTGACGGTGGCGTTCACGCCGCGCCAGTCCGCCTTGGCGGCCTTCCCGCCGAGGTCCGTGCGGGCGTCCTCGGCGAGCCGCTGGAGCTTGGTGGCCATCGCCGACCAGTCGGTCACGGCGGTGGCGAGTTTCGTGAAGTCCGCGGAGCGGAGTGCGTCGAGGTCCATCAGTGCTGCGCCCTTTCCCCGAAGCCCTTGTCCAGCTGTTCGTACTTGAGCTGCGTCGCGATCCAGTGCTCGCCCTCGGCGTGCGCCTTCTGCGTGTAGTCGAGGTGGTTGGAGATGTGCGCGCAGGCTTCCAGCAGGGTGTTCACCTGCGCGTTCCACGCGTCCGCGACGGTCGACAGCGCGCCGCCGAGCGCGAAGTCCTTCTTCAGGGACCCGGCCGCCTCGTACGTACTGGCCTTGGCATGGTCCCCGTCGGTGTCGAGACGCTGGTGCAGGGCGAACGCCGCGTCGCCGACGGCCGCCAGGTCCTTCTGCGTGACGACGAGATCCCCTTGCGGCGCGGGCCCGCCGCCGCCGTCGTCGGGGACGTGGTTGAGGCGCATGGCGGGCTGCTGCTCGGCTACCGAGGCGCGCACTTGTGCCCATTCCTGGTCGAACGACACCGGATTCCCCCGTGGATGTGACGTCATCGGATCGGTCCCGGCCAGGCTAGTACGCGCCACCCCCGACCCCTAGGGCCTTTTGCGGAGCGGGAGTTGGGGGAATCTCGCACCAGACGGTCTTGCCGGCCGGGCCCTGCCGGACACCCCACCGCAGCGAGACGGCGGCCAGCAGGGCCAGGCCGCGCCCGCTTTCGTCCGCGTCGGTCGCGTGCCGGAGTACGGGCCACACGCGGGGGTCGGGGTCGGTCAGCTCGACCCGGGTCCGCCCGTCGGGCGTGCCGGTGATGCTGAGGGTGACCGGGGTGCCTTCGCCGACGTGCGTGATCACGTTGGTCAGCAGCTCACTGACGCAGAGCGTGACGTCGGGCCCGTGCGCCGCGACGGCCCGGCGGGCCGCGCCGACCGCCGCCGGGAGGGCGAGGAGCCGGAGGGTGAGGGCCGTCACCTGGCGGCCGCGGCGCGCAGGACGTCGGCCAGCCGGTCCGCGGTGGTGACGTTGCAGTTGCCGAGGCTGATCAGGGGCGGGGTCAGGTAGACGCTGGCGAAGGTCGGCAGGTCGAGCCCGAGGGAGGGCAGCGTGATCCCGTGCGCCGCGAGCGCCTCCCGGAGCCGGATCATGCTGGCGCGGGCCGTGTCGTCGCTGTGGTGGTCGCTCATGGGGACTTCCGTTCCGGTCGCGTACGGGCTGTGACGAATCCCTCACAGGTTGGTGTCGGGCGGCGTAGCGTGGGAAGGGGTTTCCGGTCCACGGAGCGAAGTGTGGAAGGCGGGCGATGGTGGCCGCGAGTAAGGACCTTGACGGCTCGGCGAGCGTTCCGGCGTTCTACGGCAAGGAGCTGCGCTGGAAACGGGAGGCGGCGGGTCTGACGTTGCAGCAGACCGTGGAGGGCAGCTACTTCGGGGTCAGCTACCTGAGCGAGATCGAGCGCGGGCAGCGGCGCATGCCGCTGGATCTGGCGCGGCACGCGGACCGGGTCCTGAGGACGGACGGGTACTTCGAACGCTGCTGCGAGGACGTGCGGAAGGCCCGGAGCATCGGCCACGCCAAGTACGCCGAGCGCGTTCTGGAAGCCGAGGAGCGGGCGGAGACGATTGACGAGTGGTGCCCGACCATCTTCCCGGGCGTTCTGCAGACCGAGGCGTACACGCGGGCGCTGTTCCGGGCGGAACGTCCGCTGGAACCGTCCGACGAGACCGATGTGAAGGTCAACGCCCGACTGGCCCGGGCCCGTCTTTTCGAGGACGACCGCAGGGCCTCGGAGTACTGGGTGATCCTCCACGAATCCCTGCTACGGCTACCGGTCCTTCCGCCGGACGCAATGGCCGAACAGCTCGCCCGGGTCGCGGGCTTGGGGCGGCGGCAGCGGATCGTTCCACAGATCCTTCCGTGGAACGCTGGGGCGCACCCCTTCACGGCGGCGGGCACGGTCCTGATCCTGACCTTCGGCGACGCGCCGCCGCTCGTCTACACGGAGTCCCTGCACAGTGGTGTCACGGTCGATGACCCGGCGATCGTGAAGCGATACCGAAGGTCGTACGATCTGCTCAGGGCCGCTGCGCTACCGCCAGAGGCGTCCCTGGCCCTGATCGAGGCGGCCGCGGAGGAATTCCGAAATGCCAAACCGGCAGCGTGACTTGAGCGGCGCCCGCTGGCGCAAGAGCAGCTACAGCAACACCGACGGAGGCACGTGCGTCGAGGTCGCCGACGGCTTCGCCGGGGTCGTGCCCGTCCGGGACTCCAAGGTCGAGGACGGCCCGGTCCTCGTGGTCTCGGCCACCGCATGGGCACCCTTCGTCGCCGCCCTCGCGGTCCACTGACCGGAACTCGACGCCGCGGCGGCCCCCGGCCTCGGTAGGCTTCGGCCCATGTACGGCTACGACCAGAACGTGAGCGCGGGGCAGCAGTACGCGCCGCAGCAGCCCCCGCCCCAGCAGGGCTACGGGCAGCAGCCGCCGCTGTACCCCGAGCCCTCGCCGCCGACGCTCGCGGACGCGGTGCGCGCCTTCACGACCGGTCAGCTCGCCGCCGAGGACTTCCAGCACATCTTCGCGACCTCGAAGGTCTACTGCCCGCGCGGGGACACCCCCGGCTTCCTGGCGCTGCACAACACGCAGCAGCCGGTGATCCCGATGTTCACCACGCTCAAGGAACTGCGCCGGTACGCGGGCAAGGAGTCCAAGTACTTCATCATCACCGGCGCCGAGGTGATCGACCTGCTGCCCACCGGCTACGGCTTCGTCCTCGACATGGAGGGCGACCACCGGATGGTCTTCGACGCGAAGGCCGTGGAGCAGATGGTGGACTACGCGATGCGGCGCATGTACGGGTAGTGGTGGGTCCGGCTGCTTGGGGGGCGCGTGCTCAGGGTCCATTTGACCGCCGAGGATCTGCTGGGCGTCCGGTTCGCCGCCGAGCCGCTGCCGCTCGTCGAGCTGGCGCTGTCCCTGGTGGCCGCGCAGCGGACGGACGCGCCGGAGGTCTTCGGGCGCTGGCGCCACCGGCTGGGCCGTGAGCTGCCCCGGGCCGCGCTGCCGCTGCTCGAACTGCTCCGCCCGGACGGCGACAACCCGGCCTTCGTGGAGCCCCCGCTGCGGGACTTCGAGGAGGCGCTGGACGCCGTACGGCTGGCCGCGCCGCTCGTCGGCGACGAAGAGCTGACCCGGATCCTGGCGCGCAGCCGCAGCGGTCCGGCCACCGCGCCCTGGCTGCGCGGGCTGCGGGACGGGGACCGCGAGTCCTGGGAACTGCTGGAGGGTGCGCTGCGGGCGGCCCACCGGGCGGTGGTCGTCCCGCAGTGGGCCGCGATCGGGCAGTGCTTCCGGGCGGACGTCGCCTGGCGCACCCGGCTGCTGGCCGCGCACGGGATCAAGGCCGCCATGGCCAGTACGCACCCGGCCGCGAGCTGGTCGGGCACGGTCTTCGAGGTCGCGCGGCCCCCCGACTTCGAGATCCGGCTGGCGGGTCGCGGGCTGACCCTGATGCCCTCGCCGTTCTGGACGGGCCGGCCCTTGCTCGCGGGCCATCCCGACGGCTCCCACCTGCTGATCTACCCGGCGATGACGCCGCTGCCGCTGGTGCCCGAGGGGCGGGCGGAAGGGTCGCTGGACGCCCTGCTCGGGCGTACGCGGGCGGCCGTACTGACGCTGCTGGTCCAGCAGCGGACCACCAGCGAACTGGCGCGGGACCTGGACATCAGCCTGCCCTCCGTCTCGGAGCACACCCGCACCCTGCGCGCGGCGGGCCTGATCACCACCCGCCGCGACGGCAAGGCGGTCCTGCACGCGGCGACCGGTCTGGGCGTGGACCTGCTGCACAGCGGCGGCTGACGGCCGGCCGGCCCGACGTTTCGGCGGGGACCGAAACCATCGCCGCCGGACGCGGCGCGGCGCAGCATCGGTGCAGCGGGGGGATCCACGGGGGACCTCCCGCCCCGACCGAGGAGGCAGGAATGACGCGTACGTAGACCGCACGCGGCTCGCGGCGGCGCTGGGTACGGGGGTCCCGGCGGCGTCCCCCTGACCTCGGCCTCGGCCCCGGGGGAATGACCCCGGGGCCCCTTCTGTTCTGTCAGGCATGGCGGAAAGTTCGAGTTTCAACTAAACTCGACGCCAGAAGGAGGTCCCGACCATGCCTGCAGTGACTGTGGAGAACCCGTTGACGCTCCCCCGCGTCGCCGAGCCCGACCAGGAGACGACCGCCCGCAAGGTGCTGGCCGTCACGACCGCTCCCGGTGGTTTCGAGGGCGAGGGATTCCCGGTGCGGCGCGCGTTCGCGGGGATCAACTACCAGCACCTCGACCCGTTCATCATGATGGACCAGATGGGCGAGGTGGAGTACGCGCCGGGCGAGCCCAAGGGCACCCCCTGGCACCCGCACCGCGGCTTCGAGACCGTCACCTACCTGATTGACGGAACCTTCGTCCACCAGGACAGCAACGGCGGCGGCGGAGTCATCAACGGCGGCGACACCCAGTGGATGACCGCCGGCTCGGGCCTCCTGCACATCGAGGCTCCGCCGGAGTCCCTCGTCGTCTCCGGCGGGCTGTTCCACGGCCTCCAGCTGTGGGTCAACCTCCCGGCCACCGACAAGATGATGCCCCCGCGCTACCAGGACATCGGCGGCGGCCAGGTCCAGCTGCTCTCCACCCCCGACGGCGGCGCGCTGCTGCGCGTCATCGCCGGCGAGCTGGACGGTCACCAGGGCCCCGGCATCACCCACACGCCCATCACGATGATCCACGCGACGATCACCCCCGGCGCGCAGATCACCCTCCCGTGGCGTTCGGACTTCAACGCCCTCGCGTACGTCATGGCGGGGCGCGGCAGCGCCGGCGTCGACCGGCGGCCCGTGCACACGGGGCAGACGGTGGTCTTCGGCGAGGGCGGCTCGCTCACGGTGCGGGCGGACGAGGCCCAGGACTCCAACGCCCCCGACCTGGAGATCGTGCTCCTCGGCGGGCTGCCGATCCGGGAGCCGATGGCGCACTACGGGCCGTTCGTCATGAACAGCAAGCACGAGCTCCAGCAGGCGTTCGACGACTTCCAGGCCGGGCGGCTGGGGCGGATCCCCACCACCGCGCGCGCCTGACCTCGTCGGCGGGGTCCGGGGTCCGGGGCACCGCCCCGGGCCCCGCGCCTCACTCGCCTTCGGAGCCCCCGGCGGGGCCGGGCCGTTCTTCGGCGCGGTCGAGGCCGTCCGGCTTCGACTGCTCGTTCAGTTCGAACCAGATCGACTTGCCCTCGCCCCGCGGGTCCACGCCCCAGCTGTCCGCCAGCATCTCCATCAGGAGGACGCCCCGGCCGCTGGAGGCCATTTCGCCCGGGTGGCGCTTGTGCGGGAGCTCGTCGCTGGAGTCGGCCACCTCGACGCGCAGGCGCCGTTCGCCGCGCTCGCCGACGGCCTCCGCCACGAGCAGGGCGTCGCCGTCCGTGTGCATCAGGACGTTGGTGACCATCTCCGAGACCATCAGGACCGCCGAGTCCAGCTGGTCCCGGTCCGCCCAGTCGTGCAGCAGCTCGCGGATCTGCTGGCGTGCGCCCGCGATGCGTTCCGGCTCGGCCTGCGCCACGGTCAGCAGCGTGCGCCGGACCGGGCGGGCGGGGCGGGTGAGCGTGGCGCCGCAGTCGTGGCCCGGCCCCTCGCGGCACAGCAGCACCACCGCTATGTCGTCCTCGCGCCGGTCGGCGAGCGGGCCCGTGGTGTGGTGCGAGGACGGCCCGTGGACGGCGGAGACCAGCAGGTCGGCGAGCTTCTCCAGGTTCTCGCCCCCCTGCGCCGCGGAGTGCGCGTCCGATTCGAGGATCGCGCGCAGCCGCGCCCAGCCGGTGTCCAGGTCGTGCCCGCCGGTCTCGATCAGGCCGTCCGTGCACAGCATCATCGTCTCGCCGGGTTCCAGCGTGAACCGGGTCGTCGGATAGTCGGTGTCCGCGACGATCCCCAGCGGCAGCCCGCCCGCCGTCGGCCGCATCAGCACCGTGCCGTCCGTCATCCGGACCGCCGGGTCGGGGTGGCCGGCCCGGGCCACCTCCAGCAGGCCCGACCGCGGGTCGCACTCGACGTAGAGGCAGGTCGCGAAGCGCGCGCTCAGGTGGTCCGCCTCCGCGTCCGCGTCCGCCCGGCCGTCCCCGTAGGTGCCCGCCCGCCCCTCGGACGAGCACAGCCCCGCGAGGAAGCGGGAGGCCCGGGAGAGCACGGCGTCCGGACGGTGCCCCTCGGACGCGTAGGCCCGTACGGCGATCCGCAGCTGCCCCATCAGGCCCGCGGCCCGCACGTCGTGGCCCTGTACGTCGCCGATGACCAGGGCGAAGCGGCCCGACGGCAACGGGATCATGTCGTACCAGTCGCCACCGACCTGGAGGCCGCCGCCGGTCGGGACGTAGCGCGCGGCGATGGTCATGCCCGGGATCTCGGGGCCGAGCTGCGGCATCATCGACCGCTGGAGACCCGTCGTGAGTTCCCGCTCGGATTCGGCCACGCCCGCGCGCTGGAGCGCCTGCGCGAGCATCCGCGCCACCGTGGTGAGCACCGAGCGCTCGTCGGGGGAGAAGGACACCTGGTGCTTGAAGGCCGCCATCCAGGCGCCCATGGTGCGCCCGGCGACGATCAGCGGGAGAAAGGCCCAGGAGGTGCGGGCGAAGCGCTGGGCGAGCGGCCAGGTGGCCGGAAAGCGCCGTTTGTAGTCCTCCGGGGTGGGGAGGTAGATCGCCCGGCCGGTACGGACGACCTCCGCGGCCGGATAGTCGGTGTCCATCGGCATGTCCGCGAACGGGCTCTCGTCCCCGGCGTCGTGCCCGTGGTGCCCGATGATGGAGAGCCGGTCCCCGGCCATCCCGAAGACAGCCAGCCCGTCCGGGCTGAAGCCGGGCATCGACAGCGAGGCCGCCACCCGCAGCACCTCGGCCGTCGACCGCGCCTCGGCCAGCGCCCGGCCCGCGTCCAGCAGGAACGCCTCGCGGGAGCGCCGCCAGTCGCCCGTGATGGGCGTGTGGACGGCCGTGGTGCCCGGCTGCGGCTCGGCGATCTCCTGGATGGTGCCGATCAGCTCGTAGTCGGTCCGCCCCTCCGCGGTGATGTTCGCCACCGGTTTGGAGCGGCTGCGCACGGTCCGCAGGACCCGCCCGTCGACGTCCATGATGCGCAGCCGGGCCTCGGCGAGGGTGCCCTCGGCGACGGCGAGGTTCACGATGCCGTTGATCTCGTTCCAGTCCACCGGGTGGAACCGGGACCGGACGGCCACTTCGGGCAGGGTGACGGACTCGGCGGGCAGGCCGAGCAGCCGGGCGGCCTCACCGTCGAGGGTGACCGTTCCGGAGGCGTTGTCCCAGCGCCACAGGCCGGTCGCGATCGCCGCCAGGACGTCCTCGGTGCGCATCTAGTCATCTTTACAGGTCGTGCCGCCGGGATGCCCGTCCAGGCGGCCCCGCGGGGGGCCGTCGATGCGGGCCCGCGGGGGTGCCCGGCCTGGCGGTAACCTGGGCAGGGTTGATTACCACCCTGCCATCGCGAAGAACTGGATGAACGATGCATCGGTACAGGTCCCACAGCTGCGGCGAGCTGCGCATTTCCGACGTCGGTGCCGACGTCCGGCTGAGCGGCTGGGTGCACAATCGTCGTGACCTGGGCGGCATCCTCTTCATCGACCTGCGCGACCACTACGGTCTGGTCCAGCTCGTCGTGCGGCCCGGCACCCCCGCGAACGAAGTGCTCTCCAGCATCTCCAAGGAGTCGGTCGTCCGCGTCGACGGCAAGGTCGTCTCGCGCGGCGAGGACAACCGCAACCCCGAGCTGGGCACCGGTGACATCGAGATCGAGGTCACCGACGTCGAACTGCTCGGCGCCGCGGGCCCGCTGCCCTTCACGATCAACACCGACGACGGTGTGAACGAGGAGCGGCGCCTGGAGTACCGCTTCCTCGACCTGCGCCGCGAGCGCATGCACCGCAACATCATGCTGCGCTCGGCCGTCATCGCCTCCATCCGCTCCAAGATGGTGAACCTCGGCTTCAACGAGATGGCGACCCCGATCCTCACGGCGACCTCCCCCGAGGGCGCCCGCGACTTCGTGGTGCCCTCCCGCCTGAACCCGGGCAAGTTCTACGCCCTGCCGCAGGCGCCGCAGCAGTTCAAGCAGCTGCTGATGATCTCCGGCTTCGACCGGTACTTCCAGATCGCGCCCTGCTTCCGCGACGAGGACGCCCGCGCCGACCGGTCGCCGGGCGAGTTCTACCAGCTCGACGTCGAGATGTCGTTCGTGGAGCAGGAAGACGTCTTCCAGCCCATCGAGAAGCTCATGACGGAGATCTTCACCGAGTTCGGCAAGGGCCGCCCGGTCACCTCGCCGTTCCCGCGGATCCCGTTCCGCGAGTCGATGGTCAAGTACGGCAACGACAAGCCCGACCTGCGCGCGAAGCTCGAACTCGTCGACATCACCGACGTCTTCGAAGCCTCCGAGTTCAAGGCGTTCGCGGGCAAGCACGTGCGCGCGCTGGCCGTCCCGGACACCGCCGCGCAGCCGCGCAAGTTCTTCGACGGCCTGGGCGAGTACGCGATTTCGCTCGGCGCCAAGGGCCTGGCCTGGGTCCGCGTCGGCGAGGACGGCGCCCTGACCGGCCCGATCGCCAAGTTCCTCACCGAGGAGAACGTCAAGGTCCTCACCGAGCGGCTCGGCCTCGCGGCCGGCCACGCGGTGTTCTTCGGCGCCGGTGAGTTCGACGAGGTCTCCAAGATCATGTCGGGCGTCCGCGTCGAGGCCGCCAAGCGCGCGGGCCAGTTCGAAGAGGACGTCTTCCGCTTCTGCTGGATCGTCGACTTCCCGATGTACGAGAAGGACGAGGAGACCGGGAAGATCGACTTCTCGCACAACCCGTTCTCCATGCCGCAGGGCGGCATGAAGGACCTGGAGGAGAAGGACCCGCTCGACATCCTGGCCTGGCAGTACGACATCGTCTGCAACGGCATCGAGCTGTCCTCCGGCGCCATCCGCAACCACGAGCCCGAGCTGATGCTCAAGGCCTTCGAGATCGCGGGCTACGAGGCCGAGACCGTCGAGCGCGAGTTCGCCGGCATGCTGCGGGCGTTCCGCCTGGGCGCCCCGCCGCACGGTGGCATCGCCCCGGGCGTCGACCGCATCGTGATGCTGCTGGCCGACGAGCCGAACATCCGCGAGACCATCGCCTTCCCGCTCAACGGCAACGCCCAGGACCTGATGATGGGCGCGCCGACGGTGCTGGAGGAGGCCCGCCTGCGCGAGCTGAACATCGCGCTGCGCAAGCCGGTGGAGACGAAGGCCGCGCCGTCGGCCGAGACGGTGGTCGCGCCGTCCGCCGCGGAGTAGTCGCCGCTTCTGCCGCAGGTACGGGGACGCCCCCGCCGGATCCGATCCGGCGGGGGCGTCCCCGTGTGCGGTGGTGCGTGGTCCGGCGTGGCCGTGCGCGCTCAGAGGTGGTTCAGGATGCCCTTGAGGAGGGCGGCCGAGGTCAGCTCCTGCGGAGCGGGTCCGGCGTGGAAGAAACCGGCGTTCCCCGCGTCCAGCTTGCGCAGGAAGTCGAAGGCCTTGGAGTCGTGCTCGCCGAAGGCCACGAACTGCCAGTGGATGTCGTGCGCGGCGGCCTCGACGAGCGCCTGGCGGGCCGGGACGCGGTTGTCGGGGGCGCCGTCCGTCTGGAAGACGACCAGGGCGCGGCCCTCGCCGCCGTTCTTCTGGTAGTGCTCGACGACCTGCTCGACGGCCCGGTGGTAGCTGGTCCGCCCCATGCGCCCGAGTTCGGCGTTCCGGGCGTCGATCCAGCCGGTGTGCTCGTCGAGGGTGAGGTCGGCGGTGCCGTCGATGTCGGTGGAGAAGAACACGGTGTGCACGGTGGCGTCCGCGTCGAGGTGCGTGGCCAGGGCCAGGACGTGGTCGGCCAGGTACTGGGCGCTGCCGTCCTTGTAGAACGGGCGCATCGAACCGGAACGGTCGAGGACGAGGTAGACGGTGGCGCGGGCGTCGGTCTGCCCCTTGGCGCGGAGCACCTGGGCGGCGGCCTTGTACGGACCCCCGAGCGCGGGCGCCCGCCGCCGCACCTCGGCGGCCCCGAGCACGGCGGAGGCGGTGGCGGTGGCTGCGGCGGGTGCGGTGTCGGGTGCGGTGGGGAGGGGCTCGGGCTGCGCCTCGGGTGCGGGCTCGGTGGTGCGGGCGGCGGCCAGGGGTGCGGGCTGCGGCTCGGGGTGCGCCTCGGGCAGGGGCTCCGGCTCGGGCTGCGGGGCCTCGGCTTCCGGCGCCGCTACTGCCGCGGCGGGCTCGGGCTCCGGGGTCACCTCGGCCAGGGGCTTCGGTTCGGGGTCCGGGGTCACGTCGGCCAGGGGCTTCGGTTCGGGGTCCGGGGTCACGTCGGCCACGGGCTCCGCCGGGAGCTCGTCGGCCGCGGTGGCGACCTCCGGCTCGGTGGCCTCGGCGGCCAGGGGTTCGGGCTGCGCCTCCGGCTCCGGTTCCGGCTGCGGCTCCGGCTCGGCCTCGGGCGCCGCAGCGGCGACCGGCTCGGGCGCGGGGGTTTCCTCCGGCCGGACCACGGGCTCCGGCTGCGGCTCGGCCGCCGGGACGACGGCCTTCGGCTCGGGCTCGACGGCGTGCGCGGCCACCGGCTCCGGCTCGGCCTCGTGGGCCGGGTCGGGCGCTGCGGCTACGGGCTCCGCCTCGGGGGCCGGGTCCGCCGCAGCGGCTACGGGCTCCGCTTCCGGCGCGGGGTCGGCCGCGGTCGCGGCGGCCACGGGCTCGGCGGTGGCCGCCGGTGCCGTTTCCGACCCGGGGTCGGACACCGGCTGGGCCCCCGCGGCAGCGGTAGGGCGGCGCGCCTCCGGGACCGTGGGGTCCGCAGCGGGGGCGGGGGCCGGGGTCGGGGCGGTCATGACCGTGCCGCCACCGTCGCGCGGGGTGGACTGCGGGGGGACCGTAGGACTGTCGAAGGACGCCGCCACCAGTTCCGCCGCCGCGTCCAGGGGGGTCCGTTCGGCCCCCTGGGAGGGGACGGCGGCCTGGGGGGCGGCGGCGGTGTCCGCCGAGGCCTCCGGGGCCGGCTCCGGGGAACGGCCGAACACCTTGCGGAACAAGCTCCGAATACCCATGGGCGAGGCCTTTCACATGAGTGCGTGCGTCATTTGTCCGTGCTGTGGGGAAGATCCCTGCCCAGAGTGGACACGTAAGGTTATCGGCCCCTTGGCTGGAACCTCGGCAGGGGCACCCTTCGCGTCGTCCGACGCCTCCGCACGCCGCCCACCAGGACGAACTCCCTTTCCGGAGAGCGCCGTTCACCTTCCGTTCATCCGCGGACCGGCGGACCGGCCGGTGCCCGCGGCCGCCGTCCGGTCAACTGCCGGGCGCCGGCTCACCGATGAGCGGCGGCGACGCCGTCACCGCGCTCGCGTCCGCCGCGTTGGCGAAGGCCGCGGTGATCTTCCTACGACGCCGGGGCGGCGATGGCGCGCGCCGCCGCCAGTTCCTGCTGGACCGGGGAGAGGACGGAGCCCGCCGGCACGGCGTCCGGCCATGGAGCCCGTACCCGCGGCGGGGTGCTGGAGGCGCGGACGGCAGCGGCCAGGGCGCGCAAGCCGGTGGTGACCGCGGCGACCTCCGCGGGACCCGGGGGCTCGGCGCCGTGGTTGACCCGCACCCGGGCGGCGGTGGTGGCGTCCACGATCCGCTCCACGGCGACGACCAGCGGCCACCAGGCCGCGGCCCGGGCCCCCACGGGCGGCGGCTCGGTCAGCGCCCGCTGGAACTCGCTGCGCACGCCGGACAGGTCGCGGTAGATCCGGCGCCGGGCCTGGAGCCGGGCGGTCCGGGCCGCCCGCAGCCCGGCCTCGGTGCCGTCGTGCGGCCCGAAGGCCCGCTCGACGTAGCGCGCGGCGTCGTCCACGGTGTCGGCGAGCCGGTCACCGATCCGGGTGTGCCAGCTCTCCGGCCACAGCAGGTAGCCCGCGACCAGGGCGATGGCGCAGCCGATCAGGCTGTCCAGCAGCCGGGGCCTGATCAGGTCGAAGCCCTGGTGGTTGAGCAGGTCCGACAGCAGCAGGATCACCGGCGTGATGGCGGCGGTCTGGAAGGCGTACCCCTTGGCGGAGAAGACCGGGATCAGCGCGGCGAGCAGCACCATCACCGGGACGTCCCACCAGCCGCGCGGCACCTCGGAGAGGACGGCGGCGGCGACGACCAGCCCGCCCGCGGTGCCCAGCGCGCGCAGCACGGCGCGGGAGAACACCGAGCCGAAGTCGGGCTTCAGGACGAAGGTGACGGTCAGGGCCACCCAGTACGAGCGCTCGATCTCCACCACCGACACCAGGGCCTGGGCCAGTCCGATGCACAGGGCGAGGCGCAGCCCGTACCGCCAGGAGGCGCTGGAGAGCGCCATGTCGCGCACCGCCCGCCGGGCCCGGACGCCCAGCGCGGCCGGCCGGCCGAGCCGGTCGTCCACGTTGTGCGGCTCCGGCTCGGCCAGGTGCACGATCTTCGCCGCGTGCCGCAGTGCGGAGTCGACCGCCCGCTCGGACTGGCCGTGCGGCTCGGGCAGGTCGAGCACGACGGCTCCGGTGCGGCCCTCCTCGACGGCGGCCGCCAGCGAGCGCACCGCGGCGGGGACCTCCGGGGGCAGGGGGCGGCCGCGCAGGTGGGCCGCGGGGGCCGCCTCGACGAGCGGGATGACCACGTTGAGCTGCGCCAGCATGCGCACCAGGGAGCCGCTGCGTCCGTGCACCCGGGCCCGCCGGGCCAGCACCAGGTCGTAGGCCTGGTTGAGCGCCTGGGTGACCTGCTGGCGCCGCTCCTCGTACTCCGGCCCGCCCGCGCTCTCCAGCAGTTCCGCGAGCGAGCGGTAGGTGGCCGCGACGGCCGCCCGCTCCGGGCGCCGCCCGCGCAGCGGCCATCCGAGCAGCGTGAGGACGAGGACGAACAGGCCGCCCGCGCCGAGCAGCAGCGGCGCCGTCCACCAGGGCTCGGGCATCGGCAGCCCGGCCCCGACCACGGCGTTGAGCAGGAGCAGCAGACCCGAGACGGAGGCGATCGTACCGATCGAGGAGATCATCCCGGAGACCAGCGCGACCAGGGTGAGCGCGCCGACGGCGAGCCAGCCGTGGCCGAAGACCAGGGTGCCCAGGGCCACGCCGACCGCGCCGAAGGCCTGCGGCACGGCGATGTTCAGGATCCGCATCCGGTAGGCGTCGGCGGTGTCGCCGATCACCCCGGACAGGGCGCCCATCGAGACGAGGGCACCGTACTCCGGCTCGCCCAGGGCGAACCCGGCGGCGAGCGGAGCCGCCATCGCGATCCCGGCGCGCGCCGCGGCGGCCCAGGGGACCGGTGCGGTGCTCGGCCGCAGCCCCTTGAGCAGCCATTCGGGCGGGGCGAGCGGATGGGGCCGGGTCCGCCCGGACGGTATCTGTTCGCTGCTCATGCCGCTTCCGTACCGCCCCTCGCGAATCGGCTCTTCTGGGGCTTTCCTGGGACGTTGTGTACGAGTCCGAGCTTATGGGGTCCGGCGCAGCCGCCCGGTCAGCCAGGCGGCGAGGGCCACCGCGAGTCCCAGGGCGAGGAGCGCCCAGGTGGTGGTGCGCAGGAAGGCGGTGAGGGCGTCGAAGACCGCCGCCGCCGCGGGCCGGTCCACATCGGGCGGCAGGTCGTCCAGGGTGAGGCCGCGGCAGATCCGCACGGCCAGCCACAGCAGTCCGGCCCCGACGGCGAGACCCGCGCCGACGGCGATCAGGGCGCGGCGGCGGCGCGCGGCGACGGCGACCGCCGCGACGGCGAGGACCAGGGTGAGGAGCGGGAGCCAGACGCCCGCGATCTGGAGCATGCGAAAACCCCTCCGGAGGGCGCCGAGGTTGTCGTACTCCATCACCTTGACCGTGAGGTGGGAGACCGGGATCCGGTCGGCGAGGGGGACCCCGTCGCCGACCAGTTCCCCCTTCACCTGCTCGACGATGGGCGCGAGGTCGATGGTCAGGGCGTCGCCCTTGCCGGTGGTCAGCGCCTGGAGGAACGCGGCGTGGGCGGCGCGGTTGGCCGCGTCCCAGGCGGTCCGGTAGGCGGGGGTGCCGGTGAAGGAGCGCAGGGCCTCCCCGAGGAGGTTCTCGACGCCGCCCTGGAAGGGGCCCGCGTCGATCTGTCCGGCCAGCGCGCGGCCGGCCTGGGTGACGACGACGTGCTGCACGTCCGGGTTCCCGGCGAGCGGGGACATGGCGGCGGTGTAGCGGTCGGCGTCGCCCAGGTCGCGGTCGGCCCAGTACGCGACGGCGCCCAGCGGCACGAGGAGTGCCACGAGCACGACGAGCACGGCCGAGAGGAAGGTGCGCACGTCACCAGGGAATGCCAGGTGGGGCCGGGGGCGCGAGCGGGATTGCTGCGCACGGGTGGCCCGGTCGCGGCGACGTCACCCGTGCGGTGGCGGCCGAACCGGTTCCCGCCGCGTGATCCAGTTGCCCGGTCCGGATGGCGGGTGTGCCCTTGAGGGTGAGGAAGCGGGCCGCGCTCCGACGGAAGCATCCGTCACCGGGGTCCGCTCCGATCCCAGAGAGGGAGCCCGGTCATGGCACATGCGGCACCCACGGCCCGCGCGCGGTACACGGCGGACCTCAAGCAGACGGGCAGGGCCGCCCTGGCCGTGCCCTTGGCGCTCGGGCTGGTCTACGGCGTCTACGCGGCCTTCATGAAGCGGCAGACGGGCCCGGTCGACGCGGGCAACGTCTTCTACGGGATCCTGTGCGGCGTGCTCTTCGCGGCCGGCCTGTTCGCGCTGGCGCGCGTCGGCCCGCGGCTGCCGCGGGAGGTCCGGGCGGCGGCGTACGGCGTCTTCACCGGCATCGCGCTCGGCTACCTGTACAGCCTCGGCGGCCAGAGCGTGCTGCTGTCCAGCGGCATCGCCCTGGCGGCGGGCGCGGGCGTTGCGGTGGCCGCGTTCTACCGATACCACACGCGCGAGCCCTGACCGGTCCCGCGGGACGGGTCAGGGCTCGCGCTCAGGCCGTCAGACGGCTTGCGCATCGCGGTGTTTCACGTGAAACACCGCGTCCGCGAACGACCGGCTTCGTTTCACGTGAAACACCGCTGCCGTTCAGCTGCCCGGCGTCGGCTCCGTCGGCGCTTCGGCGCCGGACCTGGGGTCGGCCCTGGGGTCGGCCCGCTCCGGGGCGGGCTTCGGGGACGGCGGCGGCACGGTGAAACGGGCCGCTTCCGCGCGCAGCATGGCGTTCAGGGCCGCAAAGGGGTCGATGGGCATGGCGGAACCTCACAGGGGGTGACAGGAGTGGGGGAGTGCGCTGCTGCTCGGCCCGCTCAGCAGCGCAGGACCACACTCCGCACCGTGCGGGGCCCGTGCGCCGACTCCCCGCTCCCGTACCGGGACGCGCGCGCCGCGGGTACGTCGGCCACCGGCGCGCCCGGCGCGGGGGTCCGGCGCGGTGCGATCCCGCGCACGCAGGGCCGCGGCGCCGCCCGGACCTCCGGGTCCGCCCCCGGGTCGGTCTCCGCGGGCTCGGCGGCCGCCGCCGGCCGGGGCGCGGGGTCCGCGCCCGCCACGGGGGCCACGGCGCCGGAGCCGAACGCGCAGAGCAGCACGACGCAGACCACCGTCAGGGCCCTCGCCAGTGGCGTCCGCACCGTTCGCGCGTACCGCGTCCCGCTCATGCCCGGGATGTGCCCCGGCGCGCCGGGCCGCGCCCCCGCGGCGCCCGAGAAGCCCCCGATCGGCTGACGAACACACCCCCCACGGGCTACCGCACGACGGCCCCGGGCCGCCGCCCCGGGCCGCCGCCTCCGGTCACCGGCTGCGCCGGGCTCCCGTCAGGTGGGCGTGGACGCTGGTCTCGCCGTTGACCACGCGCAGTTCGGCGCGCCTGCCCGTCCCGGTCGCCCGGGGGGTGCCGATGTGATCGACCGTGAACACGGCCGTGCGTCCGTCCGCCCGCGTGATCTCGATCGTCCGCCCCTTGCGCAGCGTGCCCAGGGGCAGGATCGCGCTCTCGCCGGAGACCACGGCCGTGCCCGCCGAGCCCGGGGTCGGGCTGTCCACGTCCCAGCCGACCGCGTCACCCGCCGCCCCCGCGCTCAGCGGGAGGTCGACGCGGAGGTCCGGGATGCGCAGCCGCAGCGGGCGGGCCGCCGACAACGGCGCGGACCGGCCCGCGCCCCTGCGGGGGCCGCGGCCCCCGCCGTGTCCGGCGTGCTCCTCGCGTCCGTCCTCCAGCTGCTCGACGAGGCGGCGGTGACCGGAGAGGCCGAGGGCCCGGGAGGGGAATCCCTCCGCCGGGGCCTTGGCGGGGGCGCCGGCGGCTCCGGCTCCGCCGGTGCCTCCCCCGGCGCCATCGGTGTTCCGCAGCAGCACGAGGCCGGTGCACAGCAGCGCCACCGTCAGTCCGCCGGCGATCCACTTCGGACGGTGCATGGCAATCCCTCCTCCTGAGTCCGGCCGGGGCGGGGGCGGCCGGGATCCCGTGAGCAGTGGACCCCCGTCCGCCTGTCACTACCGTGTGCGCGACCGGTCCCTGATGAGGTGTCACCTGCGTGTTGAACCGTCAGGAGGAAGTCTTCGCAGCTCGCGGGCGGTGCGGAGGCAGGTGGGAGCCGTGGGTGGGCATGCCCCCGAACGGGTGAAGGGCGAGCGGGGGCCCGGCCGGGTGAGGGGGTCAGGTGAGCACCGACGCCACGGCCGCCGCGCCGAGGAGCGCGGCGGTCAGATGGACGGCCGGGTGGCCGTAGTCGCCGTACCAGAGGTGCCGGGCCAGCCCGCCGATCGCGGCCAGTGCCGTGATGACGCCGATCTGCGCCAGCAGGGTCACGTCGGAGAACTGGACCGCGACCAACAGCGGCACGTTGACCCAGAGGGGCGCCGCGCCGGTCCAGCCCGGCCGGCGCCAACCCTGCGGACGCGGGGCCTGCCGTTGCCCGGCCTGCCGCTGCCGTGTCGCCGTATCCATGCCGGGGCCCTCCGTCGTGACGACCGAGGCGATCGGCCGATCAACTCGTAGGCCGACCAGCTTCCTTCCGTCCGGCGGACGGAACAAGCAGGCGTTCGGCAAGAACACCGAAGCCGAGGCCGAAAACCGCCCACAGCGTCGCCTGGAGGGCGAGCGAAACCGGTCGGAACAGCGGAAGGCGAATGGGAGTTCACGTTAGTTTCCCTGCGCCGTGCCGTGCCGCGCCGGTCAGTGGCAGGGGAAGCCGAGGAGGTGGCGGCCGTCGTGCATCCACTCGTGAATGGAGTCGCCCTGGAACACCGCGGTGGCACCCTGCTCGGCGCCGACGAAGTACAGCAGGACCAGCATCAGGACGCCGACGAACACGGCCCAGGGGGCCAGTTCCTTGAGCGAGACGGGCAGGGCGGCGGCGGGAGCCGTCGTGGGCACGGCGGAGTGGGCCATGGCAGAACCTCCAGGGGGAACGCGCGTCCCGGTCAGTGGTGCTCTTGACGACGGTGGCGGGTCTGACTCACCTCCGCTCGCGGGAGGATGCACAGTGGCGCGACCGTGCCGGACTCTCACCGGTACTTCCGTCATACCGTCGTCATGTCGTCCGCGACCGTACCGCGCGCGTGGTCGGAACACCACGGCGCGTGGGCGCCGTCCCGTGCCCCCGGCCGTGCGCTCTACCCTCGCTCCATGTCCTCCGCCGCGCCCGTGCGCCTGCTCCTCGTCACCCCCGAGCTGGACCTCGCCGCCCGGCAGGGCCGGTTCGGGTCCGCCGCGCCCTGCCCCGGGCACCCGGGGCTGCGCGGCCTGGACACGGGGGCGTGGGCCGGGCGGACCCTGGACGAGGTGGCCGCCGAGGACCCGGCCGGCGTCCGTGACTGGCTCACGGACCCGCGCTACGCGCCCCCGGGCGGGGAATCCGTGGCCGCGCTGACGGAGCGGGTGGGGGCGGCCCTGGCCGCGCTGGACGGGGGCCGCCACCGGCTGGAGGTAGAGCAGGCCGTCGTGCGCGCCGCCGTCGTGCACGCGCTGGAGCTGCCGCACGCGGCCTTCTGGCGGCTCGACGTCCGGCCGCGCACCGTCACGGAACTGACGGGCCGTTCCGGCCGCTGGAACCTGCTGCTCGGCCGGAGCGGAGCCGAGGAAACGCCGTGAGCCCCCGCGTGTGGAGCCTCAGGCGACGATCCAGTCGCTCGTGGCGATCACCGGCTGCACGCCCTCCCGGTGCACGGTGCCCTCGATGAGGCCGTAGGGCCGGTCCGCGGCGAAGTAGACCTCGTTGTCGTTCTTGAGGCCGAAGGGCTCCAGGTCCACGAGGAAGTGGTGCTTGTTGGGGAGGTTCAGCCGGACCTCGTTGACCCTCGGGCAGTGGTCGAGCACGCGCTCGCACATCTGGTGCAGGGTCTGCTGGAGCGAATAGGAGTACGTCTGCGCGAAGGCGTCCAGCAGGTGGGTGCGGACCTTGGTGTACGACCGGTCCCAGTCGTGCTCCGGGTCGTCCGCGGCGAGCGCCGAGTGCGCCCAGCGGGCGGTGACCTTGGTGGCCAGGATGCGGTCGTACGCCTCCCGCAGGGTCGTGTACTCGTCCTTCACGTAGCCGTGGAACTCGGAGTTGGTCGAGTTCATGACGGTCAGGTCCTTCAGGCCCGAGATGACCTGGAGGCCGGTCGTCTCGCTGTAGGTGACCTGCGCGGTGCGCACTTCCCGGCCCGAGAGGACGAAGGAGTGCTGCTTCCTGCGGGTGGGCACCGGGATCCGCTCCCAGGCGAACTCCTCGATGCGGATCTGCGCCTCGCGGATCGGGTCCTGGGAGGAGACGAAGTGCTTGGCGAGCCGGATGCCGAAGGCCTCCGGGGAGTCGATCCCGTGCTCCTTGCCGAAGGCGTACACCGTGTTCTTGGTGGTGTCGGTCGGCAGGCAGTGGGCGTTGTCGCCACTCAGGTGGACGTCGCGGAAGTCCCCGCGGAGCGCGACCGAGACGTTCAGGTCGCGGATCTCGTGCCACGAACCGTCGTTCCCCTTGCGGGTGACCTTGACGATGCGGTTCTCGGCCTTGCCGTACTGGTTGTGGCCCAGGACGTACTTGCTCATGCTGACTTCCTTCGGGTACTCGGGAACACGGAGTCCGGTGTTCTGGATCCCGTACGCCCGGCGTCCAGCGCCCGCCCGGTGCCCCGGACGCGCCGCTCCCCGCCGTTCGGCCGCCGGATCGACTCCGGGGCCGCCCCGGGACTGACGTGCATCCCGGTCCGTAGGTGCTTGTGCCGCTGTGGGGATTGCAGCACGCACGCGGCCGGTTCTCCCCCGTACGGATCGTCCGAGAACCGGCACCCCTGCCTTGGGCGACCGCACAGCACGCCCCCGCGCCCCGCCCGGCGGCTCACGCCATGTGCGCGTCCGCCACCGCGAGGGCCTCGTCGAGGACGGCCAGGCCCTTGGCCACGTCCTGCGCGCCGATGGTGCAGGGCGGCGCGACGTGCAGGCGGTTGCCCGCGACGAGCGGCCACAGGCCGCCCTTCTTGCAGGCCTCGGCGAAGGCGCCCATGGGGGCCGCCGCCGCGCCCGAGGCGGCGTAGGGGACGAGCGGTTCGCGCGTCCCGGCGTCCCGTACGAGCTCCAGCGCCCAGAAGGTGCCCAGCCCGCGGACCTCCCCGACCGAGGGGTGGCGCTCCGCCAGCTCCCGTAGGCCCGGACCCAGCAGCTCGGCGCCGGTGCGGGCCGACTGTTCGACGATGCCCTCCTCGGCCATGGCGGTGATCGTCGCGACCGCCGCGGCGCAGGCCAGGACGTGCCCGGAGTAGGTCAGCCCGCCCGGGTAGGGGCGGCGGGCGAAGGTCTCGGCGATGGCGCCGGAGATGGCGACGCCGCCGAGCGGTACGTAGCCGCTGTTGACGCCCTTGGCGAAGCACAGCAGGTCGGGCGTGACGTCCCAGTGGTCGGCGGCGAACCACGTGCCGGTGCGTCCGAAGCCGACCATGACCTCGTCCAGGATGAAGACGATCCCGAAGCGGTCGCACAGCGCGCGCACGCCCGCGAGGTAGCCGGGCGGCGGCACGAGCACGCCCGGGGCGCCGCCGACGCTCTCCAGGATGACCGCGGCGATCGACTGCGGGCCCTCGAAGACGATGGTGTCCTCCAGGTGGCGCAGGGCGCGCTCGCACTCCTGCTCCTCCGTCTCCGCGTGGAAGGGCGAGCGGTAGAGGTAGGGACCCCAGAAGTGCACGACCCCGGCGGTCGCCGTGTCGTTGCCGAAGCGGCGGGCGTCACCGGTCAGGTTGATCGCGGCGGAGGTGGCGCCGTGGTACGAGCGGTAGGTGCTCAGGACCTTGGCGCGGCCGGTGTGCAGCCGGGCCATCCGGACGGCGTTCTCGACGGCTTCGGCGCCGCCGTTGGTGAAGAAGATCTTGTCCAGGTCGCCGGGGGTGCGCTCGGCGATCAGGCGGGCGGCCTCGGAGCGGACGTCGACCGCGAAGCCGGGGGCCAGGGTGCACAGCCGGGCGGCCTGCTCCTGGATCGCGGCGACCACCTTCGGGTGCTGGTAGCCGATGTTGGTGTAGACGAGCGAACTGGAGAAGTCGAGGAAGCGGTTGCCCTCGTAGTCCCAGAAGTACGAGCCCTCGGCCCCCGCCACGGCGAGCGGGTCGATCAGCTCCTGGGCCGACCACGAGTGGAAGACGTGCTTCCGGTCGGCTTCTTTCACGGCGTCACGGGCGCGGGCGGCTGCTGCGTTCATGAGTCGAGCGTAGTTGTCCACGATGTGGATGGAGGGGCGGAGGGGACGCCGTGCGGCGCCCCGCCGCGCGGGGTCGCGGCGGTGATTGAGCCCCGGGTGGCGGGGTAGGCGGTGGGCGACGGGAGGTGGGCCGGGTGATGGCGGAGCGGTTCTCGGTCGAGGCGACCCACGTGGAGGGCGCGACCGTCCTCGCGCTGGCGGGTGAACTGGACCACGACACGGCGGGCCCCCTGCGGGCGGCCCTGGAGGCGGCATTGACCCGGGATGACGGGACCCGGCTGCTCGTTGACTGCGCAGAGCTGCGTTTCTGCGACTCCACCGGGCTCAACGCCCTGCTGCGGGCCCGGCTCGCCGCGCGGGAGACCGGTGCGCGCCTGGAGCTGGCCGGCCTGCGGCAGCCGGTGGCCAGGATGTTCCGCACGACCGGGGCCGACGGGGTGTTCCTCGTCCACGACGACCTCGCCGCGGCCCTGGCGCACGACGGAGGCGGCGGGACCGGTGGCTGATCCCGAGCGGCTGCGGCCGGACGCGGTGGATGAACGGGCCGGGGGGCCCGAGCCCATCCCCGAGCAGACACGGCGGCTCGTGCTGGGCGGACCGGTGGCCGGTGTGGTCACCCGGTGCCGCGACTTCACCCGGCACGCGCTGACGGAGTGGCGCTGGCTCGCCCCGGACGCGGACGCGGAGCCGGGTGGCGGCGCGGGGACCAAGCCGGGCGCCGAGGTCGAGGAAGCGGCCGAGGACGTCCTGCTGATGGTCTCCGAGCTGGTCACCAACGCTTGCCTGCACGCGGGCGGTCCGGCGGGCCTGGTCCTGCGGCACAGCGCGGACGGTCTGCGGATGGAGGTCAGCGACGGGAGCCCCGAGCACCCCCGCCGCCGTTCCCCGGGCAACCCGTCCGTCCCCGGCGGACACGGGCTGGTCGTCCTCCAGCGGCTCTCCCGGGAATGGGGCTGGGAACGCAACGAGGTGGTGGGCGGCAAGACCGTGTGGGCCGAGGTGGCCTCACCGCTCCTACCGCCCTCCGCGTAAAGAGTTCTGCTCCCTGCTAGCTCTTGCCGCTGCCCGCGGCGGCGTCCGGCGCGTCCTCCAGCAGGCCCGTGCGCAGGCGCGCCAGGGTGCGCGTGAGCAGCCGGGACACGTGCATCTGGGACAGGCCCAGCCGGTCGCCGATCTCGGACTGGGTCAGCTCCTCGCCGAACCGCAGCGCGAGCAGGGCGCGCTCGCGTTCGGGCAGGACCGACAGCAGGGGCTTGAGGGACTCCAGGCATTCGATGCGGTCGTACGCGTCCTCGTCCTCGCGCAGCACGGGCTGGCTGTCGAAGGACTCCCCTTCGGGTTCGCCCTGCACCGGCGCGTCCAGGGACCGCGCCGAGTAGGCGACGGCGGCCTTGCGGCCCTCCGCCAGTTCCTCTGGGGTGACGTCCAGGCGCTCGGCCAGCTCCTCCTCGGTGGGACAGCGCCCGAGGTCCTGTTCCATGGCGTCCTGGGCCTTGGCGGTGTCCAGCCGCAGTTCCTGGAGACGGCGCGGGACCTTGACGGCCCAGCTGGTGTCGCGGAAGAACCGCTTGATCTCACCGGTGATCGTGGGCATCGCGAAGGTGGTGAATTCAGCCCCGCGCCCGGGGTCGTACCGGTTGATCGCCTTGATCAGTCCGACGGTGCCCACCTGGATGATGTCCTCCAGGGGTTCACTGCGTCCGCGGAACCGGCGGGCCGCGTACTTGACCAGGCTGAGGTTCAGTTCCACGAGGGTGTTGCGGACGTAGGAGTACTCGGCGGTGCCCTCCTCCAAGGCCCGCAGCCGGTCGAACAAGGTCACCGAAAGGGTCCTCGCGTCGGCCGTGCTCACCTTGAGCGGCTCCTCCGGGATGCCCTCCATGAGCTGGTCGCGGTCATCTGTTCGCAGCATGTGGTGCTCCTCCGACGGATGGTCGCACTGCCTGATCGCGGCACGGCCGTCGTGCGAGCTGACCTGTTCGATATACCCGGTGGGCGATGGGCTTACCCGTACGGGTGACGGGCGGCACGCCCCCGGGGCCCGGAGGGAGCACACTGGAGACCCTTGAGGACCGGGAGCCGGGACATGAGCCGGGACAGCAGCCGGGAGACGCGCGGCGCCGGCGGCGACGGTGACGGCGACCACGACGGGCGCGGCGCCGTCCACCATGCCCTGGCCGCGGCCGTCTCGGCACTGACCGCCGAGGTCGCCGGGCTGCACGAGGACCGGGCCCGCAGACGGCTGCTCGACCTGGCCACCGGCGTGCTCGTCGACCAGCTCCGGGTCACCCCCGCCGAGGCCGCCGACCACCTGCTGGAGCTGGCCGTCAGCACCGGTCTCAGCGCCGGTGACCTGGCCGCCGACATCCTGAACGCCGCCGCGAAGTCCCTCGTCGCCGAGGTCCCCGCCGAGGCCCGGCGGATCCGCAGGGCCACGGCGGCCGTCCTGGCCACCGACACCGCGGGGGAGGCCGCCGTCACCCTGCTGGACGGCGGGCTGCGCCGGATCGGGGTGCGCACGCTCTACCTCTGGCGGCGCACCGGCACCGACTGCCTCGCCCTGGCCGGGCAGGCCGGAGCGGGCCCGCAGGAAGCGCGGCACTGGCAGTGGGTGCCGCCGGACACCCCGCTGCACCGGGTGCTGTGGGAGGGCGCCGCCTGGTGGGGCGTGGACGACTGGCTGCCGGGCGGCAGCGGCACCCGGGCGGTCCTGCCGCTGCGCCGCCACGGGCACGTCGTCGGGGTCGCGCTGTGCGTGTGGGACACCGCGCAGGAGCCCGACGAGCGGATCCGGCGCACCGCCGAGCTGCTGTGCGAGCCCTGTGGGGCGCTGCTGGGCGACGCCGAGACGCCCGCGGGCCCGGCCGCGGAGGCGGCGCTGCTGGAGCCGGCCAGCGGCCCCGCGGTGCTGCTGGGGGCGGGCGCCAGGGTGGAGTACGCGAACCCGGCCGCGCGCACGGTGCTGGGGGCGGTGCGCAGCCCGGTGGGCCGCTCCGCCGCCGAGGTGTTCCCGTACGCCTGGAGCTCCATCGCGCCCGCTCTGGACCGCATCGAGCCGCAGCGGCTGGGCCGGGTGGGCGGGCTGGACGACGTACGGGTACTGCCGCTGGGCCGGGGGCGGGCGGCCGTGCTGTGGGAGGCGGCGGCCCTGCGCAGCGAGGCCCTGACCCGGGTGCTGGGACGGCTGGAGCGGGTCGGCTCCTTCGAGGAGGACCTGCTCACGGGCGCCGTGCGCTGGAGCCGCGAGACCTACACGCTCTTCGGGCTGGACCCGGACGCGCCGCCGGTGCCGCTGACCCGGCTGGGCGGGCGCCTGCACCCCGAGGACGTACCGCTGCTGGAGGTGTTGCTGGCGGCCCTGGTGGAGGGCCGCCGCGGCGACCGGGCGCTGGTGCGCGTGGTGCGGGCGGACGGCGGGGTCCGGCACGTGCGGATCGCGGCCGAGCCGCTGCTGTCGGGGGCCGCGCTGACCGGGCTGGCCGGGGTCTACCAGGACGTCTCCGCCCAGCACCGCACCGAGATCGCGCTGTCGGCGGCGCAGGAGGACGCGACGGCGCGGGCCCGGTTCGTGCTCCAGCTCCAGCGGGCGATCGTGCCCGAGGCGCCCTCGGCGGCCGAACCGGCGGGCGGTTTGGACCTCGCGGTGCGCTACCGGCCGGCCTCCCAGGACTACCTGGTCGGCGGCGACTGGTACGACGTGCTGGTCCTGCCGGACGGCCGGGTGCTGGTCGCGGTGGGGGACGTCGCGGGCCACGGCATCGACGCGGCGACCAGCATGGTCGTGCTCCGCAACGCGCTGCGCGGGCTCGCGGTGACCGGGGCGGCTCCGGGACGGCTGATGGGCTGGCTCAACGAGGTCACCCTGGGGACCCGGGGCGGTCCGACGGCCACGGCGGTGTGCGCGGTGTACGACCCGGTGGCGGGGTCGCTGCGCTGGGCCGTGGCCGGCCATCCGCCCGTCCTGCTGCTGCGCGAGGGACGGGCGCGGATCCTGGAGGCGCCGCAGAACCTGCTGCTCGGGGCGGTGCCGGGGCCGGTCTACGAGGAGGCGGAACTGGGCCTGCTCCCGGGGGACACCCTGCTGCTGTACACGGACGGGTTCGTGGAGCGGCGGCACATGAGCATGGACCGGAGCCTGGCCGCCCTGCGCCGGGCCGCCCAGCGGGTGGGCGCCGGGCCGGTGGAGGTCATGGCCGACGCGCTGCTGACGGCGGTCACGGGGGACACGGACGACGACACGAGCCTGGTGGTGGTGCGGGTACCGCGCACGGGCGCGGCGCCCGGTGCGGCCGCGGGGCCCGCGCCGGGCGCTGGGCGTTAGAGAGGCGTAAAGGGCGCCTTCCGGGGCGTATGGGCCCCGTCAAGGAGGCGTTCGGGGGGCCTGCCGGGGGGTTCCACTCGGGGTGTCCGCATGTCGTCCCCGGAACCTCAGGAGCTCACGATGGCCGATCTGGCCTTCGTCGTCACCACGGTCGCGGTCTTCGCGCTGGTGGCCTTCGTCGCCAAGGGGGTGACCAGGCTGTGACCGCCGAAAACGTGGTGGGCCTGCTGGTCGCCCTCGCACTGCTGGGCTATCTGGTCGTCGCCCTCGTGTTCCCGGAGAGGTTCTAGCTCCGATGAGTCCCGTTCTTTCGGGGGTGCTCCAGCTGCTCGCGCTCGTCGCGGCCCTGGCCCTCGCGTACCGCCCGCTGGGCGAGTACATGGCCCGCGTCTACTCCTCCGAGCGGCACTACGCGCCGGAGAGGTGGACGTACAAGGCCATCGGCGCGGATCCGTCCGCGCAGATGCGCTGGCCCGCCTACCTGCGCGCGGTGCTCGCCTTCTCCGCCGTGAGCGTCCTGTTCCTCTACGGCCTGCAGCGCCTCCAAGGGGTGCTGCCCGGCTCGCTCGGCTTCTCGTCGATCAAGCCGGACCAGGCCTTCAACACCGCCGTCTCCTTCGTGGCGAACACAAACTGGCAGTCGTACTCCGGCGAGCAGGCCATGGGCCACGTCGTGCAGACCGGTGGCCTCGCGGTGCAGAACTTCGTCTCGGCCGCGGTCGGCATGGCCGTCGCGGTGGCGCTCGTCCGCGGCTTCGCGCGGTCCCGCACCGGTGAACTGGGCAACTTCTGGTCCGACCTGGTGCGCGGCACCGTCCGGATCCTGCTGCCGGTCGCCGTCCTCGGAGCCCTCGTCCTCGTCGCCTGCGGCGTGGTCCAGAACTTCTCCGGGATCCACCAGGTGGGCCAGTTCACGGGCGGCTCGCAGCAGTGGAACGGCGGCGCGGTCGCCTC
The DNA here is from genome assembly GCF_040611795.1 of Streptomyces sp. NPDC006529. Classification (NCBI taxonomy): domain Bacteria; kingdom Bacillati; phylum Actinomycetota; class Actinomycetes; order Kitasatosporales; family Streptomycetaceae; genus Streptomyces; species Streptomyces sp. NPDC006529. Next base: position 44,889 of record NZ_JBEXPB010000001.1, on the reverse strand, counting down.
CCAGGAGGTCATCAAGGAGCTGGGCACCAACGGCGGCGGGTACTTCAACGCCAACTCGGCCCACCCGTTCGAGAATCCGACGCCCTTCTCCAACCTCTTCGAGATCTTCCTGATCCTGCTGATCCCGTCCGCGATGACCCGCACCTTCGGGCGCATGGTCGGCTCCGTCCGCCAGGGCTACGCGATCCTGGCGACGATGGCCACGATCTGGCTCGCCTTCACCGCGCTGATGATGTGGACCGAATTCGCCCACCACGGGCCGGCGCTGCAGCTCGCGCGCGGGGCGATGGAGGGCAAGGAGACCCGCTTCGGCGTGGGCGCCTCGGCGATCTTCTCCGTCGCCACCACGCTCACCTCGACGGGCGCGGTCAACTCCTTCCACTCCTCCTACACGGGCCTCGGCGGCGGCATCCAGATGCTGGGCATGCAGCTGGGCGAGATCGCGCCCGGCGGCGTCGGTTCCGGCCTCTACGGCATGCTGGTCATGGCCGTCATCGCCGTGTTCATCGCGGGCCTGATGGTCGGCCGGACCCCGGAGTACCTCGGCAAGAAGATCGGCACCCGCGAGATCAAGCTCGCCGCCTGCTACATCCTGATCACCCCGGTACTGGTGCTCGGCTTCACCGCCGTGGCGATGGCGCTGAGCGGGCCGCGCGCCTCGATGGCCAACGCCGGTGCGCACGGCTTCTCCGAGATCCTCTACGCCTACACCTCGGGCGCCAACAACAACGGCTCCGCCTTCGCGGGCCTGAGCGCCGACACCCCGTGGTTCAACACCACCATCGGCCTCGCGATGCTGCTCGGCCGCTTCCTTCCGATGGTGTTCGTCCTGGCGCTGGCCGGTTCGCTCGCCGGGCAGCGGCCCGTGCCGGCGACCGCGGGCACCCTGCGCACCGAGAAGCCGCTGTTCACCGGCCTGCTGGTCGCCGCCATCCTCATCATCACCGGACTGACGTACTTCCCGGCCCTGGCGCTGGGCCCGCTCGCCGAAGGGCTCGCCTCATGAGCACCGCCACCCCCACCCGCGCGCCCCACCAGGACGCCCCCGCCGACCGTGCGCCGGACCCTGGGCGGGCCGGCGCCGGCCTCTTCGACCCGAAGCAGCTGCTGACGTCCTTCCCGGACGCCGTCCGCAAGCTCGACCCGCGGGTCATGATCGCCTCGCCCGTCATGTTCGTCGTCCTGACCGGTTCGGTCGTCACGACCGTGCTCGCGCTGATGAACCCGACGGACTGGTTCGGCTGGGCCATCACGGTCTGGCTCTGGCTCACCACCGTCTTCGCCAACCTTGCCGAGGCCGTCGCCGAGGGCCGCGGCAAGGCCCAGGCGGAAACCCTGCGCAAGGCCAAGACCGACACGGTGGCCCGCCGCCTGAACGGGGGCGTGGAGGAGCCGGTACCCGGCACCGAACTGCGCGTCGGCGACCTGGTCGTCTGCGAGGCCGGAGACGTCATACCGGGTGACGGCGACGTCGTCGAGGGCGTCGCATCGGTCGACGAATCGGCGATCACCGGCGAATCCGCCCCGGTCATCCGGGAGTCGGGCGGTGACCGCAGCGCCGTCACCGGCGGCACGAAGGTGCTCTCCGACCGGGTCGTCATCAAGATCACGACGAAGCCGGGCGAGACGTTCATCGACCGGATGATCAACCTCGTCGAGGGCGCCTCCCGGCAGAAGACCCCGAACGAGATCGCCCTCAACATCCTGCTGGCCTCGCTGACGATCGTCTTCCTGCTGGCCGTCGTCACCCTGCAGCCGTTCGCGGTCTACGCGGGCGCCGAGCAGTCGATGATCGTGCTCACGGCGCTGCTGGTGTGCCTGATCCCGACCACCATCGGGGCGCTGCTCTCCGCGATCGGCATCGCCGGAATGGACCGGCTCGTGCAGCGCAACGTCCTCGCGATGAGCGGGCGCGCCGTCGAGGCCGCGGGGGACGTCTCCACCCTCCTGCTGGACAAGACCGGCACGATCACCCTCGGCAACCGCCAGGCCTGCGCGTTCGTGGCGGTCGAGGGGGCCGACGCCGCCGAACTGGCCGACGCGGCCCAGCTGTCCTCGCTGGCCGACGAGACCCCCGAGGGCCGCTCGATCGTCGTCCTCGCGGAGGGAACGTACGGGCTGCGCGCACGCCACCGGGGCGATCTGGCGCATGCCGAGTGGATCCCCTTCACCGCCCAGACCCGGATGTCCGGCGTCGACCTCGACGAGGGCGGGGCCCACCGCAAGGTCCGCAAGGGCGCCGCCACCTCGGTCCTGACGTGGGTGGAGGAGCGGGGCGGTGCGGCCGCCCCCGACGCCCGGGCGACGGTGGACGCGATCTCGGCGGCCGGCGGCACTCCGCTGCTGGTGGCCGTGGAGGACGCCGACGGCGCCCGCGTCCTGGGGGTGGTGCACCTCAAGGACGTGGTCAAGGAGGGGATGCGCGAGCGGTTCGACGAGCTGCGCCGGATGGGCATCAGGACGGTCATGATCACGGGCGACAACCCGCTGACCGCCCGGGCCATCGCCGAGGAGGCGGGCGTCGACGACTTCCTCGCCGAGGCCACCCCCGAGGACAAGATGGCCCTCATCAAGCGGGAGCAGGCGGGCGGCAAGCTCGTCGCGATGACCGGCGACGGGACCAACGACGCCCCGGCCCTGGCCCAGGCCGATGTCGGCGTGGCCATGAACACCGGGACCTCGGCCGCCAAGGAGGCCGGGAACATGGTGGACCTGGACTCCGATCCGACGAAGCTCATCGAGATCGTGGAGATCGGCAAGCAGCTCCTGATCACCCGGGGCGCCCTGACGACCTTCTCCATCGCCAACGACGTGGCGAAGTACTTCGCGATCATCCCCGCGATGTTCGCCGTGGTCCACCCCGGCCTGGACAAGCTCAACGTCATGGGCCTGGCCTCGCCCGAGTCGGCCATCCTGTCCGCCGTCGTCTTCAACGCGCTGGTCATCATCGCGCTGGTGCCCCTGGCCCTGAAGGGGGTCCGCTACCGGCCCACCAGCGCCGACAAGATGCTCCGCCGCAACCTCGGCATCTACGGACTGGGCGGCCTCGTCGCCCCGTTCGTCGGCATCAAGCTGATCGACATGCTCCTCTCCCTCATCCCCGGGCTCGCCTGAACTAGGAACGCTGACTTCGATGAACAACTCTGTGGGCAATGCCGCCCGCCTGCTCGGCGCCGGGCTGCGGGCGCTGCTCGCCCTGACCGTGGTCTGCGGCGTCCTCTACCCGCTCGCCGTGACCGGGATCGCCCAGGCGGCCTTCAGCCACCAGGCCAACGGATCCGAGGTCAGGGACGGGACCGGCACGGTCGTCGGCTCCTCCCTCATCGGGCAGGACTACGGCGACGACCTCCGCTGGTTCCAGCCGCGACCCGCGGCCGGACTGGGCCAGAACACGATCAACACCCAGTACGCGCTGCTGGTCTCCGGCGCCTCCAACAAGGCCGCCGACAGCCCGGACCTGGTCAAGGCGGTCCGCGAGGCGCGGGACAAGGTCGTCGCGGACAACACGGTCCCCGGCTTCGCGCCGCGGCCCTCGCAGGTCCCGGCCGACGCCGTCACCTCGTCGGGCTCCGGCCTGGACCCGGCCATCTCACCCGCGTACGCGGCCCTCCAGGCCCCCCGCGTCGCCGCGCGCAACCATCTCGCCCTGAGCCGGGTGGAAGAGCTCGTCGCCGCCCACACCGAGGGCCGCACCCTGGGCTTCATGGGCGAACCGCGCGTGAACGTCCTGGAGCTGAACATCGCGCTGAAGTCCCTGGCCGGCTGAGCCGCTCCCACCGGACGGGCCCGGGCCGCATCGCGGTCCGGGCCCGTCGGCAGGGTGGAGCACGGGTCAGGCGCTGTACGGGCGGGTCGTACGGCCCTCGTTGAGGGTGGTGGTCCACCAGGTCAGGCGGTCCAGCAGGGTCTTGGCCGCACCGGCAGCGCCCTGCGGATCGTGGGCCCGGCCGCCCTCGGCGAAGTGGTCCCAGGCGCCGTGGAAGCTGACCGTGTCCCGGATCGTGACGCAGTGCAGCTCGGCGAAGACCTGGCGCAGGTGCTCGACGGCGCGCAGACCGCCCGAGACGCCGCCGTACGACACGAAGGCGACCGGCTTGGCGTGCCACTGCGTGGTGTGCAGGTCGATGAAGTGCTTGAGGTGCGCCGGGTAACTGTGGTTGTACTCCGGCGTGATGACCACGAAGGCGTCCGCCGCGGAGACGCGCTCGGACAGCTGCTCCAGCGCGGGGGTGCGCGGGGTGCCCCAGTTCGGGTGCTGGGCGGGAAGTTCCAGCGCGGCCACGTCGATGACGTCCACGTCGAAGCCCGCGTGCTCGGTGGCGAGGGCGGTGAACCAGTCGGCGACCGTCGGGCCGAAACGGCCCTCACGGGTGGAACCGACAATGACGGCAAGCTTGTTCACGGGTGCGTTGTTGTCCATGGCAGGGAGGGTACGTGCGCGTCGATCTTGGCTCGGCGACCGGGTGTTTCACGTGAAACAATTGCCTGTTTCACGTGAAACACGTTGTTTCACGTGAAACATCGCTCCACGCCCGCCGGTTGAGGCGTTCCGGTCCTCCTCACTCCGTGGCGATGCCGAAGTCGTGCACGAGAGCGGCCAGCCCGCCCGGGTAGCCCTTGCCGCCCGCCACGAAGGACCAGTCCCCGCCGGGCCGCCGTCGGAACGAGCCCAGGACGAGCGCGGTCTCCCCGGGGCGGCCGTCCGACACCTCCAGCTGGTCGAGCTCCGTTCCGTCGGCGGTCAGCAGCCGGATCCGGGCCGCCGCGAAGCCGGCCAGGTCGGCGTGCGGATGGGTGTCGGTGTCCACCGCCGCGACCAGCACCAGCCGGTCGGCGCGGTCGGGGAGGTCGTCGAACGCCACCTCGATCGCGGCCCGGTCCGGCGGGGTGTGCACCCGGCTGCGCACCGAACCGTCGGGTGTGCGGTGGTTGTTGAAGAAGACGAAGTGCTCGTCGCTGAGCACACGCGTCCCCGCGCAGACCAGGGCGCACACGTCGAGCGCGACCGGGCCGGACCAGTACATGCCGAGGACGTTGTACTCGGGCTCCGCCGTCGCCACCGGCCCGGCGGCGCGCTGGGCCGGTACGGCCGCCACCGGGCGGCCGCCGCCGTCACCGAGGCGGCCGCGCAGCCCGTGCCGGTGGAGCAGGTCCACCAGCTCCGGGCCGGAGACCAGCTCCAGCGGTTTGCCCTGGGCGAAGGTGTGCGATCCCGGCCCGAAGCCCGATGTCGTCACCAGCACACCCTTGTTGGCCCCCGCGTCCTGGACCGTGCCGTACAGGTCGCGCACGGCGGTCGGGGGCACGGTGTTGCGGTAGCGCTTGACCTGCACCACGATCGAGCCGCCGCGGATGGGGGTGGGATCGGTCGCGTCGACGTCCACGCCCCCGTCGTTGGAGCGCTGGGTCATCACGGCCTGCATGCCCATGGCCCGGAACAGCTCGGCGACCAGGCCCTCGAACTCGATGGGATCCATCGCGAACAGGTCCGGCTCCTCGTCCCCCGCACCGCCCCCCGGCCCGCTCCCGTGCGTGACCACGCCCGAGCCGACGTCCTGCGGAGTCCGGGCCGGACGGACGGCCGCCAGCTGGTCGGGGCGGGCCGAGAGCTGACCGCGCAGGGCGCCGGTCAGACAGTCCACCGGGCTGACCTGGGCAAGGTGGAGGGCGGCGAAGGACGGGCGGGTCGCCATCACGGTCGCCAGGACGATCTGCGCGGGCCGGCCCGTCGCCGGATCGTGGTCGTCGACGTATCCGTTGAGGGCCACCGACTCCAGGGCGCCGAACTCGTCCGCCTCGAACAGGTCCCGCAGCACCAGCAGGGCACACTGCGCCAGCAGGTCCCGGTACACCGCCCGGCGCTGCGCGGCCGGGAGCGGGGACTCCTTGTCCTGGTCCGTGCTCGGCATGTACCGCACCGACTTCGCGGTCGGCACCACGTCGAAGCCCGGCAGCTCCCAGTCCAGCACCAGCTGACGGGCTCCCGGGTCGTAGGCGGCGCTCAGTGCGCGCGGCAGCTCGTCCGGCCAGCCCGCGGACGCGTACAGCGCGGCCGAGAAGTACTCGACCACCGCCTCGGGGTCCCCCGCGCGCAGCGAGGCCGCCAGCTCCGCGATGCCCGCGTTGTGCGCGCGGATCTCGCCGAGCTGCCCGCCCGCCCACCGGTCGTACTGGGCGCGGTACGCGGCGAGCTGCTGCTGCCGCTGCGTTTCGGCGGCCTGCGCCGCGTGCCAGGCCTGGGTGTACCGGGCGTGCGCCTCGGCCTCGGCCTGCGCGCGGCGGCCCGACCCGAGGCCCCAGCCGGTCTGCGGCGGGAACTGATGCGGCTCCGGCATCGGCACGGGATGGGCCAGCTGTCCGGGGGCGAAGGCCTCGACCTGCCTCGGCGCGCCGCAGCGTGGCGATCCGGAAGGCGGGCGCGGCGCAGCCCTGGACGAGCAGCCCCTGGAGGGTGGCGACCTGCTGCTCCAGCTGCTCCGTGAGCCGGCGCGCCTCGGCGTCCCGGTACTGGCGGTAGGCCACCTTCTGCTCGCGCAGGCCCCGGGCCGTGTCCCGTTCCCGGGACCGCTGGAGGCGTTCGCGCTCCCGCTGCTGAAGGGCTTGCGAGCGTTGCTGCTGGCGCTGGGCCTCGGCCCAGATCCCGACCAGTCCACTGGAACGACGACTCATCCGCCCCGGCCCTCCCCGACCCCGTGCGATACCCCCGCAAACCCTAGCGGCTGGACGCCATGCCGAAGAGCCGGTCGCCATTGTCGGTGACCGGCCCTCCGGGCGCGCTCGGTTCCCTGCGGGGTCCTTCCCCCCCGGCCGCTACTTGGGCATCAGGACGGTGTCGACGATGTAGACGGTCGCGTTGGCGGTCGGGACGTTGCCGCAGACCACGTTGCTGGTGCCGTTGACCTGGTAGGAGGTGCCGGACCCGGTGGTGGTGACCTTGTCCTTCTCCAGGGTGTCGAAGGAGCCGTTCTCCAGCTGCTTCGGCGTGAGCTTCTGACCCACCACGTGGTACGTGAGGATCTTGGTCAGCATCTCCTTGTCAGCGAGGACCTTGTCCAGGTCCGCCTTCGGGATCTTGGCGAAGGCCTCGTTCGTCGGGGCGAAGACGGTGAGGTCCTTGGCGTTGTTGAGGGTGTCGACCAGGCCCGCCTGCTTGACGGCCGTGACCAGGGTGGACAGGGCCGGGTTGTGGGAGGCGGCCGTGGCGACCGGGTCCTTGGCCATCCCGTCGAAGCTGCCCGCGCCGGTGGCCGGGACGCCTGCACACGCCGGACCGAACGGCTTGTCCGCGGTCATCGCACCGTCCGCGGCGGCGGACGTGGCGGGAGCGGCGCTCTGCGAGTCGGCGGCGGCCGGGCCCGACGCGCTGTCCTTGCCCGAGTCGGAGCAGGCGGCGAGGGCGAAGGGCAGTACGGCCGCGGTGGCCACGGCGAGGGCGGTACGGCGGAAACGAAGAGTGGTCATGACGTTCTCCAAAGAGGTGGTTGGGGTGGTTAGCCGGAGGTGACGAAGACGCTGTGCCAGCCGCCCGCTCCGTCGGGAATGGTCTGGGTGCGCCGCTCGGTCTGGAGCGGGCCGGCTCCGTCGGTGGCGCGGACGGTGAGGGTGTGGCCGCCCGGGGTCATCCCGTCGACCGAGCGGGCCACCAGCTGGTCGGCGCGCCCGCCGCGCGAGGGGGCCCGTACGTCCGCCTCGCGGAGGAGGTCGGCCAGCGGGACGCCGAGCCGGCGGGCGGTGCCCGCGTACGGCCCGCCGACCTCGTTGGAGACGCGGGTCAGGGTGATGTCGCGTTCGATCAGGTCCCGGCCGAGCAGCTCCTGGTAGGAGTACGAGCGCGGTCGGGCCACGCCCGTGCCGTGCAGCCGCAGCCGCCAGGTATCGGTGTCGGTCTTCGGCACGACGAGCGCGGTGTCCACCCGGTGGAAGTCGGCGTTCGGCGTGGTGAAGGGGCTGATCCCGGGGATCCGCAGGGCGACCCGGGCCGGTAGCGCCGCGGCCGGGGAAGCGGGCGCGGGCAGCCGTACGGCGTCCCGGGAGGCAACCGCGCCCTGGCCGCGCCGTCCGCTCAGGACGCGCCCCAGCGCGCCCGCACCGGCGGCGACGACGGTCGGGGCCCCCGCGACGAGCAGGAAACCGCGCCGGTCGAAGCGGCCCGGGGCCTGCGCCGGCCGGGCCCCGGCGCGGGGCCGGGCCGCCGTCAGCCGCCCGGCGAGCACGTACAGGACCACGGTCCCCGCGGCCGCCCCCACCAGCGAGGGCAGCGCGGCCACACCGGCGGCGTCGGGGCGGCTGAGCGCGGCCACCGCGCCGAGCACGCCGAAGGCGAGGACCCCGGCGGCGCCACCGCGCCGGTGGTGCAGGGCGAACAGCCCGAGGAGCAGGGCCAGGAGGCCGAGGGGGGTGACGATGCCGAGCTGGAGGACGAGCTTGTCGTCCGTCCCGAAGTGCCGGATCGCGAAGTCATTGACCGGGGCCGGGGTGCGGTCGATGGCCGCGCCGCCGACGGCGGTGACCGGGCCCGCCTGGGGCCGCACGAACGAGGCGAGCAGTTCCGCGACCGCCAGTGCCGTGTAGCCGGACAGCAGGCCGCTCAGCGCGGCGAGTGCGCCGCGCTCCAGGGCCGATCGATTGATGGTCACATCTGCCATTCGGCGCCGCGGGCCCCCCGGATGGGTGCGGATCTCGGGATCACCCGGCGGAGCGACCGGCGGGCCGCCCGTTGACGCGCCCGGTTCGCGGGCGCGGGGGGCAATCCGCCGGGGCGTCGGCGCCGAAGTACAGGTGACCCGAGAGGCCCGGGACGACCCGGGATGCCCCGCCCCCACCGGCCACCTGCCACCCGTCACCCCATCCCCACCACCCATGCCGCGCGGCGCGAAGGACGGCCCATGCAAGCGATCCACCGAAGGTTCCCGGCGCGACCGGCGCGACCGGCGCCAACCGTGCGACCGGCCCGACCACCGCGACCGGAGCGACCCGCGACCACGGAGGTCGCACCGTCCGCCGGGCACACCGGACGCCCACCAGCCGCCCCGCGACGACGGAGGGCCGCCCGGTGAACCGCCCGGCCCGCCTCGGCGGGAGCGAGAGCGCCGCCCCGGTCGCCGAGCGCGACCCGGCCGAGCTGATGGCCCGGGTCGCGCTCGGCGACCAGGACGCCTTCGCCGCCCTCTACGACGTGATCGCCGGACCCGTCTTCGGCATCGTCCTCAAGGTCCTGCGGGACCGGGCCCAGTCGGAGGAGGTGACCCAGGAGGTGATGATCGAGATCTGGCGCGGAGCCGCCCGCTACCAGCGCGCGCAGGGCTCCGTCGCGGCCTGGACGGCCACCCTCGCGCACCGCCGCGCCGTGGACCGGGTGCGCTCCGCGCAGGCGGCCGCGGACCGCGACCACAAGGACGCGCTCGGCTCGCACACCCCGCCCTTCGACGAGGTCAGCGAGCAGGTCGAGACCCGGCTGGAGAGCGAGCAGGTACGCCGCTGCCTGCGCGGGCTGACCGAACTCCAGCGGGAGACCGTCACCCTCGCCTACTACCAGGGCCTGACCTACCGCGAGGTGGCGCAGACCCTGCGGACGCCCCTTCCGACCATCAAGACCCGAATGCGCGACGGACTGATCCGGCTGCGCGACTGCATGGGGGTGACCACGTGAAGACCGAAGACCCGCACGCCCTCACCGGTGCGTACGCGCTCGACGCCCTGGCCCCCGACGAACACGAGGCCTTCGCCCGGCACCTGGACCACTGCCCGTCCTGCGGCCAGGAGGTGCGGGAGTTCGCCGCGACGGCCGCCCGGCTGGCGTCGGCGGCCGCCGCGAGCCCGCCGCCGGAACTCAAGGCGTTGGTGCTGGAGCGCATCGACACCGTCCGCCAACTCCCGCCGCGACTGCCGGCGCCGGGCCGGTACGCCGTGCTCGCGACCCGGATCCGGCGGCGCGGCGGGGTCTTCGTGGTCGCCGCGAGCCTCGCCGCGGCCGCCGCCTTCGGGGCGGTCGCCCTGGACCAGCACGGGCGGGCCCAACTGGCGGAGCGGGTGCGCCAGTCCGCGCAGCGGGACGCCGACCGGGCCGGAGCGCGGAGCGAGGCGCTGGCCGCGGTGCTCGCCGCGCCGGACGCCCGGACCGCCACCGGCCGCACCGCGAGCGGGAACCGGGTCACCGTGGTGACCTCGGCGGCCCGGGACCGGGCGGTGGTGCTGGCGGGGCAGCTGCCGCCGACGCCGAGCGGGACGACGTACCAGCTGTGGTTCTCGGAGCACGGGTCGATGCGTTCCGCCGGGCTGCTGGGCGGCGGGCACGCGCTGCTGCTGGACGGGGCGGTGGGCGACGCCACCGCGATCGGGCTCACCGTCGAACCTGCGGGCGGCTCCCCCCGTCCGACCACCGCGCCGCTCATGGTGATGGCGCTCCCGGTGTGAGCCGTCGTCCCCGGGGGGCGGGGCCCGGCCGCCCCCCTGGGGCCCCCGGGGGGTTAGCCCCACCCCGGCCGTCCCGCCTGCCGGATGGGACGGCGGCCCCGCGGGAACCACCCTGAGGGCATGACGACCTACACCCGCACGAGCGCCACCCTCGCCCTCTCGGCCGTGACCGTCGCCGCCGCCTTGACCGTGGCCTTTGCCCCCTCGGCCGACGCGGCCGACGGCCGGGCGGACACCGGCCGGCCGGCCCTCGCAGCGGGGACCGGGACGGGTGGCGCGGGGGTGTCGGCGCTTGCCTGGCGGTCCTGCGAACAGCCCGGCGGGCCCGTCGGCCAGGAGTGCGCCGACCTGCCGGTGCCGCTCGACTACCACGACCCCGGCGGCCGCCGGCTCTCGCTCGCGGTCTCCCGGATCCGCAGCGATCGGCCGGGCGCCCGGCGCGGCACGCTGATGGTCCTGCCCGGCGGCCCGGGGGGTTCCGGCGTACAGCGGCTGACCCAGAAGGGCGAGGCGCTGCGCAAGGAACTGGCGGGCACCTACGACCTGGTCGGCTTCGATCCGCGGGGTGTGGGTGCCAGCACCACCGCGAGCTGCGGCCTCGCGCCCGAGGACCGCCGGCTGGTCACGCTGCGGTCCTGGCCGGACGCCGACGGCGGCACCGCGGCGAACACGGCCCGCTCCCGCCGGACCGCCGAGGCCTGCGCGGCCAACGGGGGCGCGGTGCTGCGCAGTTTCACCACCGCCAACGAGGTCCGGGACATGGACCGCCTGCGCGAGGCCCTGGGCGAGCGGAAGCTGTCGGCCTGGGGGACTTCGTACGGGGCGTACGTGGGCGCCGTCTACGCGCAGACCCACCCCGGGCGCACCGACCGCTGGGTGCTGGACAGCAGCGGCGACCCCGACCCGGCGCGGGTGGCGCGCGGCTGGCTCGCGAACATGGCGCCGGGCGCCGACGACCGGTTCCCCGACTTCGCGGCCTGGGCGGCCGATCCGGCCCGCGCGGCCGAGGGCCTGCGGCTCGCGGAGCGGCCCGACCAGGTCCGGCCGCTGTTCCTCGCGCTCGCCGCGACGCTCGACCGCGCGCCCAGGCCCTCCACCACCGGCGGCGCGCCGCTGACCGGGAACGTGCTGCGCCAGGCCGCGCAGAACGCCCTGTACACCGATGCGGCCTTCCCGGGCCTGGCGCGGCTCGTCCAGCAGGCCCAGGACCCGGCCGCGACCCCGGTGCTGCCGCCCGAACTGGCACAGCCGCTGCGCGAGGAGGACGCGGCGGTCGCCGTTGCGGTCATCTGCAACGACGTGAAGTGGCCGGCCGACACGGCCGCGTACGCCCGCGCGTCGGCCGCCGACCGGGCCGCGCACCCGCTCACCGCGGGCATGCCCGCGAACATCACTCCCTGCGCGTTCTGGAAGGACGCGCCGGTGGAGGAGCCCACCCGGATCACCGGCCGGGGTCCCTCGAACGTGCTGATGGTCCAGAACCTGCGCGATCCGGCGACCCCCTACGCCGGGGCGCTGAAGATGCGCGAGGCCTTCGGCCCCCGGGCCCGGCTGGTCACCGTCGACCACGGCGGCCACGGGGTGTACCTCGGCAACGGCAACGCCTGCGCGGACCGCGCCGTCACCGACTTCCTTACCACCGGCCACCGCCCGTCGGCCGACACGCACTGCGGGCCCGCGGCCGCGGGGAAGTAGCAGCGGGGGAAGTAGCCGCGGGGGAGGTGGCCGGGGGATGCCCCGGCCACCTCCCCCGCTATTCGTTGACGAGGACCGGCACGGAGAGCACCGCGCTCGCCGGTGCCTGCGCGAACCGACCGGCCGGCACCGTGAAGTCGATGCCTCCGCCGGCCGCGCGGGGTCCGTCGTGGTGCTCACCGCCCCGCGCGTCCTCGCCCTCCTCCTGGTAGGGGAAGGCCGCGGTGCCGAGCAGGTGGCCGTTCGCGTCGTAGTACGCCGCGCCGACCTCCAGGGCCAGGACGTCGCTGACGTCGGAGGTGATCGCGAGGTGCCCGGTGACGGACCCCTGCCCGGTGAGCTTCAGCGAGGTCAGCTTGACCCGGTCCGTGAAGGGGCCCTCCTCGACGCGGACCTCGCCCGCCGCGGCCGGCCGCGCCAGTACGGCGGCGGGCGCGGGCGCCCCGCGCGGTGCGGGCATGGCGACGGGAGCGGCGGACCCGGCCGCCTCCCCGGAGCCGCCGGCCCGGTCGGCGCCGTCGGCGGCGGGGCCGCCCGCGCAGCCGGAGGCGAGGACGAGGACGGCGGCCGCGGCGGCCAGCGCCCCGGCGGTGCGGCGGGTGGGACGGGTCATCGGAACGCTCCTGAAAGGGGCCGGGGCCGGGCGGACTCGGTCCGCCCGGCCCCGGCTGCCCGATCGATGGGTCAGTGCTGCTGGGGAGACTTGCCGAACAGCGAGCGGTACAGCTTGCCGTACAGCTCGGTGTTGTTCTGGCTCGCCGCGAAGGCGCTGCCGTTCGGGCCGTACGCGAAGATCGGCACGTCGGCGCCGGTGTGGTTGCCGGACAGGTAGGTCAGCCAGAGGCTGGCGTCCGGGCTGCCGTCCTTGACGTCGGCCGGGTCGTTCGGGGTGCGGAAGGTGGCGGGAGCGAAGTTCTTCGCGTCGCCCGAGCCCGCACCGTTGACGGCGCCGGTCGAGCGCGCCGGGTCCTTGGCGCCCGAGGAGGGGCGCGAGGTGACGCTGTTGTTGGCGGGGTTGCCCGCGTCCGTGTTGGCCGGGGGAGCGAGGGCCTCGGCGTTGGTGTAGGTGCCCTTCTCGATGATGTTGAAGCCGGCGCACTCGTGGTCCGCCGTGACGACGACCAGGGTGTGCCCGTCCTTCTTCGCGAAGTCGGTGGCCACCTTGACCGCGTCGTCGAAGGCCTTGATCTCACCCAGGGTCTGGGCGGCGTCGTTGGCGTGCGACCGCTTGTCGATCTGGGCGCCCTCGACCTGGAGGAGGAAGCCCTTCCTGTTCTTGTCGTACCCGCCGCGCTCACCGAGCAGCGAGATCGACTTGCGGGTCATCTCGGCCAGCGTCGGCTCCTGCTTCTGCGCGGCGTCCGCGGGCAGCCCGGCCTTGGCCTGCTCGACGGTGAGGTTGCCGCGGTTGAAGAGGCCGACGACCTTCTTGCCGTTGGCGTGGCTCAGGTCGGTCTTGGTGGCGACCTTCTGGCTGGCGGCGGTCTGGGCGGGCAGCGCGGGGTCGCCGAAGCTGCCGAGCACCTGGTAGCCCTGGGCCTGGAGGGCCTTCTGGTCGTCCGGCTCGAAGCGGGCGAGGCCGCCGCCGAGGATGACGTCGGAGGTGCCGTTGCGCGCGATCTGCTCGGCGATCGGGGTGACCAGCGTCTTGTCCGCGGGCGCGCTCTCGTAGGTACCGTCCTCCTTCTTGGGGAGGCAGGCGGCGTCGGAGTAGACCGGGCCCTGGCAGCCGCGCAGCAGCGCGTGGCTGAACTGTGCGGCCGGGGTGGCGTCGGTGACCTCGGCGGTGGAGACGTTGCCCGTGGCGAAGCCGGCCTTCTTGGCCTGCTCCATCAGCGTGGTGACGCGCTTCTCGTACGAGTCCACGCTCAGCGCGGCGTTGTACGTCTTGACGCCCGTCGACCACGCGGTGGCCGAGCTGGCGGAGTCGGTGACGAGCGCGGGCTTGGAGGTGCCCTTCTCGACGGCGTAGGTGGCGACCGCGCCGGTGAAGGGCAGCGTCTCCATGTTCAGCTTGCCGGACGCCCCGTAGAACCGGTCGCGGGCGGCCGTGACGTGGGTGCGGCCCATTCCGTCGCCGAGCAGGTAGATCACGTTGCGGATCTCCCTCCCCTGGTCGCCGTGCTGGGGAGCCGAGTTGGCGGTGGCCGCGGTCGTGGCGGCCAGGGCGCCGGTCAGGGCCAGTACGGTCAACGTCTTGGCAGGTCTGCGTCGCATGATGCGGGAGGTTTCCCCTCGGAAATGAACGGTGCGGGCACTGCGACGCTAGGAGCGGCACATGAACGGGCCGGTTTCTCCGGGTGACGCGCAGTCGAACAGCGCCGGGCCGGCCGAGCCTCCGGTCCGTGGTGCGACGAGCTGATCGACGACGCGGAGCGTTCGCTCGGCGCGGCTGCCGCGCTCCGGTCGCGGTGATGGCCAGGGTGGTGCTGCCGGGGGCAGGAGCCCGGCCGACAGGCGCCGGGCCGTCCGCGGGCCGGCCCGGGCGCAGGAGACCACCCACCCCCACCGGAGGCGCAGATGACCGAGGCCGAACCCTTCACGACCGCCGATGTCCACGGTCTGCGGGAGGCGCTGGAGGAGGCCGTCGCCGACGGCGCGAGTCCGGGCGGGGTCGTGGTCTGCGGTACGGCCGCGGGGGAGCGTACGGTCCTGTCGGCCGGGGTGGTCTCCCCCTTCACCCACCCGCGGACCCCCGACGAGCACACGGTCTACGACCTCGCGTCCCTCACGAAGGTCACCGCGACCTGGCCGCTCGTCGGCCTCGCCGTGGCGGCCGGACTGATCGATCCGGACGCGCCCGTACGGGAGTTCCTGCCGCCGATGGACCCGGACCTCGGCCACCTGCCCGGCGCGGGGGCGACCGTGCGCCAACTGCTCGCGCACACCTCCGGCCTGCGCGCGGCCACCCGGTTCGACCTGTACGACCTCACCGCGCGCCCGCTGCACGAGCTGATCTTCCGCGAGCCCCTGGAGAACGTCCCCGGCACCCACCGCTACATCAACCGGGGGTACGTCCTGCTCGGCCTGGCCCTCGCGCACGTCCACGGCGAGCCGCTGGACCGGCTCGCCGCCGCGCTCTGGGCCGGGCTGGGGATGGACCGGACCTCCTACGGCCCGCTCCCGCAGACCCCGCAGGTCGCGCCGACCGAGCACCGCGACGGGCACGACCGGCTCTGGGGCGCGGTGCACGACGAGAACGCGGCCGTGATGGGCGATGTCGCCGGTCACGCGGGCGTGTTCGCCCCGGCGGCGGACCTCGCGGCCTACGCCGAGCACCTGCTGTCCGCCGGTCCGGACAGCACGCTCGGCGGCTGGCTGCGGCAGAGCCTGGTGCCCGTGGCGCAGATCGATCCCGGTCTGGAGCGCGGCCTGGGATGGATCGTGGCCGCCGGGGGCGCCGTGGCCTGCCACCACGGTTTCACCGGCACCAGCCTCTTCCTCGCCCCGGCCGGCGGGCGGTACGTGGTCATCACCACCAACGCGGTCCACAACGGCGCCGCCGCCCGCACCCGGCTGGCCCCCCTGCGCGAACGCGCCCTCAAGACGCTCACGCGCAGCGCAGGGCCCGACGGCGGGCCCGGGCACGGGCGCTGACGACAGCGCACACCCCCCGGCCGACGGCCGGGGGGTGTGCGGGCTCCGGGGACCGTCGGGGGTGTCGGGGGCCCGGAGGGTTCAGGGGCTGAGCGCTACCGCGCGCTCAGAGGGTGCCGAGCGATTCGCGCGCGCCGGCGCGGTACAGGCCGACCTTCGGCTTGGCGACGGTGCCCGGCTCGGCCAGCGGGAGGCTGACGCCGTCCGCGTTCGCCATGTGCGCGGCGTCGGCCAGGACGCTGATCTCGTCGGCGGAGGGGCCGGTGCCGCCCGAGGGGTCGAGGTTCACGGCCGCGTAGGCGGTGGCGCCGGGGCGCAGCGGGTACGCGGGTGCGCCGCCCAGACCGCCGGGGGCGGCGGCTTCGATGCCGAGCGCGGCGCCCTTCGCGCTGAAACCGACGGTCGGGTGGTGGTCCAGGCCGCAGGAGGCGGACCCGTTGTTGGTCACCGTGACGACGCGGACGGAAGCCGGGAAGCCCTGCGGGGAGGTGACCTTGACGGTCAGGCTCTTCGCCGCACAGGGGTGGGAGTACGCGTACGCGTCACCGGTCTTGTCGTTCCCGCCGGTCGTGCCCGCGCCGCTCTTCACCGGGGTGCCGCTGGCGCCCTGCGTTCCCGCGCCCGACGCCGAGGCGCCGCCCGCGGTGCCGGCCGGGGCCGACGCGTCCCCGCCCTTGGCCGCGTCCGGGGCCGCGCTCCGGCCGGCACCGGGCTTCGCCGCCGCGCCGTCCGAGCCGCCGCACGCGGTGAGGGCCAGGACGAGACCGGCGGTCACGGTGGCGGCGGCGGTGGCGGTGCGCAGGCGGCGGCGGGTGGTGCGCATGAGGGAACTCCCCGAAGGCGGAACGGTCGGCACGCGGAAAGCTCGCCGCGTGAGCACCACTGTGCCGGGCGCCGCTGTCGTGGTGATCATGCGACGCTGACGTTCCGCTGACGTCCCCCTGATCCGCGGGCGCGTCCACCCGTACGGACGCGGGCGAGCCGGCCCCGTACGGCGTCCGCGCCGCGGCGGTGCGCCCGCTCACCCCAGGACCGTACGCCCTCTCACGCCCGTACGGTCTGCCGCGCGCGCACCTTGTCGTACCGGGCGCGGTACCCGGCGTCGCCCGCCGGGTCCTGCGCCCCGTCCCGCCGACCGGCCGCCCCCGCCTCGTGCGCCGACAGCTGGAGCAGCGCCCCGAGCGCCCGCTCCGCGCCTTCGTCGTACCCCGACGACTCGGCCTCCCGCGCCGCCTCGTCCAGGCACCGGATGCCCTCGGTCCGTTCGCCGAGCCCCACCAGGGCCTCCCCGGTCGCGGCGAGCAGCAGCACCCGCGTGGGGGACCGCGCGTCCGGCGCGCGGACGGCCCGGGCTGCCGCCGTGCTCTCCAGGGCCTGGCTCCAGTCCCCGGAATCGAGCTGGTGGCGGGAGAGGTGGTAGAGGGCGAGGCGCTCCGCGGTCGGGTCGCCGGCCTCCCTGGCCAACTCGGCCGCCCGTACGCATCCCCGCGCCGCCAGGTCGAGTTCGCCGAGCGCGGCCTGCGCCAGGGAGAGGTTGACCAGCGCGGTGGCCTGGGCGCTGCGGTCGCCGGACCGGGCGGCCAGCAGGGGGGCCGCCTCCAGGTGGGGCAGCGCCTCCTCGGTCCGCCCCTCCTCGGTCAGGACCCAGCCGAGGAGGGCGAGGACGCGGGACTGGCCGTCCAGGTCCGCGTCGGCCCAGGCCGAGTCGAGGGCCGTGTAGAGGAGCGGCGCCCACCCGTCCAGGACCCGCCACACCATCAGCGGCCACAGGGACAGCGCGATCCGCCAGGCCCGGCCGTGCCGGCCGGCGTCGTGCGCGGCCGCCGCCGCGAGGGCGAGGTCCTCGCGGTGGGCCGCGTACCAGGCCATCGCCTCGTCGCGGTCGGCGAACTCCCGCGGGTCCGGCGACGGGTGGAAGTCCCCGGGCGTCGTGAAGCACGGCTGCCCGTCCCGTTCGGCGGCCCGGGCCGCCGCGAGGCCGGTGGCGACGTAGTGGTCGAGCAGGCGCTCCAGCGCGTGCGGACCGCTCTCCATGTCGCGGGCGTAGAGCCGCACGAGGTCGTGCATCGCCCACCGCCCCGGCGCCGCGTACGTCAGCAGGTGGGCGGCGGCGAGCTGGTCGAGGGCCGCCTCCGTCCGGGCCGGGCCGGTGCCCGCCAGGGCCGCCGCGACCCCGCGGTCGATGTACGTGCCGGGGTGCCGGCCCAGGTGCGCGAGCTGGTGCGCGGCGCCCGGCGGGAGGCGGCGCACCGACAGGTGCAGGGCGGCCCGGACCCCGGTGTCCTCGGCGTCGAGCAGGGCCAGCCTGCGCGTGGTGTCGGAGAGTTCCGCCGCCATGGCGGCGAGGGTCAGGTGCGGCTGGTCGGCCAGCCGGGCGGCGGCGACCCGCAGGGCGAGGGGCAGCCCGTCGCACAGCCGGGCCAGCTGCCGGGCGGCCGCCGGTTCGGCGTGCACGCGGTCCGGGCCGAGCACCGCGGCGAGCAGGTCCGTACCGTCCTGCGGTCCCAGGACGTCGAGCGGCACCGGCCGGGCCGCGTCCGAGGCGATCAGGCCGCGCAGCCGGTGGCGGCTGGTGACGACGGTGACGCATTCGCTGCCGCCCGGCAGCAGCGGGCGCACCTGCTCGGACGCGCGCACGTTGTCGAGGACGACGAGCAGCCGGCGCCCGGCGGTCAGCGACCGGAACAGGGCGGCCGCCCGGGTCGGCGACTCCGGGACGCTCAGCGGTGCGACGCCGAGCGCCAGCAGGAACTCGCGCAGCACGTCGATCGGCGCGGGCTCCCCGGTGTCGCTGAATCCGCGCAGGTCGGCGTGGAGCCGGCCGTCCGGGAACCGCTCGTGGTGCAGGTGCGCCCAGTGGACGGCCAGCGCGCTCTTGCCGACGCCGGCGGGCCCGGTCACCAGGCATACGGCCGCCTCCGCGGCCGCGGCCCGCGACAGCGCCGCCAGCTCCGCCGCGCGCCCGTGGAAACCGCGGGGGGCGCGGGGCAGCAGGTCGAGGGTGTCGCCGTAGCGGGGGGACGGCGCCGGGGCCCCGGCCGTGGCGGCCGCTCCCGCGGGTACGGGGTCACCGGCGCCCGCGCCGCCGCGGTGCAGCTCGTGGACCTCGTGCACGCTCCGGCCGCGCAGGGCCACCGCGTAGGCGTCGCACAGCTCGTGCCCCGGATCGACGCCGAGTTCCTCGGCGAGCAGGCGCCGGGTGTGGTGGAACCAGTCGAGCGCCTCGGAGCGACGCCCCGCCCGCTGGAGGGCCGTCACCAGGGCGGTGGCCAGCGATTCGCGCAGCGGGTGGGCGCTCGCCTCGGCCCGCAGCACGGCTGCCGCCTGCGCGTGCGCGCCGAGGCGCCCGTACCCGGCGGCGAGGTGCTCGACCGTGGTGAGGCGCAGCTCCTCCAGCGCGTCGGCGGCCGTCTGGAGCGGGGGCGTCGGATGGACGCCGGTCAGCGCGGGCCCCTGCCACAGGGCCAGGGCCTCCTGGTACATGACCACCGCGTCCCCGACCGACGACTGGTCCCGGGCGAGGGTGACCAGCTCCTCGAAGCGGTGGGCGTCCAGCAGGTTCTCGGGCATCCGCAGCACGTACGCCGCGCCCTCGGTCGCCAACTCGACGCCGGAGGAACCGGCTTGGGCGCTGTCCAGCAGCGTGCGCAGCCGGGACACGTGCCCCTGGATCACGCTCCGGGCGCGGGCGGGCGGCTCGCCGTCCCACAGCGAGGCCATGAGCCGGCGCAGCGGGACGGGATGGTTCGGCCGCAGCAGCAGGGCGGCCAGCAGGCTCGTCCGCTTGGCCGGGCCGAGCGGCAGGGCCCCCGCCTCCGTGGCGACGGACACCGATCCGAGCAGCCGGAACTCCACCTGCTTGCACCCCCCGGAAGCAAAGAAACGCCAGCATATCGTCAGGATCCGGGGCCGCCGCGCCCCGCCGACGGGGCCCGGCGCCCGTGCGGGGGCGGCGTCGGTCCGCTCGTATTGCCGATGCGGTCCGCACGTCCCTAACGTGTCGCCCATGCAGCACTACACCGTGGGTCAGGCCGCGCGTCTCCTGGGCGTCAGTACGGACACCGCCCGCCGCTGGGCCGACGCGGGCAAGGTGCCCACGTTCCGCGAGGGCCCCGACGGATCGGGGCGCCGGCTCATCGACGGCCGTGACCTCGCGGCGTTCGCCGTCGATCTGGCGCAGCGCGACCAGGACGGGGAGGAGCAGGTCCACAGCTCCGTCCGGAACTCCTTTCCGGGGATCATCACAGCCGTGAAACTGGGCGACGTCGCGGCGCAGGTGGACATCCAGGCGGGGCCGCACCGCCTGGTCTCGCTGCTGACCCGCGAAGCCGTCGAGGAGATGGGGCTCGAAGTGGGCATGCGGGCCACGGCCCGGGTGAAGTCCACCAGCGTCCACATCGACCGCGCCTGACCGGGCGTGACCGCACCTGACAGGGCGCCGGGGCGTTCGGCACGGATCCGGGTGCGGCCTCGGGTGTGGCGTCAGGCGCGGCGGGCGGCCCAGACGGTGCGTTCGGTGCGGACCGCGAGGTCGTCGCGGTGCAGGATGCTCCCCGGGCCGCCGGTGTCGAGCAGCCGGTCGAGGGCGCCGAGGTCCTCGGCGCCGAGGACGTGGGCGGCGGCGGCGCGCAGCCGTCCCAGGGCGCTCAGCGCGTAGCGGCCGACCGCTTCG
Organism: Streptomyces sp. NPDC006529; assembly: GCF_040611795.1. Classification (NCBI taxonomy): domain Bacteria; kingdom Bacillati; phylum Actinomycetota; class Actinomycetes; order Kitasatosporales; family Streptomycetaceae; genus Streptomyces; species Streptomyces sp. NPDC006529. Next base: position 24,512 of record NZ_JBEXPB010000001.1, on the reverse strand, counting down.
CCGCCCGAGCCGGCGGAGCCGTCGACGCGCGCGGTGATCGTACGGTCGTCCTCGACGGTGAAACCGGCGGCGGCCAGCAGCGGTCCCCAGTCGGCGCCGCGGTGCGGCAGGCGCTCGGCGTGGTGGTGCGCGAGGGCGGCGTGGCAGCGGTCCTCCAGGCCGGGCCGATCGCGGGGGGCGTCGGCGGGCAGGAAGCGGGGGAAGCCGGCCGTCTCGACGACGGCGAAGAGTCCCCCGGGCGCCAGCAGGCCGTGCACCGCGCGCAGGGTGCGGCCGGGGTCGGCCAGGTGGTGCAGGGAGGCCGACGCCCAGACGAGTGCGGGGCGGCCGAGGCCGGGCCAGTTCGCGTCGAGGTCGGCCGCCACCGTGCGCACCCGGTCGGCCAGGCCGAGCGCCCGGGCCCGCTCGCGCAGGCGGTCCAGGTGGGCGGCCGAGGCGTCGACGGCCGTCACTTCGGCTTCCGGGAAGCGCGCGAGCAGGGCGAAGGTACCGGCGCCCGTGCCGCAGCCCAGGTCCACGATGTGGCGCGGCGGGGTCGGGACGGGCAGCCACGCGACGAGGGACGCGGTGTGTCCGGCGAGGACGTCGGCGTCCAGGTCGAGGAGCTCCGTCTGGTCGTGGAAATCGTGAGGTGAGGGGGAAGCGTGGGAGGCGTGGGGCATGGGACCCACGCTAGGACGGTGATGCCGTTACGGCATCGCGTATCCCTGTATCCGCAAGAAGGAGCCCCGGCGGGCTGCCGAACGCGCAAACGGGCACCGGGAAACCGTCAGTCGTCACCGCTCTGGTGGCCGCGGCGGGCGTCCTGGTCGAAGATGCCCAGGATCTCGCAGGGGCCGCCCTCGGCTCCGATGGCGTGCGGCAGCATCGTGGGGAACTCCACCGCCTGGTTCGTCTCCACCCGCACGCGCCGGTTCCCCAGCAGCAGCACCGCGGTGCCGGACAGGACGACGAGCCATTCGCGCCCCGGATGGGCCCGCATGGTCGCGGGGTCGCCGGGGGGCGGGTTCGTCATCCGCCGGCGCACCACGCTCACGCGCGGGTCCGACTTCATGGACCAGCGCATGAGGCCGTGGGCCGCGTCGATCACCGGGCTGCTGACGATGTCGTCGTCGGCGCCGGTCTCGACGAGCTGGTCCAGGGTGGTGTCCAGGGCGCGGGCGAGGGTGACGAGCTGATCCAGCGCGAGGCGGCGGCCGCCGTTCTCGATCCGGCTGAGGGTGGACTGGCTGATGTGGGCGCGGGCGGCCAGTTCGGCCAGCGACCAGCCCTGGGCCACGCGCAGGGCCCGGATCCGCTTGCGTACGAGGCTGTCCAGCTCACCGTGGTCGTGCGTCACGGTCGGCATCGTATGCCGGGAGCGCACGACGCCCCCGGCACCGTGCGCCGCTGTCGGCTTCGGGGGGTGCGGCGAGGTCAGGCCGGGGCCTGCGCCCGGGCCCGGCTGCGGGTCTCCTGCCGTACGATCCGGCGGCGCCGGACGGGCATGCCCAGGGTCGGGTGGGCGACGCCCCAGGCCGCGCCCTTGCAGACGAGTTCCTTGTAGAGGGCGGCCACACGGCCCGTCAGGGCGCGGTCGACCGCGCGGTCGTCGGCGGTGACGAACTGGATCAGGCCATCCTCGCGGCCGAGGGAGACGCACTGCTGGGCGTAGCGGATCGCGGTGCGGGGGACCTTGGCGCCGGTGAGGCGGGCCGCGAGGGCGTCGGCGGCCTGCCAGGCCATGGGGACGCCCGTGGCGCAGGCCATGCGCAGCGGCGTGCCGTCCGGGCGGGTCGCCAGCGCCGCGTCGCCCACGACGTAGACGTCCGGGTGGGAGACCGAGCGCATCGTGGTGTCGACCAGGATGCGGCCGTCGTCGCCGAGTTCCAGGGCGGTGGCCCGGGCGATGGGGTGCGCGGCGAAACCGGCGGTCCAGACCGTGACCGCGGCGGGCAGGACCCGGCCGTCGGCGGTCGTCACGCCGTCCGCCGCCACGGCGCTGACCGCGGTGTGGTCGTGGACCGTGATGCCGAGCCCGGCCACCACCTTGCGCAGGTGGGCGCGGCCCTTCGCGGAGAGCCAGTCACCGAGGGCGCCCTGGGCGGCGAGGGCCACGTCGAGGTCGGGGCGCGCCCCGGCGATCTCGGTCGCGGCCTCCAGGCCCGTCAGACCGCCCCCTACCACGACCACGGGCCGGCCGGCCTCCAGGGCGGCCAGGCGCGCGCGCAGGCGGAGGGCGCCGGGGCGGCCGGCGACCTCGTGGGCGTGGGCGGCGGCGCCGGGGACGCCCCCGTCGTTCCAGCCGCTGCCGAGGGCGTAGACCAGGGTGTCGTAGGCCAGTTGCTCCTGCGGTCCGGTGCCGTTCGCGGGGGCGACGGTCACCATCCTGCGGTCCACGTCCACGGCGGTGACCGTCGCGAGCTTCAGCACCACGCCCGTGCCCGCGAACATCTGCGCGAGCGGGCGGGGCCGCAGCTCTTGGCCGGCCGCGAGCTGGTGCAGCCGGACGCGCTCGACGAAGTCGGGCTCGGGGTTGACGAGGGTGATGCCGACGCCGTCGGAGTGCAGCCGCTTGGCGAGGCGGCCGGCGACGAGGGCCCCGGTGTAGCCGGCTCCGAGGACGACGATGCGGTGCTCCATGTCCGTGCTCCTGTCTGGGCGGGGCTGCCGTGGTCCGGCAGGGTTTCGCCCCTTGAACCGGACAGCCGGCCGTTCCCTGACAGGTGGAAACTGTGGTCTGCGTCACATCATCGCGGCCCGGCGTCAGAGGGTGTGGAGCGGAGCCTCGCCGCGGCCGTCGGCGGCCCACCGTTCGGTCGCGCGGACGAGCTTGTCCGGATTGACCTGGCTGCGGACCGCGCTGATGCCCTGCGCGGTGACCTCCAGGCAGATGACCCCGGCGACCCGGCCGTCCACGACCGCCAGGAGCGCGGGCCCGCCGTTGGCGGTCGTGGCGTGGAAGTCGGCCGCGCCGCCGATGTGGGCCCGCTTGGCCGCGCTGGGCTTGAACAGGCCGCGCAGGAACGTGGCGACCGCGAGCGCGCCCTCGAACGCCTTCGCGCGGGCCGGGACCTTCCCGCCGCCGTCGCCCACCGAGACGGCGTCCTGGGTGAGCAGGCGCAGGAGCGGTTCGGTCCGGCCGCTGGTCGCCGCGGCCAGGAACTCCTCGACGATCCTGCGGGCGGTGGCCCCGTCGGTCTCGGTGCGCGCCCGGCCGTCCGCGATGTGCTTCTTGGCCCGGTGGTAGATCTGCTGGGCGGCGGACTCGGTGATCTCCAGGATCTCGGCGATCTCCCGGTGCCGGTGGCCGAAGGCCTCGCGCAGCACGTACACCGCCCGCTCGTCGGGCGACAGGCGCTCCAGCAGGACGAGGACGGCGTACGACACGGAATCCCGCTGCTCGGCGGTGTCGGCCGGGCCGAGCATCGGGTCCCCGCCGAGCAGCGGCTCGGGGAGCCACCTGCCGACGTACGTCTCGCGCCGGGCGCGGGCCGAAGTGAGCTGGTTGCGGCACCAGTTGGTGAGGACCTTCGTCAGCCAGGCCTCGGGCACCTCGATCCGCCCGACATCGGCCGCCTGCCAGCGCAGGAAGGTTTCCTGGACGGCGTCCTCCGCCTCGCTCGCCGAGCCGAGCAGCCGGTAGGCGATGGCCTCCAGCCGGGGCCGGGCAGCCTCGAAACGGTCGACGTCACTCACGGTCAGCGCCATGGCCGCGATCCTAAGCGCCTCCGGGGTGCCGCGGTGGGGAGGTCGGCGGGAAGGGGGCAGCGGGACGGGGTCAGCCCGGATCCGCAGCAGCCACCGGAGCCCCCGCCGGTGGCTGCTGCGCGGCCCCGCCCGCCCTCACGATCGGCGCGTCCGGCCCCTCCGGCGGCTGCTGGGACCCGGCCGTGCGGGCGTCGTCACCAGTCGCGCCACCGGTCGGTTATCTCCGACCGGTCGATGCCCCGCCTCGCCGCGAGCGCGGTCACGTCCACACCGCTCCCGGTCAGGCTGCGGTCGATGTAGTCGCACAGCTGCTCCCGCTCCTCTCCCCGGCCGCCACCTTGCGGGCCCGCTCGGCCTTCTGCGAACGCCACGCGTCAGAGGGTCTTTTCGTCATGATCTGACGCTAGGCCAGGGCACTGACAAGGGGTCCCGGCCCGGGTCCGGACCCTTTGTCAGTGCTCGGCGTCAGTGCCCGGGAAAAGGCCCGCGCGCATGCGCTGACCGGCGGATACGCTCACCGGCATGCCGAATCCTGTCCCCTTCAACGAGGCGCTGCTCACCACCGTGGGCACCCCGGACCAGAGCAAACTCCTGGAGAGCAGCCCCCGTTCACGGGTGTGGCGGGTGCGGGTGGCCGACGGTCAGCTGGTGATCGTCAAGCAGATCACCGACGTCGGTGACGCGGACGCCGACGCCCCCACCCGCTTCGCGCGCGAGGTCGCCGCCCTGCGGCTGGCGGGCCGGGCCGCCGGACCCGCCGTGGCCCCCGCGCTGCTGGCCACGGACCCGCCCTCGCGGGTGCTGGTCATGGAGCACGTGGACGACCTGGGCAGGACGGCCGACTGGATGCCGGGGTACGCCGAGTCGCTGGCCCGGCTGCACGCCCTGACGGGCCCCGCCGACGCGGGCGCGCTGCCGGCCTGGTCGGGGCCCACGGCCGCCGACGCGGAGTCCTTCCTCGCCCTGGCCCGGGCACTGGACGTGCCCGTCCCGCCGGCGGTCCCCGACGAACTCGCCGCCCTGTTGGACCGCTTGGACCCCGCCGGGCACCACGCACTGCTGCACGGCGACCCCTGTCCCGGCAACGACCTGTACAGCGCCGACGGCCTCCGCTTCATCGACTTCGAGCGGGCCTCGCTCGGCAACGGCCTGATGGAACTGGCCTACCTCCGCATCGGCTTCCCCACCTGCGGATGTGCCATGTCGGTCGCCCCGGCCCCGCTCGCGGAGGCCGAGGACGTCTACCGGACGACCTGGCGCGACCTCACCGGCAAGGACGTCCCGGGTGACCTCGCCGACGCGTGCGCGGCCTGGCTGATCCAGGGCGACGCCCTCGTCGAACGGGCCCACCGCGGCACGGTCGACCACCTCGCCCGCATCCCCACCGAGGACTTCGAGTGGGGCTACGTCTCCGCCCGCGAGCGCCTGCTCCACCGCCTGCGCGCGGTGGCCGGCCTGACCCGCACCCACGACCACCTCCACGCCCTGGGCCACCTCAGCACCACCCTCGCCACCCGCCTCCTCGCCCAATGGCCCACCCTGCGGCCCCTGCCCCCGACCGACACCGACATCTGGGACTAGGACGCTCCTACGGATCCTCGTCCAAAATGTTGCTCCTCGCGACGAGGTACGCCAGCTGGGCGCGGCTGCGGCTGCCCAGTTGTTCCGACGCCTTGCGGACGTGCGTGGCCACCGTGCGGGCGCTCATGCCGAGGCGGCCGGCGATGGCCTCGTCGGTGTAGCCGTTCACCATCAGGTGCAGGACCGCCCGGCGCGTCTCGTCGGTGAGCAGGGGCGGGCGGTGTTCCGTGGGGGTGTGCCGCAGGGGAGCCGCGCGTTCCCATGACTTGTCGAAGATGCCGACGAGGTACCGGATCATCCCGGGGTGCTCGATGACCAGGGCGAGGTCACGCCGTACCTCGCCCGGATCGGGGACGAAGGCGATCTTGCGGTCGCACACGATCAGCCGGTCGAACACTTCGTCCAGGGTGCGGATCTCGGCGCCCGCGACCGAGATCTGCTCGACGTAGGCGAGCGTCGGTGCGTGGGAGCGGACCGTGTGCTGGTAGATGGTGCGCTGGCGGACGCCGCGTTCCAGGGCCGCCACGTCGCTGGCGAGGGCCTTCTCCAGCAGGTCCGCCGGTCGGCCGCCGCCGGGCTGGGCGGTCAGCAGTTCCTCCCCGCAGGACAGCACGACCGAGGACAGCGTGGCGCTGATGGCGTCCGCGCCGCTGATCGCGCGGATGCCCGTGTCGGTGCGGGTGTGCGCGCGATAGACCACCTCGGCCTGGTGCACGGCGGTCCGGGCCGCCGCCAGAGCGCGCTGCTTCTCCTCGATGTCCGTCTCCAGCAGGCGCATGACGCCGTTGGCCGCGAGTCCCGGGGGCAGGGGCATCAGCCCTCCGTCGGGCAGCGTCTGCAGGAGCCCCAGGTCCAGCAGGCACTGCGGGCAGTCCCGCCCCGAGAGGTCACCCCGGACGACGTCCTCGTAGAAGGCCAGTCCCTCAACGCAGAGCTCGACAGACGGAACATTTGCTGTTTTGCCCGGTTTGACGCACATTTTTCCATCCTTCAAGTCTCTGCATTGCGTGATCATGCTCCCGGATATCCCTGTTTTCGGCGAGAAGCTCGGCACATGATTCCTGTCACGGGCCGGAGAAAACCGGCGGCGCAGCACTCATCAGGGGGACAAATGTTCAAGACGACTTTCCAGCAGCTCATCGGCGCACTCGCCGTGACGGTTCTCGCGACTCTAGGCGTGGTCGCCGGCAGCGAATCCGCACCGCAGGGAGAGGTCGTCTCCGTCGCCTTGATGAGTGACTCGCAGTGGGGCTGACCGGGCCGGCTGACCACCTGCCCCGTCCCTGGACCATTAAATTCTAGTTACAGGAGAGACATGTCCGTCCTTCCCGTGTCCGCATCACCCCTGTCCGTCTTCAACGGGCTGGAAGAGCGACTGGCAGGCCTGAGGAGCTCGGGGCTGTACCGAGAATTCACCCCCTGCTCGTACCTGGCCGATCAGCCCGGCCACGCCATGCACCGGGGCGAGCGCGTCCAGGTCTGGTGCACCAACGACTACCTGGGCATGAGCCAGAACGTGCAGGTCATGGACGCCCAGGTCGCCTCCACCCGGCGGCACGGCACCGGCAACGGCGGCTCCCGCAACATCGCGGGCACCAGTGAGGCGCACGTCGCGCTGGAGGCCCGGCTCGCCGCGTGGCACGGGAAGGACCGTGCTCTGATATTCACCAGCGGATACGTGGCCAACTTCGAAATGCTGACGACGCTGCTGGCGGCCGTACCGGACATGGTGGTCTTTTCCGACTCGCTCAACCACCGGTCGCTGATCGAGGGAATCCGCGCCTCCAGTAATCGCCGGCACATATTCCCGCACAATGACGTCGCCGCGCTGGACGCGCTCATGGGCCAGTACCCGGCTGAGCGGCCGAAGCTGATCGTCTTCGAATCCGTCTACTCGATGGACGGCGATATCGCACCCGTCGCCGAGATCTGCGACCTGGCCGAGCGCCACCACGCCATGACCTACCTCGACGAGACCCATGCGATCGGCGTGAACGGCCCGTCGGGAGCCGGGATTTGCGAGGAGATCGGAGAACACAGGGCGACGTTCGTGCAAGGTGTTTTCGGAAAGGCCATCGGTACGACCGGAGGATACGTCGCGGGCCCCGACACCGCCCTCGACTACGTGCGGTCCCACGCGCCCGGATTCATCTTCACCACCACGATTCCGCGTTCCAGTCTGGACGCCACCCAGCAGAGCCTCGACGTGATCCAGGGCGCGGCGGGGACGGAACTGCGCCTGCAGCTGCGGGAGAACGCCAAACTCATGCGGAGCCTCCTGCGCGAGGCGCGCATCGACTTCATCGACGCCCCCAGCCACCTGGTCCCGGTGCTGGTCCCGGGGGGTGAGCGGGTCAAAAGGATCTCGCGCCGTCTCTTGGACGAGTACGGCATCTACGTCCAGCCCATCAACTTCCCGTCCGTCGCGAAGGGGGGCGAGCGCTTCCGGGTCACGGTCGCTCCGTTCCGTACCCGCGAGGACATCGAGGGATTCGTCCGCGCCCTGCGCGCCTGCATCGACGACGTTCGATAGCGCCCCCGGCAGCTTTTCCCTTCCACTTTCAGAGCATTCCAGCGCATCAAGGAGATCCGCTCATGCAGGTCAAGGACATCACCCCGTTCATCGGCTCGGAGCTGACCGGCGTCGGCTACGAGGACCTCCAGGACCCCGAGGTCTTCGCCCGGCTCATCGACACCGTGCACCGCCGTGAGCTGGTGGTGGTCCGGGGTCTGGACATCACCCCGGAGCAGCAGATCGAACTGGCCTCCCGGATCGGCCGGCCCGTGCCGTTCCTCATGGCGAAGTACCGCCACCCCGATCACCCGGAGATCATGATCTCCTCCAACGCCATGAAGGCGGACCGCCCGGTCGGCGTCGCCCGCGTCGGCAACTTCTGGCACCAGGACTCCTCGTACATGAAGGACCCGGCGCCCTACACGATGCTGCACGGCATCGACGTACCCGCCACCAGCGGCCACACCCTGTACGCCAGCGCCCTGGACGTCTACGACCGCCTTCCCGCGGAGTGGAAGGAGAAGATCGCCGGCCGCACCGCCCTGCACACCGTGAGCAAGCGGCAGCGGATCTCTCCCGAGCACGCCGGACTGTCCATCGCCGAGCTCAAGGCGCTGGTCGAGCTGGAATACCCGCCGACCGAGCACCCGCTGGTCAAGCAGGACCCGGTCACCGGCCGCTCCTACCTCTACGGCGCCCCCGAGTACATGGACTCCGTCGTCGGCTTCGACGCCAACGAGAACGCCGAGTTCTTCGCCGTCATCGACCGGCTCATCCAGGACCCCGCGCACGTCTACACCCACCGCTGGACGACGAACGACCTGGTGGTGTGGAAGACGGCGACGACCTACCACGCCGCCACCGCCGTCGAGCCCGGGGCCACCCGGACCGTGCACCGCGTGAGCATCGAAGAGGGCGAGACGTGGGCGGCATAGCCGACTTCGAGGTGTCCTTCCCGTCCGCGAGGGCCGATGTCCGCGTCATGGCCGCCGCCTCCGGCGTGCCGGCCGGGGACCTGGCCCGGATCACGCACTGCGAGACCTTCCCGGTGCTCGCGGACGGGGAGCAGGCCTGGGAACTCGCGCTGGACGCCGCCCGAGCGGTCCTGGAACGGACCGGTGTGCCGGCGGAGCTGATCCGGCAGGTCGTCTACGCCGGATCCGGCGAGTGGGACCGCCCGTTCTGGTCGCCCGCGGCGAAGGTGGCCCACGCCCTGGGCATCGAAGGCGCTCACTGCTTCGAAGTGGCGAACTTCTGCAACGCGGGAATGACCGCGGTCCGGCTCCTGTCCACTCCCGGGGCCCTGGAGAAGAACACGTACGCCCTGGTCCTCGTCGGGGACCGGCTGAGCCGGATGGTTGATTACGGTGACCCTGATTCCAAGGCTCTGTTCAACTTCGGTGATGCGGCTGCGGCGGTGCTGCTGGGCAGCGGTCCGGGTCGTTTCCGTGTCGCACACTCCGCCATGCGCACCGACGGCGGCTGGTCCGATTACTACGCCGGCGAGCTGACCGGATCCCGTGTCCTGATCCGGCGCGGCGAACACCGCAAGGGACTCGCGGACGCCTACGTACGGCACTTCACCGCCCTGGTGGAGGACGCGCTGACCGCACTCGGGATCACCCTGGACGACGTCTCCCACTTCCTCGTCAACCACGGCGACCGGGACATGCACCAGCGGCTGCTGGGCGCCCTGGGCATCCCGGCCGAGCGGAGCGTCTTCAACTACGACCGGCTGGCCCACATGGGCGGAACCGACACCCTCATCGCCCTGCGGGACCTCGAACGCGGGGCCCGGCTGCAGCACGGCGACCTGATCATGCTCGCCACCAGCGCCATGGGCTTCAGCTGGGGCATCACGACCTTGGAGTATCTCGGATGAAGATCCTCGTCATTCACCAGGTGCCGTACCGGAAGATCGGCTACGAGCGGGGCATCGACCACGAGCGCCACCAGGTGACGTACATCGGGCACCCGCACCGGATGGCCGACCTCCCCGCGCACCTGCCGGCCCGGCGGCTCGTCCTCGACGCCGACGAGGACCTGGTCGCGGGCATCCGCGCCCGCACCTCGCCCGCCGACGGCTACGAGAAGGTGCTCGCGCTCTCCGAGTTCGGCCTCATCGAGGCCTGCCACGTACGGGAGCACCTCGGCATCGAGGGCCCGGGGCTCGCCGCCGTCGAGCGGGTCCGGGACAAGGTCCGGATGAAGGAGGCCCTGGCCGGCTCGGGCCTGCGGTACCCCCGCTTCGTGGCCGCGCCGTCACCGGACGGCACGCTGCCGTGGACCGGACGCACGGTCCTCAAACCGCGCCAGGGCGCCTCCAGCGAGGACGTCTCCGTCCACGCGACGGCCCGCGAGGCGCTCCGGGCCTACGGTCTGCTCCCGGACGCCGGGGAGTTCCAGCTGGAGGAGCACATCGACGGGGACATCCTGCACGCCGACGGGCTGGTGCAGGAGGGGCGCCTCGTCGAGGTGGCGGTCAGCCGGTACGTCAACAAGCCGGTCGAGTACGCCCAAGGGGCCCCGCTGGGCTCGCACCAGGAGCCGTGCACACCGCCGCAACGAGCGCTGGTGGAACAGGTGGTGAAGGTCCTCGGGATCGAGGAAGGCTGCATCCACCTGGAGTTCTTCCACACCCCGGAAGGTGCGCTGGTCTTCCTGGAGGTGGCCAACCGGGTCGGCGGCGCGGCCGTGGTCTCCACGCACGAACTGCACACCGGGGTGCACCTGCCCTCGCACGAGATAGCCGTCCGGCTCGGCCTTCAGCGACCGCCGGCCGGCCCGCCCAGCGGCCGCCACCACGGCTGGCTCGCCTTCCCCGGTCACCACCTGGCGGCCGGTGGGGTACGGACGATCGAGGTACCCGACCGGATCCGCACCCATCCGTGCCTGGACGCCCTCCACATTCTCGACCCGCAGGAGGAGACACCGCGGCACATCACCTACCAGGAGTGGGAGGTGCCGGTCTTCGTCGAGGCTTCGCACACCGATGCGGACGAACTCCGCCGGTTCCTCCAGGAATGCGCCCGCGACATCACTGTGCGCACGGTCCCCGCCGGGCAGGTGGCGGCATGAACGCCCCGGCCCGCACCACACGCGCGTTCACGCAGCGCCGCCGGCCCCGCGGCATGCCCGTGCCCGAGGACTTCGCCGAGGTGGAGCTGCCGCTGGTCCCGCCGGCCGCCGGCCAGGCCGTGGTGGAGAACCTGTGGCTCTCCGTCGACCCGTACATGCGCGAGTGCATGGACGGGGACTGGGAGCTGCACGCTCCGCTCGAAGGCCGTTCCATCGGCCGGGTGGTGGAGTCGTGCAGCGCCGAACTGCCCGTCGGAGCACTGGTGTTCCACCGGGAGGGCTGGCGGACCCGCGCCGTGGTGAACGCGGCGGAGGTACGCGTCCTGCCCCGCTACGAGGGCGTCGCCCCCCAGTCCTTCCTCGGCCTGCTCGGCGGGACCGGCTTGACGGCGTACGTCGCGCTGACCCGCATCGCCCGGCTGCGGGCCGGCGACACGGTCTACGTCTCGGCCGCCGCCGGTGGCGTCGGCACGGCCGCCGGCCGACTGGCGCGGCTGCTGGGCGCGGGCCGGATCGTCGGCAGCGCGGGCTCGGCGGCAAAGGTCCGCCTGCTCACCGAGGAACTCGGCTACGACGCGGCCTTCGACCACCGCGCCGGTCCGGGTCTGTCCGGGCAACTGGAGCGGGCGGCGCCCGAGGGCATCGACGTCTACGTCGACAACGTGGGCGGCGCGCACCTGGAGGCGGCGATCGGGGCGATGCGCGAGCACGGGCGCATCGCCTGGTGCGGGGCCGTGGCGCAGTACAACGCGGGATCCGCCCCGGCGGCCCCCCGCAACCTCTTCGACCTCGTGGAGAAGAGCATCCGCCTGGAGGGCTTCCTCGTCTCCCGCCACGGCGACGCCCAGGTGGAGCTGGAGGAGTTCCTGGTCCCCCATCTGCGCTCCGGCCGCGTCACCGACCGGCTCCACGTCACCGAGGGGTTCGAGCGGACCGTCGACGCCTTCCTCGGGATGCTGCGCGGCGAGAACACCGGCAAGGCGGTCGTACGGCTTGGCCACGACGCCCTGGAGCCGTCCGCCGACCCCGAGCCGTCCTGCGGCCACACCTCCTGAGCGAGTGAGGGTTCCATGGGACACGTCCGTACGGGACTGCACATCAGCCTCGTGAAGCTCGGCTCCGCCCAGCGGATCTGCGCCATCTGGAGCGTGCGGGGGAGCGGGACGGATCCGTGCGAGTTCCCCGGTGCTCTCCTGCGCCCGCGCCGAGGGGCGGAGCAGGACTGGGCCGTCGAGACGGCACTGGAGGCGATGGCGGCGCACGGTGCCGGGGACGGCCCCGCCTGCGTCGACCTCACCACGACGGCCGACGGGATCGCACCGGCCGGGATCCGCCCCGGACTGTGCGCCTCCGACCTGCTGGGCCTGGCCCGTACGGCGCTGGGCGAGGACCAGCGCGAGTGGGCCGAGCTGGCCCGCGCGGACCCGGCCGCCTTCCGCGGCGCGGCCGCCCGGCCGTACGCGATGTGCCGGCAGGCCGCCCGCCTGGTCACCCGGGACCCGGACGGTCCGCGCAGGGAGACGACGCTGCTGCACGCACGACAGGACCGGGTCCTGCACGACTACGCGGTGGGGCTCCTGACGTCGGCCGGGACGCCGGCCGGGAAGTCGGCCGGTCCATCAGCCGCGACACCAGCCGGCCCGGCCGACGCCACCGCGGGCGAAGAGACCCGCCCTTCCCACCCCAGGAGACAGTGATGCGCCTGCCCATGGAACTCGAACCGGAACCGGCCGTACGAGCGGTACGGCCGCCCGCGGCGGACGGCGAGCCGGTGCCCTGGGAGCGGTATTTCTCCCGCGGTGCCCGCGCCATGGTGCCCTCCGAGGTCCGCTCCCTGTTCAGCGTGGCGGCCCTGCCCGGCATCGTCTCGCTGGCGGGCGGCATGCCGGACGTCCGTGCCCTCCCGCAGGAGGTCATGGCCGGGACGGTCGCCGACGTGGTGCGCGAGCACGGCCCGACGGCCCTCCAGTACGGGGCCGCCCAGGGCGACCCGGGCCTGCGGGAACGCATCTGCTCCGTCATGGCGGTCGAGGGGATCTCCGCCCGACCGGAGGAGGTCATGGTCACCGTCGGTTCCCAGCAGGCCCTGGACCTGCTGGTCCGGGTGCTGCTCGACCCCGGGGACACGGTCGTGGCCGAGGGTCCCACCTACGTCACCGCCCTCGGCACGTTCAAGGCCGCGGGCGCCCGCGTGGTGCAGGTCGCCATGGACCGGGCCGGCGTGGTCCCGGACGAACTCGCCGCGGCACTGCACCGGCTGGCGGCCGAGGGGCGGCCCGCGAAGTTCTTCTACACCGTTCCGACCTTCCAGAACCCCACCGGTGCCACCCTGCCGGCCGGCCGCCGCGCGCAGATCCTGGAGGTCTGCCGCCGGGCCGGGGTCGTGGTGGTGGAGGACAACCCGTACGGCCTGCTGCACTACGACGGCGAACCGTCGCGGGCGCTGTGCGCCGACGACCCGGAGCGGGTGGTCTACCTGGGGTCCTTCTCCAAGACGCTGGCACCCGGCCTGCGCGTGGGCTGGGTGCGCGCCCCCGCCGCCCTCACCCGCAAGCTGGTGCTCGCCGCCGAGAGCGCCATGCTCTCCCACTCGGCGCTCGCCCAGCTGACGGTGGACCGCTATCTGCGCACCCAGCCGTGGCAGGACCGGCTCGCCGGCTTCCGCGCGGGCTACCGCGCCCGGCGCGACACCATGCTGCGCGCCCTCTCCGACTCGATGCCCGCAGGAGTGTCGTGGACCGTCCCCGACGGCGGATTCTTCGTCTGGATGACGCTCCCCGAGGGCCTGGACTCCCGTGAACTGCTGCCTCACGCGCTGACGGCCGGCGTTGCGTTCGTCCCCGGCACCGGCTTCTACGCGGACGGCCGCGGCGCCCGCAACCTGCGGCTGTCCTTCTCCTATCCGCCGGCGGAGCAGATCGACATCGGCGTCCGCCGGCTGGCCGCAGTGATCGCCGAGCGGCTGGACGCACGGGGGCGGCAGTGAGACGTACGGCAGCCACCCGCACCGCACCTATGACGAGGACATGATCATGAGGCATTACCCCACCGACCTGCTGCTGGCCGTCGAGCACGTCGAACGCGCCCTCGCGTCCGGCGCCCTCGCCCCGCTCGACGCCCGGCTGCGGCAGGCCGGCGTCGCCGACCCGCTCCGCCGGTTCGACAGCAGGCGGCTCTTCGAGGGACTGGACCGGCTGCTCGGCGGGGTCTGCCAGTACCCGTGGCAGCCGCTGACCGACAGCGACGACGTCCTGGAGCTGTGCCCGACGGGCACCCTCGTCCTCGACGACCGGCTGGCCGAGGCCACCCTGCGCGCTCTGCTGCTCGCGTGGGCCCTGGGCAACGAGGTGACGCTGCGCTCCGCACGGCCGGACCTGTGGGAGCAGGTCATGGCGGCGCTGCGGGGGGCCGGCGTTCCGCTGCCCGCGGGCCGGGTGACCGCCCCGGACACCGAGGTGACCGCGGATCCGCTGGAGGTACCGGCGCTGGCCGCCGGCGCGGACCTGGCCGTGGACTGCCGAGCCCCTTGGACGCAGGGGTTGTACCGGATCCGGCACCTGCCGGGCGTCTCCCTGGACCGGGCCCGCAGCGAGGACCACCCGGAGCGCGCGGACCGGCTGGCCGCGCGCCTGCGCTACCTCGTCGCGCGCGCCCGGCGCACCCCGTACTACCGGGAGCTGCCCGACGTGACCCGGGACGGCGACCTCACCCGGCTCCCCGTTCTGGAAAAGGCCGCCCTGGAGGCGCACTCGCTGCCCGCGAGCCGGGACCTGAGCAGCGGCGATCCCGCCACCGGAGAGGTGCTGCGCTCGGGCGCGACCAGCGGCGAACCTCGCTACATCGTCTACTCCCGCACCGACTGGGAGAACATGGTCCGCGAGGCCGTTCCCATGCTCTACGCGCTCGGGCTCGAACCGGGCGACCGCGTCGTGAACACGCTGTTCGGCGGCGGCATGTACGGCGGGCTGACCACGACGTTCAGCGAGTTGTCCCGGATGCCCGTGGAGTCCTACGCGACGGCCCAGTTCGTGACCGTCGACGACCTGCTGATGCTCACCGGCAGCTTCGACGCCAACGTGGTCCTCGGCATGCCGGCCCTCATCCTGCCGCTCCTGCGCGACGCCAAGAAGCGCCGCCCCGAGCTGCGCGTCGACAAGGTGATCTACGGCGGCACCCCCATGACCGAGACCGACAAGACGTGGCTGCGCCAGGAGCTGGGGACCCGCGTGGTCTCCAGCATCCTCGCCGCCAACGACGGTGCGCAGCTCGGCTACCAGTGCGGATTCCTCGGCGGGACCGTGCACCACGTCAACGACGACTACAACCTCATCGAGGTCGTGGACGCGGACGGCCGCCCCGTCCCGGACGGCACCGCGGGTGAACTGCTGGTCACCGGCCTGCAGAAGTTCGAGGGCCCGCTGATCCGCTACCGCATCGGCGACACGGGCCGCACGTACGAGCACCACTGCGCCTGCGGCGTGACGGGGCGGGTGCTGGAGTACTTGGGCCGCTCCGACGGGCTGGTCCGCTTCAAGGGCGAAACGGTGCTGTACGGGGAGGTCTTCGACGCCCTCGCGCCCTTCGGCGTCTCGCAGCTCCAGATCGAGGTGGCCACCGAGGGCAGCCGGGAGGTGCTGACACTGCGCACCGAGGCTCCCTGCCCGCCGGAACCCGAGGCCGTGCGCGAACTGCTGGTCAAGGAGTTCCCGGTACTGGGCGGCTACCAGGACTTCGATGCCGCGCTGGATGCGTACGAGCTCAGGATCGTCTGCGCGGCGGAGGGCGCTCTGCCGCGCAACCCGGTCAGCGGCAAGGTCAAGAACGTCATCGACCGCCGACTGGACGGGGTGCGGTGATGCTCGGGAACGACCGTGTCGCGCGCACCATGCTGGGCGTGATCACCCTCTCCAGCGTCGGTGTCGGCATCCACACCCTCGCCATGGGTCAGCTGCTGTACGGCCGCACCGGCAGCCCGGCCGCCTTCGCGTTCGTGCTCACCCTCCAGGGCGTGGCGGCCCTGTGTGTCCTTCCGGTGTGCGGTCCGCTGGTCGATGCCCTCAGCTCCAAGTGGGTGTACGCGCTGTGCGGGCTGGGCCGGGCGGGCACCGTCGCGGTGATCGTGGGTGCCGCGGCCCTGGTGCCGGGCGCCGGTGCGGTGCCCTGGATCGTGGCGGCCTCGGCGCTGCTGGCCGTCTTCGACAACGTCGAGCGGTCTGCGCTGTTCAAGCTGACCGCGCACCACGTGAATCCGGACCACGCCACGCGCTTCAACAGCCTGATCGGGGTGGCCTTCCAGGCCGGTGCGCTGAGCGGGATGGCCCTCCTCGGCCTGATCCTGACCTGGGGCACCGCCTCGCAGGCCCTGGTGGTCGACGTCCTGATGTCGCTGTGCTGCGCCCTCACCATGAGCCGGATCCGCCTGACGGCGAACGAGCACAACCCGCCCGTGTCCGTCCGCATGATGACCCGGGCCGTGGCGGGCACGCTGGGGGAGTGGCGTCGGATGCTGATCCGCCACCGGGAGGACCGGACCGTCTTCCTCATGATCGTGCTCTGCGGCGGGGACTTCGTTTTCGCCCAGGGCCTGAGCACCTTGGTCATCCCCCTGACCGCCGAGTTCCACGGGGGTCGTGGATGGTACGTGGCGGCGCTGGAGGCCACCTTCGCGGTCGGAATGATCAGCGCGTCGTTCCTGACCCGGTACCTGGTCTCACAGCGTCTGCTGCCGGTGTGGCTGCTCGGTCAGGCTGCGGCGGCCGTCCTGCTGGCGTCGAGCGGGACGGGCGCGGTGCATTTCGGCGCGTTCTTCCTGGCGGGCTTCGCCAACCTCAACAGCCTCACCTGGCTGCTGACGTCGCTCCAGCACTACGCGGCCGAGGGCGACAAGGCCAAAATGGCGTCACTGCGGCTGCTGGCCATCGGCCTCGGCACGGCAGCCCTCATGCCGGTCGTGGGTTACTTCGCCGCCTCTTCGCTCGGCGCGGGCTTCTGGAGCGTGTCGGCGACCATGACGCTCTTCGCCCTGGGCGGCTTCGTCGTGGCGCGCCACCACCGGCCGGGGACGCCCCCCGGGCCGCAGACGGGAACCGCACGGGAGGAGGCCGAAAGGTCCCCGGCCACGGCCGCGGCAGGCTGATGGGGCGGCGGCCGGCCGGGTGAGCGGCACGGTGCGATGGATCCGTCATTCCGTGTGCGGGAGCCAGGCGTTGTGGTTCTCGTCGTACCAGTAGCCGTGGCCGGCGTTCATGGCGACCGTGCGGAACGGGCGGCCGTGGTCGTCGATGCGGGTGGTGCCCTGGCGGTCGCCGCTGCTCCAGGCCAGCTCCAGGTACCAGCTGACGTCCTGGCCGAGCGTGGCGGCGTCGATGTTCAGCACCTGGGGGTCGGTGGCGGAGACCTTGTACGGGAAGTCGGTCGACGCCGTCGGCCGCTCGCCCTCCTTGCCGGGTACGGACCTGGCCCGCGGGGAGGCGTCGTCCAGGGCCACGGCGAAGGACGCCGGCACCAGCGCGCCGCCACAACCGGACCCCATGGTGTAGGCGTTCCAGCCGGGAGCCTTGCGGCCGCTCACGACGTGGACGTACAGCGCGTGCAGGACCGCGGGCTTGCCCTCGGTGCCCTGGACGGTCAGCTGCAGGCGCAGGTGCCCCGCCGGGACGGCGCCCAGGGTCCGGGCCCACCCTTCGGTCGCCTGCCCGGCGGGGGGCGGGGGAACCGTACCGGGTGCCTTGTCCAGGGCGAACCACTGGTCGCAGGGGCTGCCCCAGTTGTCGGGCAGCACGTTGACCGTGAACGGGGCGGCGGCGGAGGCCCCCTCCCGGCCGGCGGCCGGCGAGGCGGTCCCGGGCGTCGCCGAGGGGGACGAGGGTCCGGGGCCGGACGGGGATGCGGAACCGGCTGCGGGCGTGGGTGAAGACGGCGCGCCGGACGGCAGGGCCGGGCCCGCCGCCGCCCGTTCGCGCGAGGACGGCTGGGCGGCGCCGTGGCGCGGGTCCGCGTGACCCGCATCCCCCATGGCGGAGAGGGCGGCGGCGGTTCCCGCCACCGCGACGGTGGCCACGGCGGCCGCAACGGCCAGCAGCAGCCGAGGACGCCGGGCCGCCGGTACGGAGGCCCGGGCGGAGCCCGGCTGGATGAGGGCGCCGAGGGCGTGTGCGGGCTCCTGCGGTGCGGGGGCGGGGGCCTCCGTCGGTGCCTGTGCCGGTGCCGGCGCGGAATCGGGGGCGAGCGTAGGGACCGGTACGGGGCCGGTCTCCGCCGGGGGCCGGACCTCCGAGGCCTCCCCGGCCACCACATCCGCCGAAGAAGCCGGTGCTTCAGGCGCGGCGTCACCGCCCCGCGGAGCCGCGGAGTTCGCCGCCCCCGCCGCCGAGTCCTGCCCCTGCGTCACCCCCCGCCGCCGCTCCACCAGCGCCAGCAGCCACTGCCGGTGCAGCGCGAGCAGTTCGTCGGCCGAGGCACCGCAGACCCGGGCGAACCGCTCCACCGGGGCGTAATCCGTGGGCACCGCAGTGCCGCTGCAATACCGGTGCAGCGTCGAGTTGCTGGAGTGCAGACGCTTCGCGAGCGTGCCGTAGCTGCGACCCGAGCGCTCTTTGAATCCGCGCATCAGCTCCGCGAACCGCTCCGTCTCCGTGGCCATTCCACCCTCCCCCTCATCCCGGAAGCACGTTCCAGGCTCGCCCGATCGCCCAGGTGAGAGGGGTCGGGAGCGTTCCAGGGTCCCTACTATCCCGGGCCGACCGCCACTGGGACGAAACCGGCCCCACAGTTGCGTCATCAACCCGTCGGTCCGCCGATGGGATCGCCGGTCGGATCCGGCGGTCGCAACGGGAGGGCGCCCACGGGCCACCCTCGGCCGCCTGCGGCAGCAGCCGACCGGAACAGCAGCCGCACCCCACGTCTCGTCAGCCGGGAAACGCAAGCCCTCCGCCTGACGACCGCACCGATACGGAGAATTCCCCATGCGCACCTACCGACTCCGCACCACCGCCCTGGCCACCGTCACCGCCGGCCTCGCTCTGGCTCTGACCGCCTGCGGCGGCGGCTCGCACAGCGCCGCCGGGCCGGCCGCGGACCCCGCCACGACCAAGAGCACCGACAAGCCGGCCTCGACCGGGACCGTGACGCCGTCCGGGGAGGGCGCCGCCTCGTCCACCGGGAAGGTCACCGGAACCGGCACGGGCACCACCGTCACCCCGGCGAAGGCCGGTGCGGGCGGCAAGGACACGGGGAGCACCACCGGTGACGCCTACGCCTACACCCACCCCTGCTCGGCGCGGAACCTGACCGTCAAGGTCACCTCCCCGGCGGGGACTCCGGCCACCGTCCGCGTCATCACCGTCACCAACAACGGTTCGACCTCCTGCGGCCTGGACTACTTCCCCACCGTCGGCTTCAGCGCCAAGGGCGGCGCACTCGGTCTCCAGGCCACCGCCCCCGGCGGCCTGGGCGGCGCCCCGGCGTACCCGGTGCGCCCCGGCGCCACCGCGTACGCCGCCGTGAACCTCAACCCGACGGCCGGCAGCGGCCCCGTGGCCGACGAGGTCAACGTCCTGGCCGACGAGGAGCACATGCCGAACGCGGACGGCGTCAACCTCCGGCTGGCCAAGCCGGGCACCGTCGCCCACCCGAAGGTCGGCCTGTACCGCACGAACACCCGCGACGCGCTGAACGCCTTCTGAGCGCCATCCCGTCAGGCACCGCTCCGCGTGCGCGCCGAATCCGGTACCAACTCGGCGCGGTGCACATCTGCCCCCTGTCCATGACCGGCGGAAGGCTCGTCCACCGCGAAGACGCTGTCACAACGGTCGCGGACGTAATCGTTGTGGGTGGCGATGACGACGGCGCACCCGGCGTCGCTCATCTCGCGCAGGATGTCGACGACCATGGCGGTGTTGGTGTGGTCCAGCGCGCCGGTCGGTTCGTCGGCAAGTACGAGTGCCGGCTGCTTGACCATGAGCCGGGCAAGGGCGACACGCTGCTGTTCACCGCCGCTGAGGTAGTGGATCTTCTCCTTCTCGCGCCCGGCGAGACCGACGCGGTCGAGGGCCTCGGCGATGGTGACGCGGGTGGTGTTCCTCGGCGACCGCCGAGGCTTGACGGCGGCCTCCAGATTGGCGGCGACGGTGGCGTTGTCGATCAGGGCGTAGTTCTGGAAGAGGTAGCCGAGCACCTCGCGGCGGAACCGTCGGGTCTGACGCGGGTTGAAGCGGGTGATGTCCTTGCCTTCGTGCAGGATCGCGCCCTTGCTCGGCGCCTCGAGCAGTCCGATGCAGTTGAGGAGAGTGGACTTTCCCGATCCGCTGGGGCCGACCAGGGCGAGCATGTCGCCACCTTTCACGGTCAGCGTGACATCCGACCACAGGGTCCGTCGGCCGAAGGACTTCGACAGGTTCTCGATATCGATCACGGTGGTGCTCCTGCTGCGTGAAAGGGTGCGAACGGGACTCATCCTTCGGTCGCCCCTTCCTTGACGATGCGGCGATGGAAGGCTGCCAGTGCGAGGAGCACGGCTCCGACCTCGATTGCGACCAGCCCACTGGTGAGGGCCAGATCCAGAGCGCTGATCTGCACGGCCGCGCTGGGTGCGGGCATCCCCATGGCCTTGAACTCCTCCAGATCCTGGTTCTGCTGCCAGACGTGGAAGGGCACCCAGCCGGCCAGGAGGACGGCGAGGATCCCCTCGACGGCCAGCACGGAGCGGTGACTTGCGGCGAACCGCCAGCCGCTGATGTGTTTGACGAAGATGGCCTGGGCGTTCTTTCGCGAGTAGACGATGCAGACGCCGACGCCGGTGATGACAAGCACGACCACTGCCACCACGAGGTTGAACAGGTACAGCCGGAAGTCGTTGACCGCGTCCCGCATTTGCAGGGCCGCGTTCTGCCCGATCGGCCTGATGGCTATCACGTCGTTCTGCAGCTTGTTCGTCTCGATGCCGGCCTGGATGTCGGCGGGGTCGGGGAAGACCACTCCGCCCTGGGTGGCGAACGAGGTGTACGCGTTGTCCGTGAGATAGGCCGACCCGTTGGGGACCACGAGGAGGACCGGATCGTCCACGAGTGAGCGGTCTTCCTTGGTGTTGCGAGCGGCGGTGTGGGCCTGGTCGCCGGGGTTGTAGCCGAAGACGCGCCGGCCGCTCTTCGCCGGGAGCGTCTGCACCTGGCTCTGCCGGATGCGCTCCGGACGGGCCGGGCTCAGGACGCCCGGGATGTGTGCGGCGATGGTCGAGGCGTGCTGGTTCAGGGACTCGGGCACGATGAGCCGCACTGCGCGATCGTCGGGGTTCGTGCCGTCCCGTGCCGCGGGAGCGTACCGGTATCCGGTGGGACCAAGGAGCGTCTGCTCGGTGAGGAAGGTTTCGTTGACGATGAGCATCTCGCCCTGGGGCAGGCCGGAACCGGGGGCGACGTCCTGGAGTTCCCGCCGCCCGGCGACGATGAGTTTGCCTGCGGCGTCGGCTTGACGAAGCCATCCGCCCACGCGTTTTTGCATCTGCTTTATCTCATCGTCGCCGCCCAGGCTGCCGTTGAGACGGATGGCTGCAGTGTCGCCCACCTTCGCGTACATCTCCCGGCTGTCCTGGCGGGCCAGGATGTCCTGCCCCGCCAGGGCAGCGGAGGTGGCGATGCTGAGGGCGAGCCATAGGGCAGGGACGCGCACGAGGTAGGCCGAAATGGACGCGGCCCGGGCGGGAAGCTCGCCGGACATCGGTCCTGAAAGTGAGGGCGAGCACGGCCGCGTGGGTCGCCAGGATCAAGAGCACGAGGAGGCCCGCGATGCCCAGAGTCACCGAAGCGAACAGGCCGAGCCACGCGCATCCGTTGTAGAGGCCGAGGAGCACCAGGACCGCACCGGCCACCGCACCGGCCGCGATCGCTGCGAACGACGCGAGCTGCCGCAGATCACGGAGCAGGATGTCGGTGAAGGACCTTCCCTGCAGGCGCAGCACTCCGTACGCCTTCGCATTGAGCAGGACACTCGCTCCGGTCATCGTCACGGCAGCGAGGGCAACCACCAGGAAGGACCGGACGAGGACCCCGTCCGCGTAGAAGGGGGTCAGCTCTCCGACGGAGAGCGGGTGGTGCGCACTGGCACGCAGGCCGAGACTCTTGAACCGAGCCACGAGGGCGTCATCGGACCCTGCCGGGCCGAACACGTAGTAGAAACCTCGCGGGTCCCGCTGCCCGATCTCGGCGAGCGGGTGCACCTCGGTGCGGTAGTCGCGACCGAAGGACGGATAGCCCTCGCCCAGCCATGACGCCGCCTCCGAGCCCGGGTCGCCCGAAGCGAGATACAGGTGCCGGCGGCCGTCGGGGTCCTTGAGATCGGGTACTTCACGGGCCACCGAGAGCCGGTGGTCGCTGGCGAAAGAGGCCACGTCGCGGGCGACTTGCGACCCGCTGACCGAATCGTCGGAGTCGAGCACCCAGACCACGGCCGAGTGGCCGAGCACCCAGTCCTCGTCCAGCCCCCGCACGAACAGGAACGCCACCACAGCGGAGAACGCGAATACGGCGGCGTAGATGAATTTGATACCTCGGTGCAGCATCGACTACCTAGATCGGAGCGCTTGGGGGCATTTCGTGTCACTGCTGGGGGAAGCGTTGACCGGCGGTCGACGATCCCGACTGCGGGGGGACCGGTCCCCCGAACCCCCCGCACCGTCAGGCATGGCTACGGGAGGCCCGCAGCGTGGGGGTGCTCAGCCGCTCATAGTGCAGACCCGTAAACCCAAGATCAACTGAAAAGGCCCGTGACAGTGGCCGCCGGGATCTATGCCCGCGCAGGCGTTGCGTGCCAAGGCGGGTGGCGGCAAGCCTTCTGGCACGGGTCTGGCGCGGACCATTGAAAAGGTCTAGGCAACACAGAAGCCCCAGGTCGCTGACCTGGGGCTTTGCAATGGAGCGGATGACGGGAATCGAACCCGCGCTATAAGCTTGGGAAGCTCATGTTCTACCATTAAACTACATCCGCGCAGCGGGCCAATTGGCTGGTGCCGCATCGTTGCACACTGTACCCCATGATCCCTTGTCGGTGAATTCGGACCCGCGGGGTTCGGGTGGTGGTGGGGGTACCGGGGGCTGTGGGGGCGGGAGTTGGGGCGTACCGTTGGGGTGCGGAGCGGCGACTGGAGTGGGTGTTCTTCATCCCCTAATGTGGCGATTCGTCGCAGCACGGCTCGTTGGGGAAAGGGACTCGATGGAGCACACCGTCGTCCGTTGTGCCGAAGGGCATGTATTCAGTACCGCTTCGTTCCCGATGCAGCAGCTCGGGGCCGGCCGGATCGGTCCGGGGCGGCTCATCCGGTGCCCGCGGTGCGCGCGGCTGCGGCACGCGGTGCCCGTGGGCTCGGCCAAGCGGTAGCCGTGGCGGGCACGGGCCCGGAGCAGGAGCGGAGCGGACGCGCGCGGGCGCACTCGATTGGGGGTGGCCCGCGCGCTCTGCGTATCCTCGGGACGTGCTTCTCTCCGACAAAGACATCCGTGCCGAGATCGACAGCGGACGGGTTCGCATCGACCCGTTCGAGGATTCGATGGTGCAGCCCTCCAGCATCGACGTACGGCTCGACCGGTTCTTCCGGGTGTTCGAGAACCACCGCTACGCGCACATCGACCCCGCCACCGAGCAGCCGGATCTGACCCGGATGGTCGAGCCCGAGGGGGACGAGGCGTTCATCCTCCACCCGGGCGAGTTCGTGCTCGCCTCGACCTACGAGGTCATCTCGCTGCCCGACGACCTCGCCTCCCGGCTGGAGGGGAAGTCCAGCCTGGGCCGCCTGGGGCTGGTGACGCATTCGACCGCCGGGTTCATCGACCCGGGCTTCTCCGGGCACGTCACGCTGGAGCTGTCGAACGTCGCGACGCTGCCCATCAAGCTCTGGCCCGGTATGAAGATCGGGCAGCTGTGCATGTTCCGGCTCAGCTCGCCCGCCGAGTTCCCGTACGGGAGCGAGCGCTACGGCTCGCGCTACCAGGGGCAGCGCGGCCCGACGGCCTCGCGGTCCTTCCAGAACTTCCACCGCACCCAGGTGAGGCACCAGGCATGAGCGAAGTACGCGAGAACCTCGACTACGAGCGGTTCGGACGCGCCGTCCGCGAGCTGGCGCAGACCATCGCCGACGACGGCTACGAGCCCGACATCATCCTCAGCATCGCGCGCGGCGGCGTCTTCGTCGCGGGCGGCCTGGCGTACGCGCTGGACTGCAAGAACATCCACCTCGTGAACGTGGAGTTCTACACCGGCGTGGGCACGACGCTCGAAATGCCCGTCATGCTGTCGCCCGTCCCCGAGGTCATCGACTTCACCGCCAAGAAGGTGCTGATCACCGACGACGTCGCCGACACCGGCAAGACGCTCAAGCTGGTGCACGACTTCTGCCTCGACCACGTCGCCGAGGTGCGGTCGGCCGTGATCTACGAGAAGTCCCACTCTCTCGTGAAGTGCGAGTACGTGTGGAAGAAGACCGACGAGTGGATCAACTTCCCCTGGTCGGTCGAGCCGCCCGTCGTGAAGCGCGAGGGTCAGGTCCTCGACGCCTGAGCCGCGCACGTCATGGGGGAGGGCCGAAGGTCTCCTCCGCGCACACCGCCATCGGCGCCTCGACGCCGTCGAGGATGGTGGGCTCGTAGAAGAGCGGGCCGAT